>JAABSJ010000135.1 GCA_011390515.1 Oscillatoria sp.
ATAAGATAACGACTGAAGTCGTTACTACGAACTAAGATAAGATAACGACTGAAGTCGTTACTACGAACTAAGATAAGATAACGACTGAAGTCGTTACTACGAACTAAGATAAGATAACGACTGAAGTCGTTACTATGAACAATTAGAATTAAATGAGTTCATTTGATTCTAATTGAGGGGAATCTGACTGCCTAAAATTTGATAACATTCAGTCACGGCTAGTCGCTGTTCCATTGCGGTGACTAAGGCTTGATAGGCATCTAAATGGGATTCTATTAGGGTTTTGGCTTGCAAAATGGCCCATCTTTCTTTGAGTTGAGCATCCGTGGGAGATTTGCGATTTTGGGCCAAAATTGCTTTTAATTTTGTTCTATCTTCTGCACCGCCTTCGGCTCGCTCATACGTTAAGGTTTCAGCGGCAATTCCTGCCATCCAGACGATGCAATAACGGTCAAATAATTGGGCCGAAAGGCTGCCTTGTTGGAGTTCGGTGAGGAGTTCTTGATCGTCAAATTGCACGCCGCCGCCAGCGGATTGGCCTTGTTTGAAGGCTTCCCAGGCATTTAAGGCATAGCTGGTGATGGGAATTTCTAATAAGTAGGCGACTAAAAAATGTCCGGCTTCATGACGCACAACCCGCGATCGATGATCTTCGGACATTCCGGCAAAAACATCAACGATTAGGTTTGCACCTTTGCCTTGCCAACCGAGAGTATCTAGGGTAAAAAATCCTAATAGACTGGCGGTGGCGATCGCCCCAATCACGGGAGATAACTCTAGGATAGGTCCGAGCAATACGGAAAGGGTCATCAAAAAAACAGAAATCGCCACCAGATTCAGCGCAGTTTGACTCATAATTTAGGGTTCGGGATGGGGAGGAGCAACAGGTGAGGAGCATGAAGGCAATAGAATATCCTGTTAGGGTTGAGTCTCTTGGACTTCCTGGGTTCGGGCTTTATAGAAGGTTTCCAGACTGTGGCGATCGCCGACAAATCTCCAATGCCAGGGTTCATAACTCACCCCTTGAGTATTTCCTTTCGGAAAGGATAACTCAAAACTATAATAGGCCGCATTCTCTTCCATCCATTGGAAGGCGGGGGTATTTTCAAAGCGCGGACTCAAATCCGTTGCCGGAAGATTGACATCCCCAATATCCACCGCATAGCCGGTATGATGTTCGCTATACCCTGGAGGGGCGCTGACTTCGGCGCGTTCCATTGCCACCTGTCCCCGTTGCGCTTTCACCTCAAAAAATAGATATTTCTGGTCTTCCTCGGTGCGAAATCCAGAAATTGGCACCAGATAGACTCCTTGCGATCGGGCCGCCTCTTTCATGTCCAAAAACGCTCTAGCGGCAGCTTGACGCAACTGGATCCGCCCATCACTGGAAATCGGCTGAAGGTCTTCGGGAGGGGCTTCTTGATAGGGTAAGTGACCCAGTAATGTCTCGGTTATCGTGGGGTTTGGGTCCGCAGGGACATCAGGGTCCTGGGCATCAGTTTGCTCAGTTTGAGCCACCTCTGAGGTATTCAGGAGTGCCAGCATTTCCCCCTGCCATGCCACCAGGACCCCGGCGACGAGGGCGACTGTCCCGGCAATCACGGCAATTACAATCCATTTGACCGATTTGGACCCCTGAACCTTAGAGCCCTTCTCGGAGGTATCTCTAACCGCTTGAGGAATATCCTCCCCCATAAATGTCGAGGTTTTCGACGCTTTTCCCGACACAGTTGCCTTATTCAATGACTCGACTCCTAACAGATTGACTCGGATTCCCTAACCTATGATACTCAAGGGCTGCGAAAGCGGTGACAGAGCAGTGGACGGATCCTCCTCCTGCGTCGGTTAAGCTTCCCTAATCCCCTACAGGTCTAAAAAAGCATTCTACCCAATCCGTAGAGATCGGGACCAACAAAGGGTCATTTGTTGTTTGTCATTTGTCATTTGTTGTTTGTCATTTGTCATTTGTCATTTGTTGTTTGTCATTTGTCATTTGTCAAGGGACCAGTGACTAGGGACCAATGACTAGGGACCAATGACTAGGGACCAATGACCAGTGACCAAGGACCAGTGACCAAGGACCAGTGACCAAGGACCAGGGACCAAGGACCAATGACCACTGACCAGGGACCAATGACCAATGACCACTGACCCATGACAAAAATCCCCCGTTTAGCGTCAAGTGCTACGGACGCCCCCTTTGGTTCTATGGCAAGATGAATTCTAAATGGCTGCATGATTGGCTCTTGGTTTCACCGTTGAGAGTCCGTCGGTCCGGCGTTTGAATTGGAACGTGCTACGGCACCGTTATCCTGCCCATTGAGACGCAGTTAAAAAACTCGTTTGAATGAGGGAATAACCCCCCAACTCAATGAAAACCAATCCTCCCTTAAATTATTATGCTCGTTCTGGGAAGTCAACTCCTAAAACTGTACCTCCAACTTGGGGGATTAGCGTTATTGGGATTTATTCTCGGTCGGCTGCTGCCTCCGAAAATCCCGCTTTATATCGGCAAATTTCTGTTTTGGATTGGTGTTCCGATCGGGGTGATTGCGTTCGTGCGCCGCTCGGATTTGTCGGGGTCAATCTGGTTAGCACCGGCGATCGCCTGGGTGGCGATTCTACTGGGAGTGGGACTTAGCTGGCTCTGGATCAGGAGTAAAACCAATCGCGGTTCTGCTTCCCTAGAGGCGGAGCCATTATCCCAATGGTCCAACCCCCCCACCCAAGGCAGTTTTGTCCTCTCGACTATGGTCGGTAATACTGGCTTTATTGGCTATCCCGTCGCCTTGGCATTAGTGGGAGAACAATATTTTGCCTGGGCGCTATTTTACGATTTGTTGGGGACCGTCGTCGGCGCTTATGGTTTGGGTGCCATATTAGCCGCTCGATATGGAGAGGGGTCGAAAAGTTACAAACAGTTTGTTCATGCCATCGTCTACAATCCCACCCTATGGAGTTTAGGGTTTGGGTTATTGGTGCGTGATATTCCCCTACCCCCCCTATTGGAAAACAGTTTACAACGGTTTGCTTGGAGTGCGATCGCCTTATCCCTGATTCTCTGTGGCATGAGACTGAGCCAATTACACTCCTGGCGTAGTCTCAAACCCGCCTCGGTTAGTCTCGTGATTAAAATGCTAATTGTACCCTTGTTCCTCGGCATTATCCTGTCCTTCTGGGGACTCGATCGCCCTGCATTGCTGATTCTGGTCTTACAAATGGCCATGCCTCCAGCCTTTGCTACCCTAGTCCTAGCAGAAACCTACAATCTCGATCGCGATTTAGCCGTAACTGCCCTGGGACTCGGTTCTGTTTGCTTATTAGTCACCCTACCGATTTGGGTCTTAATGTTTGGCATTCCCACGGTTTAAGCGCTCTCCAAACCTCCCTCAATTTAAGGGGAATTCGCAATTATAGACCTGTTGCATAAATCTCTTAAGCCCCCGGGAAATAAACATTTATTCCTCTGGCCTCCCCCTTCTTAAGGGGGACGGGAGGGGGATCTTAAGGGGGGTTGGGGGGATCAATCCGTTATTTTGCAAGAGGTCTAATCTAAAGTCGATTCCCGAATCGACCCTACATGGAGGTCATTTCTAAGCCCTAGACCCGCCCAATTTCACAGACAATTTTCGCCCTAAATTCGTGATTCTGGATTAACTTGCGATCGTTTGATAGCTCTGAGCCAGTTGCTCCGGGGTGAGTTGTTCATACCCTTCAAACGGTTGATGAATCCAGGGATTATCCGTCAGGTGATCGACATAATAATCCGGTTGAATATCCGAACAAGCTTTATACCAGAGGACTGCGGTGCGAATCTCCTGGATTTGATTTTCATAATGGGAATTCAGCCAATGTTGGGTTTCCTGGAGGGAAATTCCCGTATCTACCAGGTCATCTACTAATAAGACATGAGGGCCGAGGGTCTCGCCGATCGCCGTTAAGTGGCGGGCAATCTTCAAGGCCCCTCGGTGTTGGCCGTCTGCACCCCCATAAGAGGCTGTAGATAAAATCCCTAACGGGCGATCGTAAATCCGGGCGAGGATATCTCCCACCCGCAGTCCGCCTTTGGCAATGCAAACGATCTGGTCAAAATGCCAATTGGACTGATAAATTTGGACCGCAAGCTGCTCTATTTTTTGGTGGTACTCGGCCCAACCGATATAAAGGTCACGCATGGGGGCAATTTTTCCAACAGTAGCAACAGGAAGCAGGAACAGAGGTAATAGACAACGATAGCATAGAATTTACGGGTTGTATCGTATGCCACAATACAGAAAAGCGCTCCTGAAATTTGTAGGGTCACGGGCGCTTATTGTCCTCCTCCAGCAATGGCAGGAATCCTGCTAAACTGTATTCCCCGGAAAAAACAAAGTCCATGAATCACTCGTCCCCTTCTGCTCCAGTTTCCGACACTTCCCAGCACGAAAAACTCAGGTTATCCACAAAATTGGCTTATGGTGCTGGAGATATGGGGGCTGGGATCACCACAATTTTAATCTCGTTTACCCTCCTGTTTTTTTTAACTGAGGTGGCGGGTTTAGACACCGGATTGGCAGCAACAGTCCTGATGATTGGCAAGGTGTGGGATGCCATTAATGACCCAGTGATTGGGATGTTGAGCGATCGCACCCGATCTCGCTGGGGACGCAGGCGATCGTGGATGCTCTTTGGCTCCTTGCCCTTTGGGCTGTCTTTTTTCCTCTATTGGTTAGTCCCTCACTTCAGCGCCGACCCTGACGTAAATTACTGGGCGAGGTTCGCCTATTACGTCCTGGTGAGTATCTTTTTCCAAACCGCTTACACCGCAGTCAATCTCCCTTATACAGCCCTTACCCCCGAACTCACTCAGGACTACGATGAGCGCACCAGTCTCAACAGCTTTCGGTTTGCCTTCTCCATTGGTGGGAGTATCTTAGCTCTCATATTGGGTGTAGTCTTGACTCAACTAATTCCTGACGAGAACCAGAGGTATGTCACCCTAGGCGGCATTTGTGCACTTCTTTCCATGCTTTCCCTCTATTGGTGTATCTTCGGAGTCCAGGAACGGTATCAAACCCCATCAGACCCCACCAGTTTATCCCTAATTTCTCAGTTCAAAATTGCCCTGAGCAATCGTCCGTTTCAGTTTGTGATTGGGATTTATCTGTTTTCTTGGTTAGCGCTGCAATTAACTACAGCAGTTATTCCCTATTTTGTCGTAAGTTGGATGCGGCGAGATTCATTTTTTGAAGTCGCCTTAATTGTGCAGATTGTGGCGATGATTATGTTATTTGTCTGGAGCGCGATTAGCCGCTCAGTGGGGAGGAAAGCCATTTATTTTATGGGTATGGGTTTTTGGATTATTGCTCAAGTTGGATTATTCTTTTTACCTCGCGATCGCACAGATTTGATGTTTTTCCTCGCCGTTTTAGCCGGTGTCGGCGTGGCAACGGCTTATCTCGTGCCTTGGTCTATGCTCACCGATGTGATTGATTTAGATGAATTAAATACTGGGCAACGTCGGGAAGGAATCTTCTACTCTTGTATGGTCTTTTTACAAAAGCTCGGCTTAGGTTTGGGAATTTTCTTCGTAGGTCAAACTCTCAAATGGTCGGGTTTCCTAGCATCCGCTGGAAGTACCACGATTCCCGAACAACCCGATTCGGCTTTGTTTGCGATTCGGATGGTGATTGGGCCTCTGCCGACCCTGTTTTTAATCGGGGGTTTAATTTTGGTTTATTTTTATCCCCTTTCTCGGGAAGTTCATTCGACGATTTTGTTGCAGCTTTATGAACGGAAGCACAAGGCTTCTGTCAAGGATGCCGAATAAACCATGATCTGACGATCGCCGGTTCGGATATCCCTCCCTGAAGAGGGCCGATTTTCTCCCGTTCCTGCGGTCCTCGCTCTATAATAAAAAAGTGAATGTAAAGTTATGTAAATTTTCTGAATCTATGTCCCTATTAAGTTTAGAAGAAATAGCCGTCAAGCTGGACAGTGAGAATTCCGGCGATCGCATGGTTGGCTTGGCTTCCTTGCGGAACGTCCCGGCTGCGGATGCCTTCCCCTTTATCGAAAAACTCCTCAATGATGAGAACCTCCAAGTGCGATCGATGGCCGTCTTTGCCCTAGGCATTAAAGCCACCGCCCAATCCTTTCCGATTCTGGTCAAAATCCTCGAAGGCGAACCGGATTACAGCATTCGTGCCGGTGCAGCCGGGGCCCTGGGATATCTCGAAGACGAAAGAGCCTTGGAACCCCTGGTGCGCGCATTCTATGAAGATACCGATTGGCTGGTTCGCTTTAGTGCAGCAGTCTCCCTGGGAAATCTCAAGGACCTGCGGGCTCAGGATGTGTTAATCAGTGCCTTGGATAGCGATGAAATCGTCTTGCAACAAGCGGCGATCGCCGCCCTTGGGGAAATTAAATGCATTGAAGCCGTCGATCGCCTCTTACGTTTCGTCCAATCCAAGGATTGGCTAGTGCGTCAGCGTCTCGCCGAAGCCCTGGGACATCTCCCCAGTGAAAAAAGCATATCCGCCCTCAAATACTTGGCAAAAGATAGTCATTTCCAAGTTTCTGAAGCAGCAACCCTCTCTCTGCAACGATTAGCCGATGCCACTGCTGTTTAAGAGGGGCGATAGTAGAGCGTCTTCCAGCAGTCGGACCCTAAAATTGAGGAGTGGGAGCATCTTGCTCCCTACTACTCAAGTCGAGAAAGATGCTCCCACCCTATTACAGGCGATTCTCGAATCGCTTCTACAGATTTAGAGAAAGATTTTCCCATTCTATTACAGGCGATTCTCGAATCGCTTCTACAGATTTAGAGAAAGATTTTCCCATTCTATTACAGGCGATTCTCGAATCGCCCCTACAGATGTAGAGAAAGATGCTCCCACTTTATTACAGGCGATTCTCGAATCGCCCCTACAGATGTAGAGAAAGATTTTCCCACTCTATTACAGGGGATTCTCGAATCGCCCCTACAGATGTAGAGAAAGATGTTCCCACTCTATTATACCAAATCCGGTTGTTAAAAGTCGATTTTCTCTTTAGCCCGCGCAGGCGGGCTTCGTATGTGTAGCCCCACCCTTCAGGGTGCGGGTTTTTATAGACCTATCACAACCGGATTCCGTATTACAGGCGATTCTCGAATCGCCCCTACAGATGTAGAGAAAGATTTTCCCATTCTATTACAGGCGATTCTCGAATCCCCCCTACAGATGTAGAGGTAATAGACCTCTTGCAAAATTCCCTTAAGCCCCCTTAGAAATGGCGAGAATGAGAGGAGGAATCCCCTTGAAAATCCTGAATAAAATGAGAAATCGCCGAGACTAAATTGGTGTAAAGCATCCCATCGGAAGCGCGATAACCTCGACCACTCCATCCTGGCAAATCTAGGGTTTCTGCCAACTGACCAAAGTCCGAGGCGATCGCCCAGGTTTCCGGATCCTCTTCCGGTTCTTCTGCCGGCAATTCGGTTTCCCCTTGACGATAGCGCTGGAGTTCCTCCTCTTGCTGGGCCACCTTTTGAGTCATCCGGTCCAACTTTTCCACCAAAGGCTGATAGGCTTTTTCTAAGTCCGCATTCACCACCTTGGCGGCTTCCTCATTAAAGGTGTTTTCCCAGCTTTCTTGTTTAGACTGTTCCAACGCTGCCTCTAAATCCGCAATTCGTTCATCCTTGAGTTGATTCTGCTGATGCAACTCAGCAATCCCGTCTAGTTCTGCCTGTTTTTGTTGCAATTCGGCGGCGAGTTCGGCATTTTTAGCCAGGAGTTCTTCCCGCATTTCCTGCGCTGCAGCGACTTCGGTTTTCGCCTCCAGCAATCCGGCATCCCGCGCCTTGCGAAATTCTGCTTGTACTCGGTCCTGGAGTTCTTGTTCTAACTGAATTCTTAAGGTGGCCAGTTCTTGGTCCTTTTGGGCGATCGCCTCGGCGATTTTTCGGTCTACCTCTTCTTGGGTAAACTTGCGAGGGGCCGGTTTGCGGGCGATCGCCGGTTTGCCGGTGCGTTCCGTGCGGATCCGTTGTCTAATCATGGTGGCACTGGGGCGATCGCCGGAGGTTAAGATTTTTTCCGCGAGGCGATCGGACCCCCCACTGAGGGCCGCTAATGCGGAAATACTCCATCCCGCCATCTGGTCAATCCGGTGGGGAATCCGCTGCACCAGTTGAGCTACCTTGATTAAATTTTTAGCCAGATAGTCCGACCCGTCAAAATAGCGATCGACCCAGACTCGAAACAGGTCTTTTCCCAACCGTTGTCTCGTTGCCAGCAAGTCGCACCCGTTCTCAATCTGCTGAATCGTCCCGGTTTTGATGCGATCGCGGATCCGGGACACCACCGCCTCCGCCTCGGATACTACATTGGCGGGTAAATTTCCATAATCTAGGGGAGATGGGTTGATACCTTCCGTCGTCTGTGCCATAATTGTCCTTAATTGTCCTTAATAGTTTAAGAGTTTAAGTTTAATAGTCCTTAACGGTTCTGGATTGTCCTTAGATTGTCCTTAACTGTTCTGGATTGTCCTTAGATTGTCTTTAACTGTTCTGGATTGTTCTTGTGCTTACGAGAAGGGTCCTTGTTCGTTAAGAACCTCAGTGTCGTTAGACCTGAGAGTTCCAAATGATTTTGATCCCCTATCCGTGGCTTGAATAAGCGGTTAGGCTTAAACATTTCCCCGCGTTCTGTCCGGCAAGACAGGGCGCGGTTTTTCCTTAGTGGCTAGTTTATCACAATAGGGTACCTCACCGAAACAGATTGGTTCCCTATTTGTCAAGTTAATGTCCATTGTAGCTCCAACGATGTATCATGAAACTGTTGACATCGAGACAAAACCGTGAGTAAACGAGTCCATGTAACCCTTCCCGATGCCGTCTATGATGCCCTCGAACGGTGGGCTGACAGTCAAGGACGGCCTGTGGCTAACTTGGCCGCATTTATTATTGAAAAAGCTGTTGAAGGAGCCAATAATGATGGAAAAATTCCGCCGCCACCCTCATCCCCGGCGAAAAATTAGCTGCAATTTAGAGTAAGGATTGGATTGCTCTGATCCAATCCGGAGCGTTTGCAGTTGATGATCCATTGGCGATCGGTTTTAGGGTTAGGGCGCTCAATTTCGGACGTTCCCTCAAATCATCCCTGAGTCTGGATTGGTTGATAACTTTACGTTTTTTGATTTCGTTTTTAATGGATTGATTCAATATTAAATAGGTTTAATTTTTAGTTAAGATTAACCCTTGAACTTGTATGGCCAATATTATATCGCCAGTCTCAAAGTAAGGAGTGGGAGCATCTTGCTCCCTAGTGGAAATGATAGGGAGCAAGATGCTCCCACTCCTTTTTTGAAGAATTTTCTAAGGATTTGGGGCTATTGAAGATAAGAAACGACTGAAGTCGTTACTACAAACTAAGAATTTTCTAAGGATTTGGGGCTATTGAAGATAAGAAACGACTGATACTAAATCCGGTTGATAAAAGCATTAAAAATGGTAGGGTGGGCAATGCCCACCCTACAATTGCTCAACTTGTTTTTAAAGACCGATTCCAACCGCATTCCGTATGAAGTCGTTACTACAAGCCTAGAGAAGATTAAATAAATGCTGTTGATTTTGTTAAAGGCTTAGGCTAGTTTTTGGGGTTCAACTCGGGGTTAACAAAAGAACGTCAATAAGAATTTATACCTAATTTTAGGGAAATGAATTCTTAATTTTCAATCAACAACCTGAAATACATCGGGTTTTTCGGGGAATCTCGCAGCAGTTTGGCGGTAGTCGGCTCATGGTGCGATAACGTTGTTAGAGGGAGAACATTATAGTTTCGGCAATACCGGGACCGCCTGAACATTGCCGTGCAGATTACAAATCGTTGTTGCCTACACTGGAAATAAAGACAAAATAAATGATCATTCCTACTTCGGTGCTGGAAGAGTTGCTGCACGCCTTGCCCCTGCTGAGAACTCAAATTTATTTCAAGTCTTCTTTAACCGCACTGTCCCATGCGATGGAAGATCAAGTCCTGGCGGGGACCGATCGCGCGTTGGTGATTGCCTGCTTTCAACGGGAGCGATTTTATCGTCAGGAGGCACACCGATATCGCCGGATCGGCAACAAGACGGATCAAGTGTATGTCCTGGCGGCACCGGAAACGGAATTTCAAAATAGTTCACAGATCCAGGAGGCGATCGCCTTTGAACCGGATGATGGGTTAGCGAAAGAGTGGCACTTGGTGGTGCTCGCGCCGAACTATTCTACTTGTCTGGTTTGTCGGGAAAAAGAGGTAGCCCCGGTGAATCCATCGGATCTCCCCTCGATGGATCAATCGAGACGGTTTGAGGGGATTTGGACCTTTGACCGGCAGGTTTCCAGTACCGTGGCGCGGTTATTGTTAGAGCGAGTGCGGGTGTATCGACCGGATTTGGAGGCGAAGATCCAACAGGCGATCGCCACCTATCAATTGAACGAAACCGACAAAGCGCTAGAAGCAGCAGCCAGATTCCAGGATGTTGACCCAGGACCCTTTGTGCAACGGTTGGTGACGTACCTCCAGGCGGGTCAACATAAATTAGTTAAAACCTATCGCTCGATCGCCGCGCAGGAGCGTCGGGAACGGTTAGTCAACTCCATTACCACCGCCATTCGGCAATCCTTGAATCCGGCAGATATTTTCCAAGTGGCCGTGCGAGAACTGGGCGGAGCGTTGGACGTTTGTCGGTGTTTAATTTATCGCTGCAAAGCCACGGATCAAGAAGCGGCGATCGCTTATGAATTTTTAGGGCGATCGGTCAAGTCCCTCACCGGAGAAGTGTGGCCCTTGCAGGAGAATCCCCTATTTCAGGAAGTCGTCGCCTCTGGAGAACGAGTCGCCGTCGAAAACATCAGCACCGATCCCCGGATTACCGGCTCTAAACGGTTGATGAGCCTAGTCCAGGAGTGGGAGATTGGGTCCTGGTTAATGGTGCCCGTGTTCTATCAGAATCAACTGGTGGGAATGGTTGAACTGCACCACTGTGGCTGTGAGGAAAGAGAGTGGGATGCAGAGGAACTGGCAATGGTGGAGGCGATCGCCACCCAAGTTGGAGTCGCCACCCTGCAAGCAGAAGCCTACGCCAACTTAGAAGACTTAAACGAACAACTCGCCGCCCTCGATCGCACCCGCAGCAACCTGATTGCCATTACCGGACATGAACTCCGCACCCCCCTGTCCACCATTCAAGTCTGCCTAGAAAGTCTCGCCTCCGACCCCGATATGCCCCCGGAACTGCGCCAAGTCATGCTCAGTACCGCCCTAGACGATGCGGAAAGAATGCGGACCCTGGTGCAGGATTTCTTGACCCTCTCGCGCCTCGAAAGCGGACGAGTGGAATGGAACACCGAAGCCCTCCCCTTGCACGAATGCCTGTCCTTAGCCATCAGTAGCGTTCACACCCGGGCTAACACTGAAGCGGGAGGTTTACCCACCTTGACCCTGGAAGTGCCCGAGGATTTGCCCTTGGTGCGTGCCGATGGGGAGTGGTTGGTGGAGGTGCTCTCGAAACTGATTGATAATGCTTGTAAATTTACGCCTTCCGGGGGAACAGTGACCATTGTGGCCCAACCCCGAGGCGATCGGGAACTGGAGGTGAAAGTGGCGGATACAGGACGAGGGATTAGCAGCGATCGCCTCGAAACCGTCTTCGATCGCTTTTACCAAGAAGAAGGAGCATTACGTCGTTCCACCGGAGGCACCGGCCTAGGATTAGCCATCTGTCGCCAAATCGTCACCGGCTGGGGGGGGCAGATTTGGGCTAAATCCGGGGGGAAAGATTGCGGCAGTCAGTTTTATTTCACTATTCCCATCGCCGCAGACAGCACCTCGGAAGTTACCCCCAATCCCCGGAGTAAAAGTAAATCATCAAAAGGCGATCGGTCCTCCGGCAGTTCCCGCAATCGCCGCACACCGATTCGGTAGTAAGGGAGAATGCTTTTCCTGTTCGTAGTAACGACTTCAGTCGTTACCGCCTGTCATGGCGGATGCCATGACAGGCAACCTTTTGGGCTTAAGCGGTAGCCCTGTCATGGTGTATTGATTTGTCGGAGTAAATGCTTGCGCCCCAGGGGCGCAAGCATTTACTCCGACAGGAAATAACGATTTTTCATCATCAAATTTATCTCTTGGACAGGCGCTTCTCGAAGCGCCCCTACAGGAAATAACGATTTTTCGTCATTAAATTTATCACCTTGACAGGGCTAGGGCTTAAGCGCCTGTTTGGGGACTGGATGGTTTGCCTGCAAAGGGGCGTGACTTGGCTCTCGCCAAGTCACTCGGTAACGACTGAAGTCGTTACTACGAACATTGGACCCCGGACAAATGGTGGGTTCACAAAGACTCGCCAACATGACTGGGGAGATCGGCTCTATGTTTGTAGTAACGACTTTAGTCGTTACCGCCTGTCATGGCGGATGCCATGACAGGCTCCCTCAGCGCCTTAAGCCCCTGTTTGGGAACTGGGTGCTTTGCCTACAAAGGGGCGTGACTTGGCGAGAGCCAAGTCACGCGGTAACGACTGAAGTCGTTACTACGAACATTGGACCCCGGACAAATTCTGTACGATCAGAACACCAATAACCAACACAAAACGACCCAAATCTAAAGAACTGTTACAGATCCTTACGAAATCTGTAGCAGTATGCGATGTCAGTGGTACGATGCCCTAAAAATTGTTTCAAAATATCCGGAGTAAGATATGGCAGAAACCTTGACAGGACAAGCCCCAAAATTTGGGGGCAGCACCGGCGGTTTACTCAGTAAAGCGCTAGTGGAAGAAAAATACGCTATCACATGGACCTCTTCCAAAGAACAAGTCTTTGAAATGCCCAGCGGTGGCGCAGCGGTGATGAACGCAGGGGAAAACCTCCTCTACCTGCCTCGCAAAGAGCACTGCCTCGCATTGGGGACCCAGTTCCGGACCAAGTTCAAGCCCAAAATTGAAGACTATAAGATTTACCGGGTTTATCCCAATGGTGAAACCGAGTATCTCCATCCCAAAGATGGTGTCTTCCCTGAAAAAGTGAACGAAGGTCGTCCCTACTACGGCAAGATTGATCGCAAGATTGGTGACAACCCCCAACCTGCGAAAATCAAGTTCAGCGGTAAGAAGCCTTACGATCCTTAAGTCCCAAGGATTTTTTGGCGATCGCCCAGGCAAAACGAGCCTCGTGCCGTGAGTTCCGAGTCAGGGTCCCCTAACATTTGAGGGAACCCGACTTGCGATCGCCCGCAATGTTTGTGTAACGTTTTTTAATCTGAAATCTCAATGGCTAATTGCTAATTGCTCAAAGTTTTTTGGCAATGAGCAGTTAGCCATTGTTTTGGGAACATAAAAAAGAGCAGATGGGGAGGAGATGTTTGTAGTAACGACTTCAGTCGTTACCGCGTGACTTGGCATAAGCAAAGTCACGCCCCTTTGGAGGCAAAGCATCCAGTCCCCAAACCGACGATTAACCCTGTCATAGTGCGTGTCATGGCATCCGCCATGACACGGGATAACGACTGAAGTCGTTACTACGAACATGAACCCCATCTCCCCTATCCTCCCCCATCTCCCCCATCCTCCGGCAACATCAAGACCTTATGATTTTTCCAGATTTTTCTCAATTTACTGAACTCGCCAAACAAGGTAATTTTGTCCCCGTCTACCAAGAATGGGTGGCGGATCTGGATACCCCTGTCTCAGCGTGGTACAAAGTCTGTGCAGGACAACCCTATAGCTTTTTGTTGGAATCGGTCGAAGGGGGCGAAAACCTGGCCCGGTATAGTTTTCTCGGCTGTGACCCTTTGTGGATTTTGGAAGCGCGAGATAACCAAACCATTCAAAAACATCGCACGGGAGTGGTGGATGTATTTGAGGGGGACCCGTTTGAGGCATTGGAAAACTGCCTGAAGTTGATTCAACCCGTGAAATTACCCGAATTGCCTCCGGGAGTGGGGGGTTTATTTGGGTTTTGGGGATATGAATTGATTCGGTGGATGGAACCCCGGGTGCCGATCCATCCTGCGGGAGAAACCGATGTGCCCGATGGATTGTGGATGCAGGCGGATAGTTTGCTGGTGTTTGACCAAGTGAAGCGGAAGATTTGGGCGATCGCCTACGCAGATTTGCGAACTTTGGATCCGCGATCGGCTTATGATCAAGCCTGCGATCGCGTGCGGGGTTTAGTCAAACAACTCCAGGAACCCCTGTTAACAAAAGATACCCTATTGGAATGGACCCCACCCTCCAGACCCTCAGATGCCAGCCAACGGAAAGCGTTGCACTATACCAGCAATACTTCCCCGGAAACATACTGCCAAAATGTTTTAAAGGCAAAGGACTACATTAAAGCGGGGGATATCTTTCAGGTTGTGATTTCTCAGCGCCTCTCAGCGGAATATGAGGGCGATCCGTTTTCCCTCTATCGGTCCCTGCGCCTGATTAATCCCTCGCCTTATATGGCTTATTTCAATTTCGATGACTGGCAAATTATCGGGTCCAGTCCGGAAGTGATGGTCAAGGCGGAACTGACTCCAGAAGGGTCCCGGTTAGCCACGGTGCGCCCGATCGCCGGAACCCGATTGCGCGGACAAACTCCCCAAGAAGATGCCGCCTTAGCCAAAGATTTACTCAACGACCCGAAAGAAGTCGCTGAGCACGTCATGTTAGTGGATTTGGGTCGCAATGACCTCGGGCGAGTTTGTGTCAAGGGAAGCGTCCGGGTGGATGAATTAATGGTGATTGAGCGCTATTCCCATGTGATGCATATTGTCAGTAATGTCCGGGGGGAATTGGACCCGGAAAAAACAGCCTGGGATTTATTAAAAGCCTGTTTCCCGGCAGGAACTGTCAGTGGGGCACCGAAGATTCGGGCGATGCAGATTGTTCATGAGTTGGAAGGCTGTCGCCGGGGTCCTTATTCGGGGGTGTATGGGTATTACGATTTTGAGGGTCAGTTGAATAGTGCGATCGCCATCAGAACTATGGTGGTCCGCAGCAATGGCAATGGCAAACATACGGTTTCTGTCCAAGCCGGTGCGGGTCTAGTGGCGGATTCGGTGCCTCAGAGTGAATATCAAGAAACCCTGAATAAAGCGCGAGGGTTACTAGAGGCGATCGGCTGTTTGGGAGGGTCTTCGGAAGGGTAAAGCTTGAGGGTCATTGGTCATTGGTCATTGGTCATTGGTCATTGGAGGATGGGGAAGGCTGTTCGTAGTAACGACTTCAGTCGTACTCCCCTGTTCGTAGTAACGACTTCAGTCGTACTCCCCTGTTCGTAGTAACGACTTCAGTCGTACTCCCCTGTTCGTAGTAACGACTTCAGTCGTACTCCCCTG
>JAABSJ010000136.1 GCA_011390515.1 Oscillatoria sp.
TGTTAAAACCCGCAGGCTCAAGCCTGGGGCTATACGGACGAAGCCCGCCTGCGCGGGCTAAAAGCGAAAACCGACTTTTACCAATCGGATTTGGTATTAGGTCCTTAATCATCGGATGTGGACGATTTATTTGTTGGAATACCCTAAGTGAACGGGTCCCCGGACCTGTGTCTTGGTCCGGGTTAGGGTGGGGTTCCTCGTGACGTGGCGATCGCCACGTCACGCACTCTTAACGGTTTAAGCGCCTGTATGGAGGCTGGTTCAACCTCTTGCTTCGTGACTTGGCTTACGCCTCGTCACGAGAACTCTCCACCCACCCATTCTTCGTGACGTGGCTTAGGCCACGTCAAGAGGACCCCACCCTAACCCGGACCAAGACACAGGTCCGGGGACCGTTCGTTCACTTAAATGTAGTGCTTCAAGGAGGACCCCACCCTAACCCGGACCAAGACACAGGTCCGGGGACCGTTCGTTCACTTAAATGTAGCGCTTCAAGGAGGACCCCACCCTAACCCGGACCAAGACACAGGTCCGGGGACCGTTCGTTCACTTAAATGTGAGGTAAATCCCCCCCTACTCTTGTAAGGGTTGTCTTCAATCTCCTCCTGTGAGCACATCTTGTAAGAAGGGGGCTAAATCTCGATTGAGGCGACCTGATCGCACGAATTCGGCATAAGTATCGGCTTCGATCGCCAGGAGTTCTTCCTTGAATTGTTCCCGGGCAAAATCCTGGAGTTCGGGTTCTTTACTTCGCATTTGGTTAATGTTATTTTGAATTTCCTTGACTTGTCCTTCGACCAAGGCAGTTTGATAGCGCCGAAACTCCCAATCAATATCCGGTCCGTCTTGTCCTTCTTTTAAGTGGTTGAGGACTCGCTGGAGTGCGGCGCGACGGGCGATCGCCTCTAAATAGTTCTGGCGGATGCTTTGATCTACCAACAAATTGAGGACTTTAAGCAGGGGTTTGGTGGTTAATCCCTGAACCAGTAAGGTAAATAAAACCACCCCAAATACGGTGGCAATAATTTCCTCTCGGGCTTCTAAAATCATCGGGACAGACAAGGCTAGGGCGATGGCAACGGAACCGCGCAATCCTCCCCACCACAAGATGGTTTGCTGCCGCACATTGATGTCAGATTTTACCATGACATTGCTCAAGGCACTTAGGGCATACATGGCGATCGCCCGGGTGACTAACATTGCACCCAGGGTAATGGCGATCGTATCTAAATTTCGGGCAAGGGATGCAAATTGGATTTGGTCGCCAATCAACAAAAAGACAATGGAATTCACAAAAAAGGCTAAAAACTCCCAAAACTCGGTCACAATCAGCCTAGTGCGTGGATTCATGCCAATTCGTGAGCCAAAGTTACCCAAGATGACCCCGACGGTTACCACGCCAATCACCCCAGATCCACCCAGTTCCTCGACGATTAAATAGGTTCCGTAGGCGGAGACGAGGGTTAAGGATTGTTCGACGAGGGGTAAATCAAAGCGTTGGGTGAGGTAGGAAATCCCAAATCCGATTAAGCTGCCGATGCCGATGCCAATGCCTACAAAAGCACCAAATTGGGCGATCGTCCCGCGCAGTTCAAATTGATTGGTTCCTAATGCCAGTCCCACGAGTAAGCTGAAGGCAACCACCGCTACGCCGTCATTGAATAAACTTTCCCCTTCCATCAGGGTGGAGAGGCGTTTTTCCACCCCAAGTTCTCGAAATAGGGCAATGACGGAAATTGGGTCCGTGGCGGAGAGACTCGCGCCGATTAACAAGGCGGTGGCAACGGGAATGGCGGCAAACTGATTCAGGGCGATCGCAATCCCCAGAACGGAAATCAGGACTCCGATGATGGCATACAAGCTCACCGGGACTAAATCTCGTTTTAAGTCTTTCCACCGCAGATTCCAGGCGGCTTCAAATAACAACGGGGGCAAAAATATCGACAGAATCAGCGCCGGGGAGAGGTTGACGAGGCGCACATCGACAAAGGCTAAACCCAATCCGACGATCACTAACAACAGGGTATAGGGAATTTGTCGCACCCAGCTAAAAATTTGCGGCAGCGTAGCAACACTTAGGGAGACGGTCAGGACAAGGAGAAAGCGCTCCAAGCTTTGCTGGATGAGCGTTTCACTTGTGGTCGGTTCTATTGACATGACGACACGATAAATGAGGTTCTGTGTAATGACGAGTCATTGTTTTGATTTCGTTTTAGCATACCGTTTTACCGGGGATGGGTTCCAGAAGGTTTTGGCAGGAGAATAAATAAAGTATTACAGATTGTCAAGAGTATATTCTGCGGGTTAAGGGGGAGAGTCCTCAGCCTGGGTTCGGACAGGCGATCGCCCATTTTGACAATATCCCCCAGGGAGAGATTTGGTTGAAATCATAATTTGTAGATCGCATCTCAACATTTACACCTCATATTTAATGCTGTAAATCTAACACAAACCGACAAAATTATGATAAGATAAACCCAACAAATCCTGGTAAAATAGTAGAGCGTTAAGGCAGCACTTGCCTAACTTCTCCAGGTTCTATTTTTGAATACCGAGTCTATCGACTATCGACCGGCGATCAGAGGATTGGCTATTTTCAAGGTTGACAATCCACCTGTCCCGGCGACTTATTTGCTGTTGAATCAATTAAATCCATGAAAAGAAAAGAAATTAATCCAGCCGATGCTCACGCCCTCCTAGAGAATTCTATTTTCTATTATCAGGGTAAACCAGCAGGGACCGTAGCTGCCCATGATCCAGAGTTAGATGCACTCAACTACGATCAGTGCTTTATCCGAGATTTTGTTTCCGGGGCTTTGATATTTTTAATTGAAGGAAAAACCGATATTGTCAAAAATTTTCTGATTCATACCTTAGCTTTGCAGAAACATGAGAAAAGAATGGACTGCTTTGAACCCGGTGCGGGTTTGATGCCTGCCAGTTATAAAGTCATTCATGAAAATGGACAAGACGAATTACTGGGGGATTTTGGTAACTATGCGATCGGGCGCGTTCCTCCGGTGGATTCGGGCTTTTGGTGGTTGTTTTTACTCCGGGCTTATGTTAAGAAAACCGGAGATATGTCCTTCGCCCATCAACCCGACTTTCAACAAGGTATCAAACTCATTTTGGAGTTGTGTTTACGGTCTCGCTTTGAGATGTTTCCGACTCTGTTAGTTCCAGATGGTTCATTTATGATTGACCGACGGATGGGGGTGTATGGTCATCCGTTGGAAATCCAATCCCTGTTTTATATTGCCTTGCGATCGGCCCGGGAGTTAATCCGGTCCGACAATGAAGATGGCAGTTCCTATCTCCAAGCGATTAATAGCCGATTAGGGTCTTTACGATACCATGTCCGAGAATATTATTGGCTCGACTTTAAGCGATTGAACACAATTCATCGGTTTGAAAGTGAGCAATTTGGAAAAGATGCGGTGAATAAGTTTAATATTTATCCCCGTTCAATCCCTCACTGGGTGACCTTATGGATACCGGACCGAGGGGGGTACTTAGCCGGAAATTTGGGTCCGGGTCGGATCGATTTTCGCTTTTTCAGTTTGGGCAATTTATTGGCAATTTTGGGGTCTCTGTCATCGGAAGAAGAATCTCGGGGGATTATTTACATGATTGAAGAACGGTGGTCAGATTTGGTGGGACGAATGCCTATAAAAATAGCATTTCCGGCAGTGGAAAATTTGGAATGGGAAATTGTTACCGGGTCTGACCCGAAAAATCCCCCGTGGTCTTATCATAATGGGGGAAGTTGGCCGGTGTTAATCTGGCCTCTGGTGGCAGCTTTTCATAAAGTGGGATGTCCGGAATTAGGGGAAAAAGTCCTAAACATTGCGGGCGATCGCCTAATTGAAGATGAATGGCCGGAATATTATGACGGCAAAAATGGTCGCTTAATTGGCAAGGAGGCAAGGCGGTATCAAACTTGGTCAATTTCCGGATATTTACTCGGGAAAATGCTCCAGGAAAACCCAGAGTCTCTTGGTTTGATGAGTTTTGATGAAGATCCAGAGATTGAAGGCTGTCCCGTTTAATTAGACTGTTGTGTCACTTCAATTCCCCCTTCCCCCAAGGGGGAATTGAAGTGACAAAATCCCCCCAATTTCCCGCCTCGAAAGAAGATTAATGACTAGAAAGGGGAGAAACATGACGGCGTTTGCGTAACGATCGCGCACCGACTAAACCGAATGCTAAGACTCCCAATCCGGAAATCGGTTCAGGGATAGAAACTGAGTCGTCTGATCCGGGAGGTTCAACGGCGATCGGATCTTGAGGCGGTTGACCTAGATCAGAGGCGGAAACAATCCCATCAAACCAGGCATTGGCTAAAGTGGAGTAACCCTGGGGTGTAAAGTGCACCCCATCATAGAGATCCTCTAGGGTAAACAAATGGCGGGTATCTACAAAGGATAGGTTATGCTGTTGATAGCGATCGCTGCCTAACAGACCCGGAATCATCTCATTGTATAAAGCAGCCTCTTGTGATAATCCTCGATTGGGGGCTAACGGGGCGATCGAGCTAATCAATAAATTAACATCGGAAGACCAAGCGAAGATTTTATCAATTAATGTACCAAGTTCATCAATTGTTTCCTGGGCCGTTGTATTCTGAAAGATAAAGTCATTGGTTCCTGCCATCAACAGGATAACATCGGGAGTGGCGGCATTGAGCCAGTTATCGATATTAGACGTCAAATCACTGGCACCGGGGAAGGTATCACCACTAATGGCATATCCACCATGACCCTGATGATCGCGATCGAATGCATAGGGTTGATCCCAACTGTTGGGGGGATTTGTGGTGGCACTTCCTACAAAATCAACATTGAATCCACTGTCATTCAGCAGCATCCAGAGGTCATCTCGATATCCCGCCAGGTCATCCCCCCGGCCTCGGGTGTTAGAATCCCCTAATGGCATAATTTTCAGGGGATTGGATTGGGTTAAAGAAAAGGCTTGTACCGGGGAGGGGGTTGCACCCAAAAGCACCAGGGTAGCGAAACCCGCAGATGTCAGGATTAAACTCATGTTTTTCACGTGGTAATACCTCGGGTAAAATCGTCAAAATAAGTGAATAGGAGGGATGATTTTTGCTCAATTTCTCAACTACAACGGTGGAATTTAGGGGGGTTGGGGTCGAATCTTCCAGGTAGAACTTAGCGTAATTTTTGACCCACGGGTAGGGGGACAATCGCAGTTATCAACCAGGTTTTTTACAAAATTTCACCGATTTGAGAACAAAATAGAGCGAGAAAATGAGTTTCTTGTTCTATTGATATATAGCCTTTCTCATGTCCATAAGGTACAGCGATGGCGGCCCCAAACCGTCGGCAGCCCAGAACATCCGAGGGGATGCAAAAAAGTACCTCATTAGTCCACCGAACCGCTATAGCAGTCCTAAATGAATTTGACAATCGATTCAACCCCAAGAACCTTGGAGTGCGTTCGCTCTTACTCCTGTGCGTGATGCCCAAACATCTTGCTCGCTATCTGTATGTCAGCATGATTTAGACGGGCTATATCATATCGACTCAGAAGCGCGAGGAAACAGGATATATTTCCAACAGTCTATTCCGGTAGCTCCACCCGACATAGGGCTGAGGTTTTCTTGGAGTATCCTTCGCTTTTTAGTTTGCTCTATGTTCTAATTCAGTCACTCTATCTTTGTGCTGACTTTGGGGAAGAGTCGGAATTCGAGTTGCGGACTGAGGTGTACTCCAGGAAGGAAGAGGTTGGACAACCTGTATTTTGAGGCAATTCGTCAAGGGTTTTGTTGATCCACGCGCTTTACAGCGTTATTTCCAGGAACCCGAAGAAGGTGGGAAATTCGGGCAGAAGACGCCGTTTATGTCCAATTCAGGGTCAAGTGATAGGGAGCATCTCAATTTTGAAAAGAGACCTAACCCCCCAGCCCCCTTCCCTCTGAGGGAAGGGGGCGAAAGACATTTATTTCCCCTCCCCAGCAATAAAAAAATTGGATCATTCTCCCTCTCCTAAGAGGAGAGGGCCACCGGAAAGGTCAGATCGGTTTGTAGGCAAAATAGAGATGCTACCAAGTGATACATAAATTTTGGCTCATGTCAATCGGTAAATGGAGTGAAAATCACGGTGTTTTGAGGAGATAGAGAGTTCACTAAGTCTGATGAAATATTTAGGTCACCGATGGATGTGAACCCCGTTGAAACACGAGTTCCCGGATTCACTTAAAGCTAGTATAAAGTTTTTTAAAAAATCGGGATTAGGTTTATCAAAATTTTATAGATCTGAATGTTTGTTCTCGGCGATCGCCAGGGAGAGATTCCCCTCACCGGATCCTGGAGTTCCCTCATCCTGGGAACCCAACCGAGGAAGGCAACTCCTCCTGCATCTAACTGTTTCAATATGCCGATATTCTCCGAACTGATGTCAGGGTGAGGTTGAGTCAAGATGCACCCCATCCAGGGACTTGCTTATAGTGGCAAACTGGTCACCCCAAAAATCTGACTAGGTTGCTGATCGGCCACTCGTTCTAAATAATGCCCAATATTCCGCGCAATTTCCAATCCACCGCTGGATTTTCGCGTCATTTCATTATCAATTGAATAAATCTCAATCGATTCTGATTTCCCCTTTAAGGCTGAATCTGCTAGCCAGATAAAATCCCAAGCTTTCGTGGCACTATTTTTGACCTCACCGGAAAAAACTAAGGCTTGGGATAACTGCCGCGTTAACGCTTCCAAGCGAGCCGCTACATTCACCGCATCCCCTAATATCGTATAATCCCTCTTCACCTCTGAACCAATATTACCCTCGATCACTTTCCCTTTGGCTAAACCAATCCCACTGTAGAGAACCCGCAACGGACTCCCTTCCGGGGCAGTATTTCGTAAAATTTCCAGTTCGGTCAAAATATCTAAACTCGCTTGGATGGCTAGATCAGCGCAGTTCCCATCAAAATAAGCCATCACGCAATCCCCAATAAATTTAGTTACCTCTCCTCCGTGCTGTGTAATAATTTTGGTGCAAATCGAAAAATAATTGTTGACTAAAAAAACCACCTCTTCCACCGGAAGTTTCTCAGCAAAGGTAGAAAACGAGACGATATCACTAAAAAATACAATTTTTTCTACCGCTTGGGGTCGAATGCTGAGGGGATTAGTGCCTTGACTAATAATTTTAAAAATACTGGGTTGGGTATATTTTTCCAACACGCGATGGGAGTCCGTGAGAGTCTGCAATAACACCTTAATCGGTCCAATTAACAACTCAGCATTTTCATTCAAATTAATCGTTTGCATGGACCACTCGGGAAACATTCTTTCCTGGACTTGCATTTCAGATTTTAAGCAAAGAATATCCGTATGACGGTCATCCACCAGAATTTTGTCATAAATTCGGTCAATTTTCTCCGCTTCGCCTTCTAGAATTTGAAAAAATATCCCGTCCAGACAGAGTAATACTCCGGTGACATTTGCTTGTTGATTTTTTTGACTGGATACGCGACCGATCGCCTCAATCTCGTTACGGGAGAGGGGGCGGGAAAATTTACTAATATAGGTGAGTCTTTTCATGATAAAATTCTAGTCCAATAGAGCAAAATAGCGCTGCCAACCTCCACCATCAATGCCAACGGCTGGAAGCGGGTATGACAGCAGAGGGTTGCCTATGTACAAATCACCGATTAACCTGAACAACCCTAATGTTTCGGTAGAATTCCCTGATGTTGAGTGTTTTACAAATCTCCAGCCCTTCAGAACCCTGATCCGATCGCCCTTTTTTTACGGTTTCATTCAAAATTGTGACATAAAATCAAGGGGCGGGACAGTAGTTAGAACCCTACTCTAACCGTATTCACGAAAAGATTTCTGGATCCGCTTTTTTAGCCCATGCCAACTATTACAGGAACAACTCAATTACTCGGGGTCATCGGCTATCCGGTGAAGCATTCCCTTTCCCCGGTGATGCACAATGCGGCGATCGCCTCAATGGGAGTAGATTTTGTCTATCTGCCTTGGCCCGTCGCCCCGTCGGATTTACCCACCGCCCTTGCCGGTTTCGCTGCCATCGGGGTGCGCGGATTTAGCATTACCATCCCTCACAAACAGGCCATTATTCCCCTGTTATCGGAGATTTCTCCCGTTGCTCAGGCAGTCGGCGCGGTCAATACCGTCTGGCGGACTCCCACGGGTTGGGCAGGCACAAATACCGATGTAGAAGGATTTCTGGCCCCGTTGCAGAGTTGCGATCGCCCCTGGCATCAAACCCGCGCCGTGATTTTAGGGTGCGGGGGTGCCGCCCGGGCGGTAGTCGCCGGTTT
Organism: Oscillatoria sp.; assembly: GCA_011390515.1. Lineage (GTDB taxonomy): Bacteria > Cyanobacteriota > Cyanobacteriia > Cyanobacteriales > Laspinemataceae > Laspinema. The sequence continues at coordinate 8,312 of JAABSJ010000136.1, forward strand.
AGCCCAGTTAGGCTGTGCCCAAATCTCTGTGGTAGGCCGCAATTTGGACAAATTACAGGCTTTCCAAACCAGTTGGCAGGATTCCCCTTGGCCGGTCAATCTCTCGGTCCATGACGGGTCAGAACTGCCACAACTGCTACCCGAAGCGGGATTACTGGTCAACTCCACCCCGGTGGGAATGTCGCCCAATGTGGGACAGTCGCCAGTGACCCCCGAGCTTTTGGCCACCCTCCCCCAAGGGGCGATCGCCTATGATCTAATCTACACCCCCAGTCCCACGGAATTTTTGCGACAGGCGCAGGCAGTGGGCGCAGTGGCGATCGATGGCTCAGAAATGTTAGTCCAACAAGGGGCAGCCGCCTTGCAAATTTGGCTCGATCGCCCGGTCCCCGTTGATATCATGAGGCAAGCACTCCTTCAGCATTTGCGGGGATAACCCCTCTGGATTAACTCCCTCAAACCCCAGGATTTAGGCCGTCAACATCGGGCATTTTCCCCGACCCTGCTTCACGGTAAGCTAGGTTTTAGCTTAGTTTATTCGCGTACAATTTTTGGAGCAATTGTAGGGTGGGCACTGCCCACCTTAATGTAGGTGGGCAGTGCCCACCCTACTTCTCTTGGTTTTTGAAAATTCCGCTATATCTTGAATTTTGTTTAATTCCAACCATCCCCTATTCCGAGGTGTTCTGATGATTAAATCTGTGCAAATTTCTCTGGCTAAAACCGGGCGCTTCTTCCAGTTGAGGACGATAATTCTTGCCATCGCCATTGCGATCGCCTTGTTCTGGTTTACTCCTCCCGCTTTAGCCCTGACCGATATCCAAATTGCCAATATCGCCTACAAAGACTGTGGAGAAGAACTCTCCGAGGGCATCGTCGCCAGTGGCGATATGAGTGCAGCTAACTGTTTTATCATTAGCGGAACCGCTAAAAATACCTCGGGTAAACCCGTTTATGATGCTGATGTATTTGGCGTGATTTATGATGCCAATAACAACAACATCATGCCCAATCGCACCCGCCTCGGCAATATTCAGTCTGTCCCTCCAGGAAATAGCGATTTTGAGTTCAGAATCTCTGTTCCAGCGAATCTCCCCACGCCGTTCAAATTAGAAAAATTCAAGGCGCGGGGATTTAGCGGACGGGTCAAACCGTTACTCTATGAAACCAGTCTGGATTAATCTGAATCTCTACCGACTTTCCCTTATCCCTCAACAAAAAGCGGCGAAATCAGACTCGCCGCTTTTGTGATCCGGAGTAAACCGGAATTGAGATTTCCCCAGAGAATGGGTGCATACCGGGCATTAAAACCCTAATGCTGGACCCGATAAGCTGCTGAAGAACTGCCCGATGAATTGCAAAAGAAAAATTGCCAAGATGGGGGATAAGTCGATTCCCCCTAATGGTGGAATAAAAGAACGGAAAATATTCAGGTAAGGATCCGTGAGCTGACTGACAATGGAAAACGGCGGATCGTACCAGTTGACATTGGGAAACCAGCTTAAGAGAATCCGAATGATCAACAGAACGAAATAAATTTGAAAAAATGCAGCTAGGGTACTGAAAATTAAGTCTAGTGCGGGATTCATAATGATTGATTGACTTGGACTATCTGAATTCTAAGCTCGATTGAGCCTTGTTTTTAGTGTAGTCGATCGCCGAATCTTTATGGAGTCGGGTTTCCGAATCAGAAACGAACCGGGCGATCGCTACAACAATTTATCCCCAGGGGACCCAAAACCGGGTTGTTGCCTCGGTTTCTCATTTACGGGGTCAGAAACCGGGTTTTTCCCTCCATTTCTTGCAAATTTCCAGAAATTTGTTCAAAAAACCCGGTTTCTTAATCCCGACTGTACTGCCTTCCTAGTGGTGGCAACATCTGGATGGGATTAAGATTCTTCCACCACAGTGGAAACGCTCTCGGGTTCCTCTACAGCAGTTCCGTTAACATGGCTCAGTTGTTGGCGCACATCATCGATCGCCTCATTGAGTTGAGCGATTTTGTTTTCCAAAGAACGCCGTGCCGTTTCCATGCCGGCTTGTTCAGCAAACTGCCGTTTTTTCAGCTTTCGGGGTCTAGGTTCGGGACGGGTCCCGTTTTCCGCTGGCTTATGATTATCTTCGGCTAGTTTTGCACCGACGATCGCCCCGATCGCGCCACCGACGATGCCACCTAAAATCGTTCCCAGTAAAAATCCGCCTGCAAAATTATCTCGATTACTCATGGCCTTCCCCTGTGTTGAGTTGCTGCTGCTTTCAGTTGTGGCTTCTTAATTTCTCCCCTGGGAATATAGGGTCCCGGAACCCCTCTAATGCTGGATATAATAACACATTGGGGCGGGTAATCTTCTCGTCTTTAGTCAGGAGCGAAACCCTTGCCTGGGGGACAACCGGGCAGATTTTCAAGGCTCCGTCAAGGGGGTGCGGGTGTGTCGGTTTGACTCAAGTTGCAAAGGCGCGATCGCCTGCATCTCCCAATCCAGGCACAATATAACCGTTCTCATTGAGACTTTCATCAATGCAAGCGGTATAGATATTCAAACTCGGATAGGCTTGACTCAATTTTTGCAAGGCGGGGGATGCCACCACCACAGACAAAATCCGAATCATCCCCGGATCCACACCGCGCTCAATGAGCATCGCCATTGTTGCCATAATTGTCCCCCCGGTGGCTAACATCGGTTCACAAATCAGCACTCGGGTTTGGGGATCAATTTGATCCGGGAGTTTGTTCAAATAACAGCGCGCTTCCAGGGTTTCTTCATCCCGGACCATCCCCAAATGATACACCGCAGCCAAGGGCAGCACAGGTTGCACCCCTTCCATCAGGGCTAATCCCGCCCGCAAAATCGGCACCACCACCACCGGCACTTCCGGATTGACAAAGGTGGCGGGACAAGGGGCCAGGGGGGTTTCGATGGTGGTTTCTACCACCGGCAACCAATCGCGACAGGCTTCATAGGTTAGCCAGCGCCCTAATTCGGTGATGGCACTCCGAAATAGGGCCGGTGGGGTTCCGGCATCCCGCGCCACCCCAAGCCAATGCTTGATTAACGGATGCGGCGGCACATAAACTCGCATTTGTATGGTCATGGACTTTCTTGGGCGATCGCTTGTCTTAATTCTAGGTTGGAGACCAGACCGATTGTACTGCCTTCTGGGTCGCCTGAGTTCATCTCGGGGCGATCGGTTTGTGGCCCCGACTCGGTTACCTGTTGTTAACTCGCAGATTAGGCTAAAAATTTCTTGAAAAAACTTCTCAACAAGTATTGACAAAGATTTTCAATAAGTCTATATTGAGATTACTAAAGTGTTCTCCTCTCAAAAAGGATCGGCAGGCGGGATTGGTCAGCAATAGCGGCTAGTCCCGTATTTCTTTTGGGGGGTAGGTGCAAAGCTGGGAGCAAAAATCAGTCAATCCCCCGCGCCCCTGACCTAAAATTTCCCTTACAATAACCCCATAGCTTGCGGCATTGTCTGTCAAACCGACATCTTGCACCTGTTGCAACACCGGCGGGGGTTCAAACCCCCGCCTCATAGCTAAAGTCGGTTAAAAACCGACTGCAAGTCTTATCCCGTGGTGTTTTCAGTCGGTTTCAACCGACTTTAGCTGTTAGGCCGCCAATCGTTTTAACCCCCGCCGGGTGTTGAGAATGGTGCAAGATCTCAGTAAAACCGACATCTGGTTGTCCCGAAAATCGAACTGGGGTCCAGATGTGGGTGCAGTGCAATGTGGTCAGCTTTCCCATTCATAACCCTTTAGGCGATCGCAAGACTTCGACTCATGGCAGTTGCTTCCACCCCAACCTCACCCCAAACTGACAATTTTGATGTTATCGTTATCGGTTCCGGCATTGGCGGACTCGTTACCGCCACCCAACTCGCCGCCAAAGGAGCCCAGGTCCTCGTCCTGGAAAGCTACACCATTCCCGGAGGCAGTTCTGGATCCTTTGAGCGCAACGGCTATTGTTTTGACCAAGGGGCCTCGATGATCTTCGGATTTGGGGACCAAGGGACCACCAACCTGCTGACTCGCGCCCTGGATGCAGTCAAGGTCCACCTCGAAACCGTCCCGGATCCGGTGCAGATCCACTATCACCTCCCGGACGGACTGGACCTCGAAGTCCATCGAAATTATGAGAAATTTTTGCAAGAACTAGGTAGTCGCTTTCCTCATGAACGGGAGGGAATTCGTCAATTTTATGATGAATGCTGGAAAGTATTCAACTGCCTCAATGCCATGCCGTTACTCTCCCTGGAAGAACCGCGCTATTTGATGCAGGTGTTTTTCCAGCATCCCCTCGCCTGTTTGGGGTTAGTCAAATATCTGCCTCTGAATGCCGGAGATATTGCCCGCAAGTATATCAAAGATCCGGCCCTGCTGAAATTTATCGATATCGAATGCTATTGCTGGTCCGTGGTTCCAGCCGAAATGACCCCGATGATTAATGCCGGGATGGTGTTTTCCGATCGCCACTATGGAGGCATTAATTATCCTAAAGGCGGCGTGGGACAAATTGCTCAGAAATTGGCCGAAGGATTAGTGAATGCCGGAAGTAGCATTCGCTATCAATCCCGGGTGGGTCAAATTATCACGGAACAAGGACGCGCCGTGGGGGTAAAATTGACCACGGGAGAGGAATATCGGGCCAAACGGATTGTGTCGAATGCGACGCGCTGGGATACCTTTGACAAATTATTGGGCGATCGGCCACTGCCTCAGAAAGAAGAAACTTGGCGGAGTCGCTATCGCAAATCCCCCAGTTTTATTAGTTTGCATTTAGGAGTAGAAGCGGGGGTATTGCCACCGGATACCGCTTGTCATCATATTGTCCTAGACCAGTGGCAGAAAATGGAAGAACCCGAGGGGACAATTTTTCTGTCGATTCCCACCCTCTTGGATCCGAGTTTAGCCCCGGAGGGATATCATATCATTCATACTTTTACCCCCAGTTGGATTAAGGATTGGGAGGGAATGTCGTCGGAAGAGTATGAAGAGAAGAAGGAAGAAGCGGCAGGACGAATTATTGACCGTTTAGAAGAGATTTTTCCCGGGTTAGATGCGGGATTGGATTATATGGAAGTGGGAACCCCGCGATCGCATCGGCGGTTTTTAAACCGGGTGGATGGGACTTATGGACCGATTCCCCGACGGAAGTTATGGGGATTGTTGGGAATGCCCTTTAACCGCACCTCAATTCCCGGGTTGTACTGTGTGGGGGATAGTACCTTTCCTGGACAAGGATTAAATGCGGTGGCCTTTTCGGGGTTTGCCTGCGCCCATAGAATTGGGGTAGATTTGGGATTGTAGCGGAGAAAAGCAACCGAGACGATTAGGTTTTGGGGGACAACAAAGTAATGGCGATCGCCATTACTTTGGGTCATCAGGGAATTATCTGAAGCCCTTGATTACTAGGGTAATTTATGGCTAAACTCAAGAATTTTCTTGTAAATTTTCCGTACTATATTCCCAATCGATGACAAAGTTTATTAAGTAATGGTTTAAGGTATTTAGCAATTCAACCTTGGCTTTCATCTCTAAACAACATGGATAAAATCATAATTACAGGAATGAGTCTGGCTGTCCCGGTTTTACTGCTTTTTTTCAGTATTCAGGGTACGGAAGAACCTGGTAAGTCGTCAATTTTGTCGGGATTAGAGAACTTAGGCGGGCCGTTTCAATTATTGGGAGGTCTAGTGTTTTTAGTCGGGGTGGGTTTAGTCGTGAATGGGGTGATTACTCGCTGCCTTGATGCACTCTTGATAAAAATTTACCAGGAACGTAGGCAATTAGAACCCGCTGATAAACTCTTAGCAGAAATTGATAAATTACCCCTTTCATACCCTTTAAAAATTCAACTAAAGTGGCTAGTTTTACACAATGAAACTCAAGGGTTCACGGCATTAAAATTTTTGTTGAAACATGGCTTTGAAATAGGGGTTTGTGGACTAATTTTGCTCTCTATCCTTGGATATTTTGGCCAGGTTTACTATCTCCTGGATTTGACTTCTCATTTTAAGCTCCAATATTTGATAGGGGGAATAATTGGGTTATGTTATTTTATTTTTAAACGACGCAAGCCTTGGGTTCTTGTTAGTTTAATTTGTATTTTGATAAATTTGGCAGAAATTGCGCCTTGGTACTGGCCCAATCCAGCGATCGCCACCCCAGTTCAATCTTCAATTCCCCTCAAAGTCTTGCAGTCCAACCTTTTATTCCACAATCAACAGTACGAAAAACTGCTCACTTTTGTCCGCGCCGAAACTCCAGATATTGCTGCGTTTATGGAGGTTACAGAAAAATGGAAGGAACAGTTAGAAACCTTACGGGATATTCTGCCGTATGCGGTATTCAAAGGAGAGATAGCTTTGTATAGTTCCCTCCCCTTAGAACGAGTTTATGAGCGCAGTTTAGACTCGGGAAAACGAGGGGTTCTCGCCCAAACATCTTTCCAGGGAAATACCTTGTCTATTGTGCTGGTTCATCCTAATATTCCCCTCTCAAAAAATCTATTTAACAGTCGAAATAAGCAGTTAAAAGCAGTCGCCGACTATGTAGCGCCTTTAAAGAACCCCGCGATAGTTCTAGGAGATTTTAATATCAGCCTATGGTCTCCTATTTATAAGAATTTTGTCAAAAATGCCCAGATTAAAAATGCGCGTTCAGGGTTTGGAATCATGCCCACTTGGCCTACTCATAAGCCCCTGCTTTCTATCCCCATCGATCATTGTTTTGTCAATCGAGAAATTCAAGTTTTAAACACTCGAAAAGGACCTAATATTGGCTCAGATCATCTACCACTGGTGACAGATTTAATGGTTTTAAAGGAGTAGGGTACAGAGGACTAGCCCTGTCAAGGTGGTAAATTTAATGCCGAAAAATCGTTGTTTCTTGTAGGGGCGCTTCGGGTTTAAGGGAACTCCAAAAAATAAAATCTCCAAAACGTTCGTTCGTAGTGAATGCTCAACGAAGTCAATGTAGGGGCGCAATGCTTGCGCCCCAGGGGCGC
>JAABSJ010000137.1 GCA_011390515.1 Oscillatoria sp.
CGAGTACCTACGACCCGTTTCCGATTGCCAACTTAATTTGGCAGGAAGTTCCCCAACTGGCGCGGTCCAAAAATATTGCGATCGCTTCTCCGGTGCATTTTCATTTTATGTACGATCGCGGCATTCCGTTATGGGCGGGAAAATGGTTGGAATCTCTCTTACCCAAACTGGGAGGTACTCCCATTGTGCGGGGTAAAATCGACCGGCAGGGGTTGCGATCGGCCCGGGAACTGTTTGCGAAAGGTCAATTTCCTCTCGCGGCTTCTCCGGAAGGGGGGACGAATGGACATAATGAAATTATTAGTCCGTTGGAACCAGGGATTGCTCAGTTGGCATTCTGGTGTATGGAGGATTTACAAAAGGAAAATCGCAGTCAGCGTGTGGCGATTTTACCCATTGGAATTCGCTACAAATATGACAAAGAAGACTGGGATGCGGTGGCGGAATTACTGACGCAAATGGAGTTAGATTGTGGGCTGTCTCCTCTTTCTGGAGAAATGGGACAAGAAGAGGTTTCCTCTGCTTCTCTCCCCTCACTTTACCCGCGTTTAATTCGATTAGGACAACATTTATTATCGTTAATGGAGGATTTTTATCGCCGGTTTTATCATCGAACTTTACCCGAACTGCCCGGAGAACCCCATGATTTACCGACCCGACTTCCTGCATTACTGGATATGGCATTACAGGTGGCTGAGGAGTATTTTAAACTGCCGTCTAAGGGAACGGTAATTGACCGATGCCGACGGTTAGAACAAGCGGGATGGGACCGGATTTATCGAGAAGATATTGAGAATATTGAGGCGTTGTCTCCCTTGGAACGAGGATTGGCCGATCGCGTGGCGGAAGAAGCCAATTTGCGAATGTGGCACATGAGATTGGTGGAATGTTTCGTGGCAGTGACGGGACAGTATGTGCGAGAAAAACCCACCTTTGAACGGTTTGCAGAGACGACGCTGTTGGTGTGGGATACGATTGCGCGGATTAAAGGAGAACGTCCCGCTTCTCGTCCAGAATTAGGCAAGCAGTCAGTTCAGTTAACCATCGCTGAACCAATTTGGGTGAGCGATCGCTGGGATTCCTACAAAACCAGTCGGCGATCGGCGATCGCTGACTTAACCCAAGATTTGCGATCGGCTTTAGAACAAACCATTGCGGGTTGAGTGGCAACACCCGGCGGGGTTGAGTGGCAACACCCGGCGGGGTTGAGTGGCAACACCCGGCGGGGGTTTTAACCCCCGCCTAATAGCTTAAGTCGGTTAAAACCGACTGCAAGGCTGATACAGTGGTGTTTTTAGTCGGTTTCAACCGACGTAGCGGCGATCACGCTCGCGCCGCTACAGGCTATTAGGGATTTATCCTCCGCCTGAAAGTCTACCCCATCGGTGTTTTTAGTCGGTTTTAACCGACTTAAGCTATTAGGCGGGGGATTTATCCCCCGCCGTAGAGGCGCTTCTATAAGCGCCTCTACAGGCTAAAGGGTTTTAACCCCAATCGGGTGTCCCAACGGGTGCAAAATGTCAATTTTTGCAGACCCTGGGAATCACGATGAAACCTTACCGGGGAAGCAGGTGTTCCCGAGGGGCAATGCCAGGATTGATCATGCGGGATAACTCTTCGTCGGATAAGTGGCTAATTTCATGATTCAATTCTTGATCGCTAAAGCTATAGCCTCGTTCGTTAGCCAATTTTTTGATCGCTGCTGGATTTTTAGCCGCTTGCATTTGTTGTTGAAGTGCTAAATCTTCTTTAACTGCTTTGAACAGGGCTGCTGCATTTTTCTGAGTCATAAATCTAAACTCCGGGTTAATTAAGTTTTAAAAAGTTGCCGTCCAGGGGAGCATCTATCCCCCCCATTGATCGGGGGTAAAAGAGGGTAGAAAATACCCATACTCTTAAACTAGGTATCTTTACCCTCTTGACTTAGGATGTCGGCTGAACGACTGATGTAGTGACAGCATAAACGATTTAAACCCAAAATTCATGATTCCTTGACAAAAATTAAAGATTGGGGAGAGAATTTAACATAACTTAAATATTGGCTGTGATAAAATAGCCAATTTTTTGAAACCCCTCCCCAAATTCCGACTCATCCTGAGCAAAACTGCGGATAGACTCCCAGGACCCACCGGCCCTTGCTGGCAAAACCGGGATCAACCTTGTTAAGAGGGAGACCAAAGAATTTATAGTGGAGGGGCAGAAAATCATAAATATTAAAATTGTGAAAGCGATTACTCTCCTCGGATCCACTGGTTCAATCGGGACTCAGACATTAGATATTGTGGAACACCACCCCGATCGGTTTCGGATTGTGGGGTTAGCAGCTAGAGGGAATGTGGAACTGTTGGCGCAGCAAATTCGCCAGTTTCGCCCAGAAATCGTCGCCCTCTGCCAGGAAGACAAGCTGCCGGAACTACTCGCGGCGATCGCTGACTTGGACCCGAAACCGATTATCCTGGCAGGAGAACAGGGAGTGGTGGAAGTCGCCCGTTATGGAGATGCGGAAGCGGTTGTCACGGGAATTGTCGGTTGTGCAGGGTTACTTCCCACGATCGCGGCGATCGAAGCGGGTAAAGATATCGCCTTGGCAAACAAGGAAACCTTGATTGCTGGGGGACCTGTGGTCAATCCCCTAATCGAAAAGCATGGGGTGAAGTTACTCCCGGCAGACTCGGAACATTCGGCAATCTTTCAATGTTTGCAAGGGGTCCTCGGGGGGTTGCGTCGGATTATTTTGACCGCTTCCGGGGGGGCCTTCCGCGATTGGCCGGTGGAGAAATTAGCAACGGTGAAAGTGGCAGATGCACTGAAGCATCCTAACTGGTCAATGGGTCGGAAAATTACCGTGGATTCCGCCACTTTGATGAATAAAGGATTAGAAGTCATTGAGGCGCATTACTTATTTGGCATGGATTATGATGATATTGATATTGTGATTCATCCGCAGAGTATTATTCACTCTTTAATTGAGCTACAAGATACTTCGGTTTTAGCCCAATTGGGTTGGCCGGATATGCGTTTGCCGTTGCTTTATGCCTTGTCTTGGCCGGAGCGAATTTATACGGATTGGGAACGGTTAGATTTGGTGAAAGCGGGAGATTTGACCTTCCGATCGCCGGATCATCAGAAGTATCCTTGTATGCAATTGGCTTATGCTGCCGGTCGCGCTGGGGGGTCTATGCCTGCGGTTTTAAATGCAGCCAATGAACAGGCGGTTGAGTTATTTTTAGAGGAGAAAATTGGGTTTTTGGATATTCCCAGGGTGATTGAACGAGTCTGCGATCGCCATCAGGCGGATAACTGTGCCCAACCGGGTTTAGAGGAAATTCTAGCAGCCGATCGCTGGGCGAGACAAGCAGTTTTAGAAGCAAGTGCTACCCTAAAAGCTGAGGCTAAATCTTTTACCCCTGGGGTCAAGCCTTTGGGGAGTGTGACTCCGGCAACTGCTGGATAGTCCCGTCTCCACCGGAAAAAGCCCCACCCGTTCCGGGTGAGGGCTGGATTTTCAATCCGGTAAAGGATAAAAGAGCGAGTAAACTCATACCAAATCCGATTGGTAAAAGTCGGTTTTCGCTTTTAGCCCGCGCAGGCGGGCTTCGTCCGTATAGCCCCAGGCTTGAGCCTGCGGGTTTTAACAGACCTTTGACAACCGGATTCCGTATCATAAGTTATGCCTAGCCATTTTTTTCGGGAATTCAAGTAAGCCATGAAGAACCTTTATCCGAACATTGCTCTGTTAGGACTCCTCGCGGTTTTAGGGGGAATTTCTCCGGTTTTGGGGACAACGGTATCCCCAGGAGCAGTCGCCCAAAATAATGCTCAGAATTGGCTGGTTTCGGCACAGCAAAAAGCCAGTCAGGGGGATTTGCAGGGGGCGCTTCAGGATTACGCTCAGGCGATCGCCCTGAATCCCAATAGTCCGGAAGCCTATATTAGTCGGGGGAATTTGCTATCGCGCAGTGGGGATCAAGCCGGGGCGATCGCTGATTATACCCAAGTGTTACGGTTAAATGGGAATAACATTGATGCCTATATTGGCCGCGCCAGCGCCCATTCGATGATGCAAAATTATGATGCAGCCCTGGCGGATTATAATGCGGCATTAAGGTTAAATCCCAATTATGGTGAGGCTTATATTGGTCGCGGTGGCGTCTATGCTTTCCAGGAAGAGTATAAAAAAGCAATGGATGATTTTAATCAAGCCTTGCGTCTGAATCCCGCTGAAGCCGCAGCCTATTATAATCGCGGTGGAGTTCAGTTGCTACAGGGCAAAAATAGAGAGGCGATCGCTGATTTTCAACAGGCGGCAGAACTGTTTCGCGCTCAAGGTAACATGGCTTTAGCCCAGCGTTCAGAAGCCATTGCTCGTCAAATTCAACAAGGGAATTAACATAGCATAATTTTCGGTTAATGTCAATTGATTTACTGATTCTTATAGCGGCAATCGTTGTTTCTTGGCTGATTTTTACTTGGCTGGTTACCGTTCTCAAAGCCACGGTCAAAACCGCGATTTTGATTGCCTTGTTAGTGTTAGGATTGCAGCTCATTTTTGGCATTGGCATGACTGATTTATGGAGTCCGGTTCAAGGCTTTTTATCTAAAACCTGGGAGAAAGGCGAAGAACTGTTAGCCCCATTTTTGGGAAAATAACATCGGGGTTGTGGACAACGGAACCCGGTTCTCCTGGTGAGGGGGATAATCAGGATGCGGTATTGATGACAACTGCGGCACTTTCATGATTCCCTCTCCCGCTTATTTCTACTCACTCTTTTTCCCGGATTTGCCACTGTCCAGGTCTATTGAGTTAAGATCCAGATACTGACGAGAGTCATTTCCACCGCAAAGCCTGGGTTGACCGCGCATTTGAAGATGATCCGGTTCAACTCTCACAGTCAGGGTAACATCATTATAACTCCCTTTGTCGGTCCATTCCATCTCATTCAGGGCAAGCAGCTACAGGTCATCCTATCCGACTCATTCCGGGTTTAATTCTCCCTTATTGACGCATTTAATTGTTATGATTAATTTAGTTTGTCCTACCCTCAATCTATTTGTTTATCATCTCCAGGAAGAATGGGTTAGGGATGCAACTCACCCTGAATATTGCGGGCCAAATATTTTAGAACAATTTACCCAGACCCTAGGGCAGTATGGCGGCGATCGCAGCAGTCTATCTCAACCAAAACCCCTTGATTTTTTAGAAGTGACCCATTTCGATAAATCCGCCGTTGAATTTGAGGGTAAGTTAAATACACAGAACCGGATTAATGGATCAGTTCGTCAATTTACTCTCGATGAAAATTATGGCTTGGCTTTGAATCTATCCGTCGATGGCAAGTTTATTGGTCCTGAAGTAGTCCAATGCCTGGATGTGATGTTGACATTAATTCCAGAAATGGATAACCTCCCGGGTAAATTAGGACAAACTTTGATGGTATCCGGTTGGGTAGAAAATCCTGAGAAGGACGAACGCGAGATTCTAGCCAATGATGTTTACAAAGCCTTAATCAACAAAGGATGGCAATATCAAGAAACAGGTCAATTTTTAGGGGGGACAGTCTTTGAGTTTTGGCGTTCTTCCCCCCAACGGTGGGAAAAAATGGAAGCTGCAAGTCATCTGGTCCTGATTCTATATCCCAATCAAAAAGCAATGGAAACCGGGGCGGAATTTCATCAGGATTGGAAAGCGTTATTTTGCTACCGGAATAAAATCCTCTGGGCTTACGGTCAAAGTCGGGAATTAAAGAATCAAATGGTCGAAGAATTTAATGAAATGTCCGATTTGATTAAAGGATTATATCATTTAGAGTTTTCTGAACTAAAGCTTGCTTTGCAAAATAATTTATTAGCCTTATCAAATTTTGTTAAAAATATTAATAGCATTGAAGTGAGACAGCATGAAATTGACCTGAATTTACATCACTATGAAAAATCTGTGCAATCCATTGCTAAAAAAGCCGGTAATGTGTTTCAGGTCAGTAATGATTTGAAGTTTTTACAAGAGTTTAGTGCCATTGTCAAGGCTAAATATCAAAAGCAAATTGAACAAGATTATGCCAGTTTGCGTCCTTATTTGAATATCCTAGAAAATCTCCGGGGGACAATTACCTCGATTGTGGAGATTTCCCAAGCGCAAACCGATCGCGATTTCCAAACCTTTGCTTGTCTCGCCGGGACCGGAATCGGAATCGCTGCCGTCGTCGCTTCCTCCTCCCCCGCTTGGGTGATTCCCCTCAAAGAATCCCCGACGATCGCCGCCACCCTAGATCAGTTAAAAGTCCCCGAACCCTGGACCAATTTTAGCCTCGCTTTGTCTTTGAGTGCGATCGCTGGGTTGCTAGGATGTCTCGTGGCATCGGTTTGCATCGCTTGGTTTTGTCCGAAACGCCTCGCCATTAAAGGCGATCGCCTACCGTGAGTCTAGCTGATTGGTTTGATAGCCTTTCTCATATCAACAGGGTAAAGCCCTCACCCCAAACCCCTCTCCCAAAGGGGGAGAGGGGCTTTGAGAGAATACCTGATGAGTCCACCGAACCGCTATATCTCATCCACCACTGATTCCCCAACCGGCATTTACCAATCATCCCGTCGTCGGCGATCGACTTGCCAATCATCCTCCGGTTCATCTCCTAAATAACGAACCAACGGTGCTCGTTCTGGATACTCTTCCCGATCGCGATTAACGGGTATTTTATCATAATCCCGGTCATAATCTCGGTCATAATCCGGTTCATACCCTCCTGCATCCTCATCATAATCCTCATCATCCTCCTCCGACTCCCATGCCTCTTTTAAAGGGTCAACCACCCGGGCGATCGCATCTTTAACAAAAACCTTAACAAACTCTTCCTTTTTCGTCAATTGAAATTGTCTCTGCACCACTTCCGTGATTCCCCCATCCCCCCAATCTTGGTCATGGCGGAAATATTCAATAAAACTTTTTCCAGCAATTCGAGTTAAATAAGCCGCCGTTACCCCTTGAATCGCTTTCCCTACCACAAAGGTTCCTAAATTTAACTGTAACGCTGCCGTCACCAACTTAATCGCCCCTTCCACAATCCCTAAACTCGCTAGAGTTTTCCCCAAAGATAAAGCTAATTCCCGTCCGCGATCCAGATTAATTTCACAGCCATAAATTTTGCCAATTTCTACCACCATTTGAGCATTAACAGCAGCAGTGGCGAGAACATCAATCACCGGGACAGGAGTACAAGCAATCACCCCAGCGCCAATCCATTGAAAGCGATCGACCACCTTTTCCGCTTGGCGGCGACGCTGGGAATCAATTAACCGACGCGCTTCTTCCCCGAGGCGTTGGGATTGTAATAAAATATTATCTGCCACCAAATCCTCCCCTTCTGCCCGCAAAATTGCCGCCATCCGACGAATTAAAGGCATGATATCTGGGTCTGCTTGGAACACTCCACCATTATCTAAGGGAACCGCTTTGGGATTAGCGGCGATCGCCACCACATCCATTGCTGATATAAATCCCGTCACTCGTTCCCGGAGTTTGGCTAAAATATATTCTCGTTCTTCGTCGGGATAGAGGTCAATTTTATTTAAAACCACAATGGACCGTTTGCCAATTTGGGCTAAAACTTCCAAGGGTTGATGTTCCGATCGCGTTAAATCATTATCAACCACGAATAATAATAAATCCGCTTCCGTTGCCAGCGATCGGGCCAATTTTTCCCGTTCCGTTCCGGCGACTCCTGCCTCTAAAATTCCGGGAGTATCCGTAATCACAATTTCCCGTTCCAGTCCTTGCAGTTGCAACCGATAGGTTTCTCCCACCTCCGTTGTCCCCATCGGTGCATCCACTCGTCCCACCATCCGTCCTAACAAGGCATTAATTAGAGAGGTTTTCCCCGAGGATCCGGTGCCGAAAATCACCACTTGAATGTTTCCTCGGGAGAGGTTTTGTTCTAACTCTCGCGATCGCTGCAATAAGGCTTTTTTGCTGACTTCATCTTGAATGCGATCGACCTGTTGACGGACCACCCGCAGGGTTTGTCCTGCCGCATCGGACTTGCGTTCCGGAATTTTGATGCGACGTTTTCCGCGACCCCGACGGGACGAAGAACCTCCGGCAAACAGTTGCAGATAGTAAATAAATGCCCCAATCAGGACGATCAGCAGGGCGATCACCAGCAACAGCAGCAAGGTTGCCAGCAGAGGGGCGGTAAAGCTAATCTGCACATAAAGCCGGTAAATGGAACTCACCAGCCAAAGGACCATCCCCAAAATAAGGATGATTCCGGCGAATAAGGTTAACAGACGAGTTAAACGCATGGAAGTGGGTGATGGGATGGAGTCTGCCTTGATCTTAATGCCTGACTTGGTGGATGTGGCGGCAGGGGGAGAACCCAGAGGGCGATCGACCTTGGGGCATCGGGACCGGATAGTAGGAACAGAAACCAGGTTTTGAGGCAGAATCTTGGGGAAGAAAGCCGGGTTCTAACCGTTACAGCACTGGGGTATTGAGGACAGGATTAGGAGTGATTCTCGAAGTGTTCAGGGTTATCCAGGAGACTCTCAGCTTCTTTTTGGTGACAGCGATCGAGGTAAATTTGGGCGACGGTATCTCCGGGGTGGATACTCAGACAGTGCTCAAATAGAACTTGTGCTTCTTTAAAATTATTCAAATAAAATAATAAAATCCCTTGTTCAAAGTCGGCTCGGGTTGTTAATTTGCCTTCGCGAACTTCGGGCAAGTCGGCATCAAAGACTTCATAGACGGTGACTTCTTGGGATTTGCCTTTGACCGTGACCCGATCAATCAGGCGAATGTGATAATCATTGGGATTTTCTAAGTTGACAAAGGTTTCTTGGGTAATTAATAAGGAAACGCCATAAGATTTGGTTAGGGTTTCAATGCGGGAGGCTAAATTGACTGCATCGCCAATGACCGTGCCATCAATGCGGTTTTGACCGCCTACAGTTCCTAGCATTAAGGAGCCGGTGTTGATGCCGATGCCAATTTTAATGGTAGGCCGTCCGGGTCTGCCTCGGGTGGTGTTATATTCGGCTAATTTTTCTAACATGGAAATCCCGGCTTTGACCGCATTATCCGGTTCTCCGCCAAATAAGGCCATGATGGCATCGCCAATATATTTATCAATAAAGCCATTGTTTTCAATAATGGCGGGTTCGAGGCGGGAAAGGACTCCATTGATAAATTTAAAGTTTTCCTCCGGGGTCATGCTCTCGGAGAGGGTGGTAAAGTTGCGAATATCGGAAAATAAGACGGACATTTCTTGTTCGACGGCATCGCCGACTTTGACTTCTACTAGGCTTTCATAGCCTAGGAAGGAGAGGAATTGATTGGGGACAAAGCGTTCGGCGACTTCGGTTAAGCGTTCTTCTGCGTCTAAGGAGCGTTCTAAATCTTCATTGAGTTCACAGAGTTTTTGAACGAAGGCTTGCCGTTCGGATTCGGCTTGTTTGCGATCGCTAATATTTTGAAAGGCCACAATGGCAAAGGCGACATTGCCTTCTTCGTCATAAATGGGGGTTCCCCAAGCTTCAATGGGAATGATTTGATCCCCTTGCCGGATTTCGATATCATTCGCTGTGGCATACTCTCCTTTTAAGGCCCGACTCACGGGCAAATTCGCCAGAGGATAGAGGTGATCCGTCCCCGCCAGATAGTTTTGATAGGGCGGTTTTTTGCCATTATTTTGGGGCGAGGTGCTCACCCCGGGTCCTAAGATTTCTGTGGCTTTATTATTGATAAAATAGGAGTGACCTCGGGCATCGACGATGGAAATCCCCACGGGCACTGCTTCTAAAAATTCGGTGAGTTTGCGATCGCGATCGCGCAGCAATTTGCGACTGTGATAGTCGGTGACCACAATGGCGGACCCGACTAAGGCGACGAGGGGCGTAACAACGGGAATCCACCAACTGTACAAAAAAGCCACGAATCCAATGGCGACGGTACTCAATCCCCCGAATACCACATTCAGGATCAGCAGGGGGGGCCAGATTCGTTTTTGTTCCGCGACACTACTCGATCTCCACCCCCATGCGATCGCCGCGCCGATGACGGACCACACCATAATCCACAACACCTCGGCCCTATTCGACCAAACCTGTAAAAAGGGTCGTCCTTCTAAGGCGCCACTGAGCATCTGAGAGATGGTGTTGGCATGAATCACAATTCCCGGGGTCCGGTCTGAATTGCTCCACAGATTGCGATCGCGGTGAAACCCACTGATATTAGGGGTAAAGAAAAAATCATTCAGGCTGGGTGCGGTGGCCCCAATCAGCACAATGCGATCGCGCATCAAATCCGGTGGAATCCGGTTTTCTAAAACCTCGGTCATGGAAATCTGTCCGAACTGTCCCAGCGGCCCTCGGTAATTCAGCAACATCTGATACCCTCCGGCATTGGCGCGAACATACCCCCCATCATTACGGCTAAAGGGGACAAATACGGCTTTTCCCAATCTCAGATGCATCTGCTCTGGATCGATCAGTTCTAAGTGGATGTCTTGTTTTTCCAAATAGATTAAGCTCAAGAGCGCGGGAAAACTGAGCTGGGTTTCGTCTTTTGTATTTTTGTGAGACAATAAAGTTCGGCGGATTTTGCCGTCGTCATCTAAGACCACATCCGCAATCCCCACCTGCTCTAAGCTCTTTAAGGTCGGTTGCGCGGCGACCGGGGCGCCAATGACTTTCTCGACGCCGATCAGATTATTTGTGGACTTGATCACCTCCACCAGTTCTTGATGTCCTGGCTCCACAGGAAGATCTCGATACAGATCCAAACCAATCGCCGCCGGTTGTTGTGCTCTGATGGTTTGAATTAATTGGGCTAAGTCGCGATCGGGCATGGGCCATTGTCCCACGTGGCGGATGTCGGGCTCGTCAATGGTGACGATGACAATGCGTTTCTCCGGCTCTTCTTTCGGACGCCAGCGAAAAAAGCGATCGAGCATTCCCAACTCCTGAGTCTCAAGCCATCCGAGGGAGTTGATTGCGATCGCAATCCCGGCTACCACCGGTGCCGTAACCAATGGAACACGCCATTGCCATACTTTTCGTTTTAAGCTCACTCTGAGCTTGTGGCACATAGATTTCGCTGAACCCAGAATTGATTTCGATCACCAAAAGAAAATAGGTCTTGATATCTAGGTGTCATGCCCCAGCTTCTCCCCCACTTTCCATTCTAAGGATAACCCAAGGTTTTCATTGTCCTGATCTATAGCAATCCTAAATGATTTATACCTCACCCGATGTCCCCTCGGATGTTCTGGGCCGCCGCCGAGAAAGGGGCCGTCGACGTCTTCCACAACGTCACGCAAGGACTGATCTATCTCTATCTTCTAGTATCTTTCCCGGTTCCCCGAATTGTGGTATTCCTAAAGATAAAATCGGTTCAGGAATGAATTGCCGATGGGTGAAATTCTCTGGTCCGATCTGAACTCTCTGAAGGGATTGAAAAACCCGGTTTTGTCAAAAACCGGGTTTCTGTGGAACTTGTAGTTACACTAAGGGTGTTGAGAGCGCTTGGCTAGTTCAGGGTCTTAGGGTTCCAAAATCGGCTCGTTAGCAACGTTTTCGAGTCCTACAGAGCTTAAAAAGTCTACCCAATCTTGATTGTAGCTTTGGGGCTGTGATTGCCGTAGATCCGCTAAGGTGGTCACCGCATCATACCAAATCCCTGCGGCACCGTAGGAAGTGGCCGCTTCAATTGAGTCTACTCCTCGGTAATTATTCAGATTGGCCGTGGGTTCAACCCGCTGTAACCACCCCTCCACCCGGGGACTATCGGCTCGCGCCGGAAGTTCGCAGGCGACCACAAAGGACCACTGATAAGTTGTCCCAATTTCTAGGGCCGGAGCATTTTCCGGAAGGGTGAGGCGGACGATACCTCCTTCCTGGGGAATGCTGACTTGGGTTTGGTAATAATAATCTTCGGTTTGGTCTTTGAGGATGAAATAGCCTTGCTCTGCCTTGGTTTCGGGAACATAGACGAACAACGTGGGTCGCTCAGATACCGTTAACCCTTCCTTAGTCTCCGGCAGAATTGGCATCAACGAAGGACCTTCAACCATCCCATCTTGGGGGCAGAATCCTGCCTGCCGCGAGGCTCCTCCGGCTGAATCGCTCAGACGTTCATTGGTGGGTGGTTCAAAGGTCACTCTTGCGAGAGTTTGAGGACCGGGCAAGGGGGACGAGATCTGTGCGCGACTCGGTAAAGCGGCCACCCAAGCTAAGTTGAGAGATAGGGCGATAGAACAGAGTGCCCAGGAACCCTGGTAATTTTGACGGGTCATGATTTTG
This sequence comes from Oscillatoria sp., assembly GCA_011390515.1. Lineage (GTDB taxonomy): Bacteria > Cyanobacteriota > Cyanobacteriia > Cyanobacteriales > Laspinemataceae > Laspinema. The sequence goes on from JAABSJ010000137.1 coordinate 12,295, forward strand.
CTACCTTTTAATGATTCGATGGGGGGACTCAGGGTCAGCGCCTCTCTAAGATTTCTCAATTTTAGGGATCAAGGTTGCTTTTCACAGCAACGAACCGATCTCTAAAAATAATTTGGCTTAATCGGCAAGTTATGTTCTCACCGGAGTGAGAAATTCTGCTGATTGATTGACTCGATTGGCTTGCCCTGTCTAGTAATTGACAAATATCCACGTTCAAGTGGCTGAATGAATCCCAATGGATTCGACTCCCAAATCTAGCACCCGATAAGCTTTTATACGATTACTATAACAAGCTAAATTAGCTCTGTCTATAGGCGATCGCCCCCTTTGCAAAAATTTTGATTAGACTCTGCATCAAAACGGGACTACACAAGTCCTGGACAATCCTCCTCAACCGCTTGAAGGCAAGAGCTTACGCGGCCAACAGACCCTTGATGACTGAGGTAGTCTTCTTGCTTATTCCCGTTGCTAGTTCATCAAAATTTTATAATCCGATGGATTGAATTCTCTGGGCCAGAGCATTACAAAACTTAAGCAAAATTTTCGATTTCACCACCTAGGTCAGCGCAATTCATGAATTGCTCTCCTTTCATTCGGTAACAAGTCTTGCCGCTGTCTGACCCTTCAATTCAGGAGTGGGAGCATCTTGCTCCCTACTGTAGAAAGGGAGCAAGATGCTCCCACTCCTGGGCTATCCAATTCGTTTAGACGGGCTATATAGCAATCCTAAATGATTTGTACCTCACCCGATGTCCCCTCGGATGTTCTGGGCCGCCGACGAGAAAGGGGCCGCCATCGTCTTCCACAACGGCACGCAAGGACTGCTATAGATCAGAGGGTGGCATAAGTCCTGCTGACTTCAATCAATCCGATGAGTCTGGATATCAGTCCGTTTTTACCCTGGATTTCACCTATTTCCAGTTTTTTTACCCTCCCCTTCTCTGTCATGACAGGCGTCACCGGATTGTCACCCTTTAGAGCCAATTTCCCACTAATACAAACGGGGCCCAATAAAAGGGATGTTCATATTTCGGGTCTTGTAATAAGGTTAACTGACTCTGCCGCAGGGCCTGGGCTTTACTCTTATGCAATTGTCCAGATTGGGTGATTCCGTCTTCCATTGCCTCCCCCACCAAATTGCGGTAAAATTCTGTCACCAAGATCGCGGTAGATTGGTCATTCACGGCCCAAAGGGTGGCTAAGGTAGACCGCGCACCGGACCGCACTGCGACCCCCGCCAATCCTAAACCCGCCTGTTTATCTCCAGTAGCGGTTTGACAAGCACTCAGCACGAGTAATTCAATGGGATTGGCTAACCCTGATTCCCGCGTTCTGAGTAGTTCTTCAAACTCCGTAACACGAATTTTATCATCCCAAGTCAGAATAAAGGTTTGCTCAGAATCGGAGCTAAATTGACCGTGGGTGGCTAAATGAATCACGGGGAAATCCACCGCAGCAATGGCGCTGGCAAGGTTGAATTCGGTAAATTCGCGATCGAGCAATATTTTGGCATTCGGGACCCATTCCCCAATCTGCTCTAATTCAAGTTGTACCCCGGGTAATGCACTAAAACCCTGCCTTGCATCGGTAATTCCCGCACTGAGAACTTGAATTTTTTCCCCGGTTAAGGGTCGCGGGGCTAGGAGTTGTAAGCCCGGAGTCAGGGCAACATTATAGCGTTCAATGACATAGCGATCGCCATCATGGAGGGCCGACATCGGCAGATTTCTCAAAAACCCATCCAGGACAAAAACTAAAGTCTCTACCCCATTTTCTGCTAACGCCGATTCTGCCGGACGAATCAACCAATTATAGAGTTCTTGGGACAATTGTAACCGCTGCCGGTTAGAAAATGCTGGGTTGAGAAATTGCTGGAATTGCTCTAGGGTGTTCTCAATTTCGGAAGCAGGTTTGAGGGTTTCATACTGGATCAGAGGTTGTCCGGAAATGGACAGAATCACCGCCAAGCGATCGGGCAAAATCATCGGATAAAGCGCCGCCGCTTGCGGGTCTACTTCATCAATTTGCTCTGGTTTCACATCCAAACAGGCATCTTTAAAATAGTCATCCAGTTCCGCCAGTTGCAGGGATTCAATGGTGGCGCGAGCTTGTTTGAGATACGCCTGCGCCGGTTGGGGTTCGACTTCTTTGGCGCGATCGAGCAATAAACTCACCAATTGTCGATAGAGTGGTTCAACCCGATCGCGGAAAGAAAACTGCACCTGACGATCAATCGCCACTAAATCGCTCCGCAGGGATTGCAAGCTATTCACCGCTTCACTATAGGCGGCGATCGCCCCGGGTTGATCTCCACCCTGAATCCGCAGTCTTCCTAATTGCCATTGCCACTGATAAGCAATATCAGACGCTTGAATCATTTGAGCAATATTTAAGGCCGTTTCGCTATACTGTCGCGCTGTCTTAACCTCGCCCATTTCTTCATAAATTCTCCCTAAATTTCCCAATGCATAGGACTCAGCCCGTTGATCCCGAATCTCCCGAGCCGCAATCACGGCCTTTTCTAATAAAGGAATCGTTTCCCCGGTCTTAAATTGTCCAGGAATGGGATTTTCTTCTGCCTGTCCGAGGCAGTTCGCTTTTTGCTGTTCCAGGCAAATCAGATTTTGAGCCAAATTCACTTGGGCATAAATCCCCGGTCGAGAAGCAGCTAACAGGGATAGGGGTTCGGAAATTTCCGGAATCAGTTGGCGAGCTTTTTCCCAATTTTCTGTTTCAATAAATAAACTGAGTTGATTTAATTGGGCTTGCAGTTTTAGTTGAGGAAATTGAGTCGCACTTTCCGCCGCATTTTGATAGAACTGAAGCGCTTCTTCTGAATTGTTTAAGGCCCGTAAAGTATTGCCTAAACTTAATAAAATTGCCCCGGTTTGTTCTGTTGAAACCCGGTTATTTTGTAAACTTAAGG
>JAABSJ010000138.1 GCA_011390515.1 Oscillatoria sp.
AATTTTCTTGAAAAGGACATCGGAATTAAGATGCGATTACCCTGACCCTGGATGCTATGGGCACCCAAACCGAAATTGCTCGTCAAATTAAGCGACAAGACGGGAACTATCTGTTGGCTCTTAAAGGCAACCAGCTCAATCTTTACAAACAAGTAGAAGCTTGGTTCATCGAAGCAAGGGCCAAGTCTTGGGAAGGAATTGACTACAGCTATCATGAAACTGTGGAGGCGGGGCATCACCGTGTAGAAACTAGGCAAGTGTGGGTGGTGAGTGTTAAACAATTACCACGGTTACATCGACAAAGCCAATGGGAGGGACTAACCACAGTAGTGATGGTTCGCTCTCAGCGACAATTATGGAATAAAACCACCACGGAGATTCAATTTTATCTGAGCAGTCAAGGGAGCCGATGCCGAGCGACATAGCTGGGTGATTCGTTCCCACTGGAGTATTGAAAATAGTCTGCACTGGGTGTTAGATGTTACATTTAATGAGGATGCCAGTCGGATTCGACAGGGCAATGCTGCCCAAAATCTGGGCTTGTTGCGTCATTTGAGTATTAGTCTACTCAAGCAAGAACCGTCAAAGTTGAGTTTAAAAATGAAGCGTTACACGGCGGACATGGATAACGATTTTCTGCTCCAAATCCTCAGTGCTGGCCTGGCTGAAATTTAATAAAAAGCTAAGAGAGGTAAGACTTATTATTATCCCAATTAAAACCAGTTAATAGAAGGCTTTTAACTCGGTTTAGTCCCCGTGATATCGGGTTTTTACCGTTATCTATACAGTTATTATTTTTACGAGGTCACACTCTTTGACGCTTTTCGTTGAATCCCTCTGTCAAATTTCAAGCCAATTTTCTTGAAAAGGACATCCGAATTAAGATGCGATTACCCTGTATTATAACCGATGTTGTTGTTTCCCCAGACTGCACTCAATCCGATTGAACCCTTTTTGAGCAACAGCCATTGAACTCCCATCCGTCAGTGTTGGCCTTGCATTTTAGTGTAAACTAAACTCAGGGAAAATAGATCGGATCGACTATAGCAATCCTAAATGATTTATAACTTATGTCTTCTCCTGCAGGATGTTCTGGGCCGCCGACGAGAAAGGGGCCGCCGACGTCTTCCACAACGGCACGCAAGGATTGCTATAGCCGCAGAAAAATCAAATGCACTCTCCCTGAGCAATCTAAACAAGATGCGTCTACCCAGTAGCCGGAGAGCCTTTTATTGTTCCCCCAATACCCTTATCGAAGCTAACCCCCAAGCTCAGTAGCAGGAAAAACTCAATGTCTCCGACTCAATTTCTCCTCAACTATGCTAAACAACATCCATTTTGGATTGCGCTGACTATTTTTCTCGGGTGGTCAGGAGCCTTGTTCAATGGAGTCAGTATGACCCTGATTGTTCCTGTGATCTTAGCCTTTTTAGGGCAGGAAGTAGAGTTTCAGCAAGGGCCTCCTATCGTCACCCGAGCGCTGAGTCTTTTTGAGCAGGTGAGTCCAAGATATCAGATTGGCTTGATGATGGGAGTCATTTTACTGCTGATCGTATTAAAAAATGCAGCCTTGGTATCAAATCACCTCGCATCGGCTCATTTATCCAGATTGCTGGTCAAAGATATTCGGTTGAATGCCATCCAATTATTACTGGATATAGATATTGACTATTATTCAAAGACGAAATTGGGGGATGTTCTCAATTATGTGAACCAAGAGGTTGGGCGATGTTCCAGCGCGATTCGGATTGGGATTCGGACTCTGACCAACGCGATGACGGTTTTAATCTTTGTGGGGATTCTGATTTTAATCTCTTGGCAGCTCACCATTGTCTCTACTGTCTTGTTAATGATCGTCCCGTTCCTTTCTCAGTTTGTCATCCGCCGTTCCAAGGAGTATGGGAGGATTCTGTCAGAAAAATCCCGGGCCTATAGTGGGGCATTAATTGAAGTATTAAATGGAATTCGTCTAGTCAAATCTACGGGGCAAGAGAAACCGGAGTATTACAAAATTAAGAGATTAATTGAGGAACGAGAAAAAGCTGAGATGCAATCCCAGGTGAACTACTCAATTATCGGTCCGATGAATGAGCTGAGTGGTTTGTTGGTAATTTTGGGGATTATTTTAGTGGGTCGAATTATCTTTTCCAATCAGCTAGAGTCCCTGTCAGCAGTTTTACTAACCTATTTATTTGTCCTGTCCCGAGTGGTCCCAATGATTGGGCAGTTAAATAATAGTCGGAGTGAATTTGCTAATGTCATTCCCAGCACGATTATTGTTCACGAATTTTTGCGTAAAGATGACAAACCCTTGATGAAGGATGGAACCGAACCCTACAGAAAATTGGAAAAGGGAATTCATTTTGATCATATGTCTTTTTCCTATCCGGGACATAAAGATATGGTGCTAAAGGATGTGGATTTATGGTTACCGAAAGGGACAACTTTGGCCTTAGTCGGGGGTTCTGGGGCGGGAAAAACGACCTTAGCGGATTTGCTCCCGAGATTTTACGATACCACAGAGGGCCGGATCACCATTGATGGGAAAGACTTGCGAGAGTTTGATGTCCGATCGCTGCGAAAATCAATGGGCATCGTCAGTCAAGATACCTTTTTATTCAACGATTCGGTGCGAAATAATATCGCTTATGGACGTCCCGATGCCACGGATGAAGAGGTGATAGAAGCGGCAAAACTGGCCAATGCTTACGAATTCATTATGAACCTCCCGGAAGGATTTGAGACCCCCCTAGGCGATCGCGGGATACTGCTCTCTGGAGGACAACGACAACGGATTGCGATCGCCCGTGCCTTGCTTCATAATCCCGATATCTTAATCCTAGACGAAGCCACCAGCGCCCTAGATACCGTCTCCGAACATCTCGTCCAACAGGCGATCGAACGCCTCAGTCGAGATCGCACCACCCTCGTGATTGCTCACCGTTTGTCCACGGTCAAAAATGCCGATAAAATTGCCGTATTAGACAAAGGCCAAGTCGTCGAAAGCGGCACCCATGAAGAACTCTTAAGCAAAGGCGGATACTATGCCAAACTCTACTCCATGCAGTTCTCCCTAGACACCCAAGACTTGGTGAAAAAAGCGCGCAGCGAAACCTTAATGAACACCTCCTACGAAATTCGGACTCGCCTCAATCCCATGATTGGATTTTTGCGATTAATCGTAGATGATGTCGTAGACTCACCCCAAGAACTGCGAGAATTAACCCATGAATCCTACGAATCAGCAATTCGATTGCTCAACACTTTAGAATATATGGAAAAACGGTCTAAACTTGAAGCTTAAAACCCCGATTCCCCCACAATGGTGAACGTTTTAAATCGAGCCACCCAACTCCGAATATTCCACCTTAGAGACGCACCTAACTGGTGCATCTCTAGCCCAAAACCCTAACTTAATGCCTTAGCTAATTTGCGTCCCGACTACGGCTGAAACGAAGAATTGGGGGACTGACGGAGCGCCTCAATAATCTTGACATTCGCTTTGGGAAACGGAAACTGGTCGATTTCATCCAATCGCACCCAGCGCACTTCATCCGATTCCAACGGTTGCGGTTCCCCAGCAACATGGCGACAATGATGAACCGTTAAAGTCACCCGAAAATGGGTATAAGCGTGTTCTAGGATAATCAGTTGTGCTCCGACTTCCACCGCGATCGCCAACTCCTCCCGAATTTCCCGGTGGATACAATCCGACACCGTTTCTCCCGGTTCAATTTTCCCCCCTGGAAATTCCCATAACCCCCCGAGGAGTCCTTCCTGCCGTCGCCGATCAATCAAAATCTCCCCCCGTTCATTCCAAATCACGGCTACACCAATCAGTTTATGGGGGAGGGGACTAGAGGTTTCACGCATGGGTAAATCAGCCTGAATATGTAAATGATAAGCCTGACAATGCGCCATCCAAGGACAGCGTCGGCACTCAGGAGCCTTGGGAGTGCATAAAGTCGCCCCCAAATCCATCAAAGCCTGATTAAAATCCCGAGGATTTTCCGGATCCAGCAAAACTTCTGAACATTGCCATAACAGCTTCATCGCCTTTGCCGGTGGTACCTGCAACCCTATGAGTCTAGCGAAAATCCGCTTGACATTTCCATCAAGAATCGGCAAGGGTAAATTAAACGCGGCACTGAGGATCCCTCCTGCGGTGGTTCGACCAATTCCCGGTAACGACAGCGCCGCTTCTAGGGTAGTAGGAAAGCTGCCGCCATAGTCCTGAACGATCGCCTGAGCACCGGCGTGTAAATTGCGCGCACGAGCATAATATCCCAACCCTTGCCACAATTTGAGCACATCCTGTTGACTGGATTCGGCTAAACTGGCGATCGTTGGAAAACGCTCCAACCAGCGATCATAATAGGGGATAACCGTTTTAACTTGGGTCTGCTGTAACATAATTTCCGAGATCCAAATTGGATACGGATCCCGTTGGTGACGCCAAGGTAAATCTCTTCCCCCTTGGGCATACCAACTCAGCAGAGATTCCCGCAGGTCTAAAATAGCAAAATTCGGCAAACTCTGGGATGAGCCTGCCGAAGTTCGAGTGACACTCTGGTTCTGATTTAGTTTTTTCAACTCCAGCCTACGACTTAATTTTCGATTTACTAGATCTCTTCCAATATACCGGATAGATCCCCCCAACCCCCCTTAACAAGGGGGGCTTTTTAGAATTTTGCCAGAAGTCTACTCATGAATTTTAGGATGAGATTCGGTAAATTGTAAGGATTTTTCAAAAGCCATGCGTTGTTCGGCATTGCGGAGAAAATAGCCACTAATCATCGCTGAGGCGAGAATCCGTCCGAGATGTTCGCGACTGGTGGTAATCGTCACGCCAAAGTGTTCCGGGGGCAGATTTCCTAACAAGCCGATGATGTTGCGTTCCATGACTTGAAACACATCGGAGGAGCTAGGCCGAGAGAGTTGGGAAACGGCTTCCGGACTCAAGGATTGTAAGTAGTCCCATAGTAAATTATTTTCTCCCTCTTCTGAGAGAAATTCGGGCGGGCGATTGGAGTCAGAATTCATAATTTTACCTCTTCGGCTGGGATGGGCGTTTAGTTGTCTGTTAAGGTTGTAGGCTGGGGGCCGGGATTCTGCTGTTGCGATCCAGACTAAATTGATGGGTGGATTTAATGATTACAGTTATCAATGTTTCTCTAGTTTATCCTCTTGAGCGCGAAGGTGACCTCTATCTAAAGGGGTTAATCGGACTCTTTAAAAAGAAATAGCTCCAGGACTTACGCAATCTTTAAAATTAACCCCTAAATGTAGAGGCGAGAAAGCGAATCGCCTCTACGTTTAGGGTTAAAGATTCTGTAAATCCTGATAGGAAGTCATGAACCGATCGCCAGGTTGGAGAGTTGATGGGCCGATCGCCAAATTTTGATGGTTTTGTCATGACTGGCACTGACGAGAATTTTCCCACTCCGGGCGATCGCCACCCCATTCACGGCACTGCGATGACCCATGAGAGTGCCGCGTAATTCCCCAGTCTGTAAATTCCAAATTTTAACCGTTTTATCCCGAGAACTACTGACAAAAGTTTCGCCATCGGGGGCGATCGCCACGGACCAAATCGTTCCCGAATGACCCGTGAGGGTATAGTTCAGTCTTCGCCGCTCTAAATCCCAGACACAAAGGGTCTGCTTGACATCCCCACTCACCCCAGTTTTGCCATCGGGACTAATGGCAAGGCAAGTCACCGAGGCGCGATGTCCCGTGAAAGTCCCGAGGCATTCTCCCGTCGTTAGGGACCAAATTTTCAGGGTTTTGTCCCCACTGCCACTGACGAGGGTTTTGCCATCGGGAGTAAAGGCGATGCAAGTCACCGCATAGCAGTGACCCTGGAGGGTATGGATTAATTCTCCATTCTTGAGGGACCAGACTTTAATAGTTTTATCCGAACTCCCCGAGGCAATCAGTTTACCATTTGGGGAAAGGGCCACTGCCGCGACCCAGTTAGAATGACCCGTGAGGGTGTGAATTAATTGTCCCGTGCGGAGGTTCCAGATTTTAATCTGCTGATCGGAACTGCCGGATGCCAGGGTTTTACCATCGGCAGCGACTGCCACGGACCACACCGCCTCCTGATGACCGATCAGAGTCCGTAATAACTTCCCGGTGGCGAGGTTCCAGACTTTAATCGTGTTATCCCAACTGCCGGTGACGAGGATATGACCCCGAGGAGAAAGGGCCACAGACCAGACCCCATCTTGATGTCCGACTAAGGTGCGATCGAGGGTAAAATCGGGGCCGATGGGTTTAACGGCAGAGGGTACAGGGAAAGCAATAATTTTCGGGGTGAGTGGCAAGGGATGAACGACTGAGGGGCTGTTCTGAATCGGCTCTAACCGGGCGAGTTCGGATAAAATTTCCCTCGTATTGCGGGGACGCTGGGAGGGTAAGGGTGCCATCAGGCGATCGAGGAATTCGGCGAACTCATCGGAAACCCCAGGGGCACTGCTACGCCACCGAAATTCGTCCGTATAGGGTTCATAAAAGGTCAGGGGATGCTGGCGGGTTAACAAATAGACAAAGGTGCGACCCAAGGCAAAAAAGTCCGATTGTTCCACCGTATGGCCTTTTTCCTGTTCCGGTGGCGCATATCCTCGGGAAATGATTACGGTTCCGGCAGGGGTGATATTTTGGGGGCAGAGTTCCAGATGAGTGACTTCTCGAACCGTTCCAAAGTCAATTAAAGCCAAATTACCATCGGGTTGGCGCATGATATTGCTGGGTTTAATATCCCGATGGAAAAATTGGTGCTGATGGACTTCTTCCAAAAGCAGGACTAATTGTTTGAGCCATTCTAGGGCGAGGGATTGGGTGAGGGGAGTGGATTGTTGTTTCAGCCATTCTTCGAGGTTAACTCCCTCGATTTTTTCCATGACGAGACAGTGTAGGGGAGTTTTGTAGTTCGGAGGGGCGATCGTAAAATAAGCCGAGGGTTCCATAGAGGGAATTCCTGGGCGATGGAGTTGACTGAGCACCCGCGCTTCTCGTTCAAACAGGGAAACGGCTTTTTTTTGGGCTTGGAGGGTGGTAAATTGGGTAAGGTTGAGGACTTTGAGCACTTTGGGTAGGCCCTGGTCATCCACTTGGTAAATGACACTAAAGCCCCCAGAACTGAGGGCTTTGACTGGACGATAGCGACGGTTCAGCAGTAATTGCATCCCACAACCGAGACAGAAGAGTTGGTGATGGGGATTGTGGGGGGAAAGACAGGCGGGGTTGATGCAATAGCTCATAAGCGCTTGGGGGCTGGATTGAGCGGGTCAGGTCGATTCTTTACTTAAGGCGATCGCAAATTCAGGAAACCACTATCTGTAGTATAGGTGGGATTCCCGGGAGTTGTCTTGGGGTATAAGTCTGCCTGCATCATTGCTGTCAATTGTCAATTGTCAGTTGTTAATGATAGAACTAGGCGATCGCTGTCCTAACGGGTTTAAACTCGCCAACCCCCAACCCCTCTAGCCCCAAAAAACCTAGCCCTGTCAAGGTTGTTGCCAACATCCTAAAACCCTTAAAATCCCGATAATTTTATCGATTGCCAACCTGTTATAAAGCGGGATATCGCTAGAAAATTTTCAATTAAAACCGTTTATTGAGAACACTGTCCGCCTTAAAATATGAATTTTAACGACTTCTGAAGCAAATTCTCTTCGGCTCCATTTATTAGAAGATACTCTACAGAATTCGGCTTTTAGAGTAGGCATGATTGATTATGTCGCGATCAAACCTTAGCGTGGCCCCCTCCAGGGGACCATCTCCCTATTCCTCTTACTATAGGCGATTAAGTTCTTTTGCCCATCTGGACTAGAGATGCGATATATCGCACCTCTACATCCGACACAAGGAACTTCTGTTTAATTTCAAAAATGAATTTTTCAGTCGATAGACTTTTAGCTTTTAAAAAATACATCTTCAAAAGTTTGCGCCATTTTTTTAAGAGCAATCAATCCTTCGTTGGGATCCATATTTTTGGGAGGGCCATAAGGAGTATTATTGACGTCCACAACATATATGCGTCCATCCTTTTTATCTCTGAGTACATCGAGTTCACCGTAATCTAATCCTAATTTTTGACAGAATTCAATTAGTAGTGACACCTCCTTGGGTGAAAACACATCCTCAACTGATGGGACTAACTCTACTCTCAGATTAGTGTTACCAAAACGTTTTTGAAGTGGATGATATCTCAGATAAACATGAGGAATTACATTTTTGAAAATGGGAACTCGTACATCCAACACCATATCGTTTTCCACTTGATTGTCTACAATTTTATTGTAAACAACTCCCGGTTCAACTTCAGTAATAGGACAAGACACAACCTTGCCATCGTGCTGGGCGTTTAATTCTGACTTTACTACACATTCTCCACTGTAGAGCAAAGGATCGATGGCAACACCATATCCAAAAATGCTGTGAAATATTTTATCAACATTTGACTTGCTAATATCGGTGCAGTTTATATTGAGAATATAATGGCTTTCTGACAATTTATATAATACCTCATCACGCGGGGATTGAGTGGTATTTTCCCATTTCATTCCCAAATGGAATTGTTGTTTGGGATTATTTGTAATCCGATAGCCTAAAATAAGGAGGATTTTATAGATAGCAAAGCTACCACTCGGAGGTTGGGGATAAAATAAAATTTGCTTTCTGTTTTTGTTTAAATTATTTTGAGTGGTTCGGAGAAAATGTTTTATAAAACTAATTTGTGTCTCGGTATTCTTCTGGAGTGGGTTGTCCACATAAGTCCTGATCCAATGCAAAACTGGAAAGGGGATATATTTTAACATGAACTCTTTCATTTCTTATTTCTCCATAATTTAGAATAACCAGTTTTAGCGTTGGGATAAGCTTCCTGTAATCCCGATCATTTCGAGGCAAAACCTGTGATGCCTACCAGTTTAAAGTAAAGAGACTTCCACACTAATTTGACATAGGGACTCAACCAATAAAATGGCCATAAAACACCAGCGTGGCGTTGAGAAAAGACGCGCCATTCTCCTATCGGCAACCATTTTGGACTTAATATCATTTTGATTCGTTCCCTTATGGTCATATTCGGATCTGACCAACATTTGTCATGTCCCGAATGTTCCGAGCAAGTTCCGATATATTGAGGAGCTAACCAAACCGCTCCACCTTTTTTCCTCAGCCGCAAACCATAGTCCCAGTCTCCTTTACTATGAATAAAAGCCGAATCTAAGTTTCCCAGAATTTGGGTCACCACTCGGGGAATCAAAACGCAGTTGCCACTCATGGTGTCACAACGTTTCACCTCTCCATTGGGTGACACCACTCTGAATTTTAAGGGATGCCACGAGCTACTTCGCACCAGACCTCCGTAGGTAGCTACACCTGTTTCCGGGTCACAAGTGGCACCGACTACGATCGCCAGTTCCTTCTCTGCCTCCCTTAATCCAGCGTAGGTGGTCAGTAATTGAGCGATCGCCTCTGGGTGCAAGGTCGTGTCATCATTGAGCCAGAGGTAGTAGTCATAATCAGACTTAACGGCTTCCTCAAAGGCGACACGCATTCCTCCGTTCCAATATAGCGAACCATCCCCAGAAATAATTTTTACCTCTGGATAAGTTTGACTTACTGCCTCATATGTGCTGTCAGTGCTGCCATCATCCACGAGATAGGTACTCAGGGATACGCGATCGGGGAGTCCTTGCTTGAAGAGTCCCGCCAAACAAGCCAGAGTTGTTTGGCGTCGGTTATAACAAGTAGTCAATACGGCAATTTTACTAGATTTCATGGTCCCCCACCATTACTGGACAGTGAAAAGTTCTGTTATCTAATTATAGAGGGGCGTTCAACTATCCAGTAAGTCTGTGTATGGCTTGATGCATGAATGACTCGTTGGCGTGAAGGAATTTTGTCAAAAGTAAGCTGGGTGGACATTCCGCTACAATATCCCTCTTCTGTCACACGGGGAAAACCCTTGCCTGGACTGAAGTCTAGAACTCTTACAGAGTCAGCGATCGCGACGGGTTTTCCTAATAGCAACTCAAAAATATAGTCAGATCCGCTTAGGGTTCTCCTGATAAGGGATATGGCGATCTCCATATTCGACAATGACAGAAGAGGGATATAGCGACCCTAAATCATTTTGGCAATAGACGATGGCGGCCCCCAACCCCTCTCCTAGAACGGGAGAGGGGAGCCGATCTTTATGTCAAATTGATTTAGACTGACTATATAATCCTGTTTAAGTTATGACGATTTTATTTTTGGGAACTCCCTTATGGAAATTTCAAGGGTTCCAGGAGCCTGAATAGACTGGCTATTTATTTTTGCCTTTTTGTACTAGCCCAAAAAAAAAGGGGAGCATTGCTCACCCTGATTTTATCGAATTCTTTTAACCCAATGCCAAATTTTTAACCAATCCCTGCAATCTCCGGATGGAAGTAGAACGCTAATCCCAACACGACATAAGTCGCCAGGAGCAAAGTCCCCTCCAGCCAATCAGAACGGCCATCAGAACTGACCGAATTGGCAATCACCACCGATACAGCAACCGCCACCAGTTCAAAGGGGTTGAAGTTCAAATCCATCGGTTTATCCAGGATATAACCGGCAATCACTAAGACTGGGGCAACAAACAAGGCAATTTGCAAACTGGAGCCCAGGGCCACAGATACGGAGAGGTCCATCTTATTCTTCATCGCGACTGTAACTGCCGTAGCGTGTTCCGCCGCATTGCCAATAATGGGAACCACAATTACCCCGGTAAAGAGTGCCGTTAATCCTAACAGAGAAGTGGCTTCTTCTAGGGAAGCGACTAACAATTCTGATTCAACAGCTACCATCAGGGTGCAGGCTAATAGTACCCCCGTCCATAACAAGACATTTGGCGGTTTGACAGCTTCGCCTTCTTCCCCTTCCCCTTCTAACTCCGCTTCCCCGACATCACAGAGGTAGGCATGGGTTTTCATGGAAAACACCAGGGTTAAGACATAAACGAGGATTAAGACGATCGCCACGCAGGTTGAGAGTTGTTGCATGGTCTTTTCTGCGATGCCGGTGGAGGTGAACTCTACCGCTGTGGGCAGTAACATAGCAATCACCGCCAGAGTCATCACCGAAGCATTCAACCGGGCTACAATCGGTTGAAATACTTGTTCTTTGTATCGCAGCCCTCCCAGCAGCATGGAAAACCCCATAACGAGGAGCAGGTTACTAATGATTGAACCCGTAATGCTGGCTTTGACGACATTGATTAATCCAGCATTTAGGGCAACCAAGGCGATAATTAATTCAGTGGCGTTGCCAAAGGTGGCATTCAGCAATCCCCCAATATTTGGACCGACAACCACCGCAATTTCTTCCGTGGCGGTTCCCATCCAAGCAGCTAAGGGAATAATTCCCAAACAAGCGGTTAAAAAAATCGTTAACGGTCCCCATTCGAGAAAATGACCGGCAATGGAAATGGGGACAAAGACAAGTAAACCGATGAAAATAATGTTTTTGAGGGACATCAAATTGGTTAGGTCTCAGTAAAGAAATGAGTGGGAATTGAACCGGCAGAATCGGGACGATTTCTCCGGTATTTCTAGGCCGCTAACCGGGGGTTTGAGGGCAGAGTCTAGGCTAAAAGATGACCCATGCCGTTCGAGTTTAAATCCGGTTGATCGGAGGGTTCTGGGGAAAGTTCAGCCCAGATACTGCCCCGAAAGTTGGCCAGCATGATGGGACTCCCATCCAGGTCAGGCTTTTTCACGGCAGACCCTTGCATCCATTTCCTCCGGTTTTGGCTAGGTAATTAGACTAGGAGATTGAAACTCAGAATGCGTTCAGTGATAACGAAACCTGTTGTAACACAAAAGCGCATGACCTTGGGTTTGGATGTATTCATGATCTCGATACAAACCCCAGGATAAGCCCGGGGGAGCGGATTATAGCATAGACATTTTGATTTGCAAGTTTCAGAAAATAAAGATTTGTTTTGAAGTGTGAAATTAAGACAGGGGTGACACTATTTGCAATGGGGATCGGTTATAGTGCCGACTAGAAGCTTCATCGCAGAAAACGGATAGAACAGCGATCGCGCCAGAGATAGCCCGAGAGATCAGATTGAAATAACAGCAAGGGCAATCCCGGTGGAGGCGCAGAGTCCGGCGGTTCGTGCCAAGTTTGTTATTGCCCGAGCGATCGCCGCGCCCTTTCTTAAAATTGCCTGCACTTAATTCAACACTCTGTACCCCAGCGATCGCCAGCCTACAGATAGATTTTATCGATTGTTTAGTTGTAGATCTAACAGTATGACAACCCCATCCGACACAGCAATTATGCTGAATCCGACCTTAACCACCCTAACGCCAGAAGAAACCCCAGGAACTCGGACAGAACCGGCCAAAGTTGATCCCATCAAAACCGCCACGGGTGTGTACGTCTCGATTCACGGACATTTTTACCAACCCCCGCGAGAAAACCCCTATTTAGATGCGATCGAGCGACAACCGAGTGCCTCACCCTTTCACGACTGGAACGAGCGGATTTATCACGAATGCTATCGTCCGAATGCTTATGCCCGAATCTTCAACGACTCGGGGGAAGTGGTGGGGATCGTCAATAACTATGAATATCTCAGCTTTAATATCGGTGCGACTTTAATGACATGGCTGGAACGCTATGACATGGAAGTGTACAATCGCATCATCGAAGCCGATCGCAAAAGTGCACAACGTCTCAACGGTCATGGCAATGCGATCGCCCAAGTCTACAACCACATCATCATGCCCTTGGCCAACGAACGGGATAAATACACCCAAATTCGCTGGGGTAAAGAAGACTTCCGATCCCGCTTCGGACGTGATCCCGAGGGAATGTGGTTAGCAGAAACTGCCGTAGACTACGTTACCCTAGAAGCCCTGGTTGCCGAAGGCATTAAATTTATTATTCTGGCCCCCTCCCAAGCCCAACGCTGCCGCGTGATCCCCGCTGAAGGAGAGCCTGAACCGGACTGGATCGAAGTCGGCGGCGCACAAATTGATCCCACTCGGCCTTATCGCTGTTTTCTCCCTGATCCCCAGGGGGGAGACACCCAAGAGGGAGACAACCGGAAATCCATCGATATCTTCTTCTACGATGGTCCGATTTCCCGAGATATGGGCTTTGATGACCTCCTGAACAATTCCCATAACCTCCTTGGACGTTTAGGGTTAGCCATTCAAGGGGATGGTCGCCCCAGTCAGTTGCTCTCCGTCGCCACCGACGGCGAAACCTTCGGTCACCACAAGGGCGGAACCGAAAAATGTCTCGCCTACGCCTTTGTCGGCGAATTTCCCAAACATGGCTGGACCGTCACCAACTTTGCCCATTATCTGAGCATCAGTCCCCCCTCCTGGGAAGTCCAACTCAAATCCGTCACGGCTTGGAGTTGCGCTCACGGCGTCGATCGCTGGCAGGATGATTGTGGTTGCGGTGGCGGTGGCGGTTGGCATCAAAAATGGCGGCGTCCCCTGCGCGAGTCGCTCAACTGGTTACGGGATCAACTCACGGATATCTATGAAGAACAAGGTCGCCACCTGTTCTTAGATCCCTGGCAGGCCCGGGATGAATATATCAAAATCGTCCGCGATCGCTCCGAGGAAAATATTGACTGCTTCTTCCGACACCATCAAACTCGTCCCCTCACCCCTCTGGAACAAGTGGATGGCCTGCGCCTGCTGGAAATGCAGCGTCATAGCCTGCTAATGTACACCAGTTGCGGCTGGTTCTTTGAAGAACTCTCTCGCCCGGAAGGGGTGCAAATTCTCCGCTATGCCGCCCGGGCGATCGAACTCGCCGGAGATGTCGCCGGAGTCCAACTCGAACGAAAATTTATCGCCCGTCTTGCTCTAGCCCCCTCTAACGTCGATGCCTTTAAAGATGGGGCCGGGGTTTATCGAGATCTGGTCCAAACCGACCAAATTAGCT
Organism: Oscillatoria sp.; assembly: GCA_011390515.1. Taxonomy (GTDB): domain Bacteria; phylum Cyanobacteriota; class Cyanobacteriia; order Cyanobacteriales; family Laspinemataceae; genus Laspinema. The sequence goes on from JAABSJ010000138.1 coordinate 13,957, forward strand.
TAGAGCAAGTCGCCGCCCATTACGCCATTAGCGGACTCTTTACCAGCTATGCCCCCCAACATCGGGTCTACTGCTATGACGCTTACCAACGGGATTATCAGTTGCAACGGATGGGTCCGCTGACCCTGGGAGTCGGACAACTGCAGTTGGTTTCGGAAATCACCCGAGAAAGTGTTGATTTAGTCTTTGCTGTCCTTCATCTCGGCGGTTGGGATTTCCATTGCAGCATTCAACCCTTCACGGGACGACGGGCCTACACCCAGATGAAAGAGCATCTGTTTGGGGTCCTGGAAGAAGCCAGTGCGGCCCATGCGATTCTGGCGATGAATGAGCATTTTGATGGGAAATCCTACAATTTGCGGGACCTGTTCGCTGAGGAACGCCATCGAATCATGCGCCTGTTAAGTCAAGAAACCTTGATGCGCCTCGACCAACTTTACAGCCAGGTGTATCGGGATAATTATGGGATCATGATGGGCTTCCATCGGGATGAACTGCCGGTCCCGAAAGAGTTGCAGGTGGCCGCAGAGATTGCCTTGGGCCATCGCTGTATGCAGTCCGTCCTGGGTTTAGAACAGGAACTGGGGATGGCCCAGGGTGATGGACAGGTGATGTCTGGGCATTTAGGTGAGTTAGAAGCGATCGCCACGGAAGCTGAACATACCCGTTGCCATCTCTATCTGCCCGAGGCCAAGGTCATTTTAGAACGGTCCATTCTGCGATCGCTCTGGGACCTCCTCCACGAAGTCCAACCGGAACTGCTAGAGGCTGAGATCCAGCGCTTAGAACGTCTAATTGCTGTCGGTCAACGCCTCAATCTCGGCTTGTCCCTAGAACGCTCCCAAGAGCTTTATTTCTATTGGCTCACGGGTCAACTTGATCGCCACGCTCTCTCCTCTCTGGATACTCATATTGCCTCGGGTTCTGCTGAATCCTTCGCTATTTCTCCGGGAGATCCCGTCCAACTCCGGCGTCTGTTGTTATTGGGTCAAACCCTCCGGGTTTACGTTAGTCCCCAATTAGAACAGCTTCGCTAAGGGAACTCCAAAAAATAAAATCTCCAAAACGTTCGTTCGTAGTGACTACTCAATGGAGTAGCCCCGTCACTGTAGGGGCGCAATGCTTGCGCCCCTAGGGCGCAAGCATTGCGCC
>JAABSJ010000139.1 GCA_011390515.1 Oscillatoria sp.
CCCATTTCAAATAAATAAATCTCCACTAAAATGGCGATCGCTTTTTTAATCGACTCATGTTCCTCCCCCGTCGTCATCAGTTCCACACGCCCATCTAAAGTGGCAATGGGCGGTAACGTTGCCGTCAGCAAATAGTAGAGCGTTGCTGCCAGGGCATACACATCGGTAAATTCCCCCCGGTGTTCCTGTTCCTCGTACTGCTCAATCGGCGCATAACAGGGCGTATGGAAAGTGGTGTGGGTTTGGGTCAAATTGGGGATAAACTCCCGCGCAATGCCAAAATCAATCAGCACCGCTTCATCCTCGGGCAACCGGACCATAATGTTTTGGGGTTTAATATCCCGATGGAGCCAACCCTTATCATGCATCACGCTCAAGGCTTCCCCCACCTGCCGGATATAGCGCAATGCCACCGCCTCCGGCAACGCCCCCCCGCGCACCCGATCGCCTAAATCCTGCCCCTGAATATATTCCATCACCATACAGGGTAGCCCTTCATGGGTGAATAGATTCTCCACTTGGACAATATGCCGATGGCGACAGATGGAGAGTTTAATGGTTTCCTGGTTAAAGTCCCGCATAAACTTCTCCCGATAGCAGGTGTGTTTCGCCTCGGTCAGCACCTCATCTTTGAGGGTTTTGAGCACCAACTGTTTACCCTGAAGGTCATTCACCAAGTAGGTGATGCCAAAACCGCCAACTTGGATCTCGTTTTCGATAATGTAGCGATCGCCAAATATTTTCGTACCCGGTTGCCAAACCATAGAACACACCGAAAGACTACCCCCAGTTTACCAGAATCACCCGCTTAATCATTATTGTCGGTGAATCCCATGCAGAAATTCAGTTCTAGCCTGAAGACGGGAAGGAATTTGCACACAACGAACGAGCAATTCAATATCCAAATCAGGAAACAATTCGCTGTTAGCAATTTGCTCATAGTCTTCCCCGCGAAAGCGGTAGAGAGCAAGCTGGTTATTTTCCCAGAACCAGACTTCTGTAATCTCAAATCGCTTGTATTTTTCTAATTTTTTGGGATTGCCACTGGTGATGACCACTTCAATGGCTAAATCGGGATGAGATTTGCGATCGCCAATATAATAGGATTCATCCGGCTCAAAGGACACCCCCTTAGTTTCCGACTCCCGGGTTGCATTTCCGACGGGAATGAACTCGATGCCCATTTCAAATAAATAAATCTCCACTAAAATGGCGATCGCTTTTTTAATCGACTCATGTTCCTCCCCCGTCGTCATCAGTTCCACACGCCCATCTAAATAAGAAATTCGCACCCCCGCAACCGACTCCATCAAGGCTTGAATCGCCTTGAATTCTTGCCAACTCTGATACCCCGGTAGAATCAACCGCTGTTCGGGCAAGGGGATAATTTTTTCTGCGAGTTGTGTAGTCATCGCCGTTACCTCTGTATTTCAGTCTATTTTATTATTTTATCAGCGGTAGCCATTCATTCCCAATTGGGTTCATAAACACGATAACAAAATGGATTTATAGACCAATTTTATCGCTCAAACCGTAAAAATTGGAGTATTTATTCAGGGTGAATCCCTTGAACAAATTCGGCGCGAGCCTGAATCCGGGAAGGCATTTGCACACAACGGACCAGCAATTCAATATCTAAATCTGGGAACAATTCGCTGTTAGCAATTTGCTCATAGTCTTCCCCGCGAAAGCGGTAGAGAGCAAGTTGGTTATTTTCCCAAAACCAGACTTCCGTAATTTCAAATCGCTGATATTTTTTCAGTTTTTTGGGATTGCCACTGGTGATGACCACTTCAATGGCTAAATCGGGATGAGATTTGCGATCGCCAATATAATAGGATTCATCCGGCTCAAAGGAAACCCCCTTAGTTTCTGACTCCCGCGTGGCATTTCCCACCGGGATATATTCAATCCCCATTTCGCAACAATAAAGCTCCAGTAAAAAGCCGATAATTGTTTTAATAGTCTCATGTTGCTCCCCCGTTGTCATCAGTTCCACACACCCATCTAAATAAGAAATTCGCACCCCCGCCACCGACTCCATCAAGGCTTGAATCGCTTTGAATTCTTGCCAACTCTGATACCCCGGTAGAATGAACCGCTGTTCTGGCAAGGGGATAATTTTTTCTGCGAGTTCTGTAGTCATCGCCATTACCTCTGGTTTCAGTCTATTTTATCCATAGTAGCCCTTGCCCCGCAGGCTGAAGCCTGGGGCTATACGGACGAAGCCCGCCTGCGCGGGCTGGGTATTTCTCCCGGTTGCAGTCCCCGCAGCGTCAAGCCTGGGGCTATACGGACGAAGCCCGCCTGCGCGGGCTGGGTATTTGTCTCGGCAGCCCCGCAGGCTAAAGCCCGGAGGCATACGGACGAAGCCCGTGGTTCGACGGTGCTCACCAGAGCCCTGCGCGGGCTGGGTATTTGTCTCGGTTGCAGCCCCGCAGCGTCAAGCCCGGAGGCATACGGACGAAGCCCGCCTGCGCGGGCTGGGTATTTGTCCCGGTTCCTGGTTAAATTTCCCAGGTGGAAAAGATGGTTTTTTCGCGGTGGTGTTGAGGTTGATTTCTAATAGACCTCTTTCAAAATTCTTTAAAGCCCCCCTTCTTAAGGGGGGTTGGGGGGATCAATCCTTTTTTTTGCAAGAGGTCTAATATAATTGGCAATGGTATCTATCTGGTTGTGACTAACCGTAAAAACTCCATAACCGCCTTGCCATTTAAAAAATTCTTGGGGTTTGATTTCATGAGTGATGAGGTGGGATGCACTGCCTTTGGCTTGTCTAACAAGTTCTGATAGGGTTAAAGTAGTGGGAAAGCCAGTTAGTAAGTGAATGTGGTCTTCTATTCCACCAATAGCAATAACGGTACAGCCTAATTGTTCACATTGTCCGACGATCGCTCCATAAACGATATCTCTAATATCAGGCGTAACCAGTGGTAACCGATCCCAAGTTCCCCAGACACAATGTACATACAATTGTGTAAAATTTCTAAGCCTCATGTCGCTATAGTCAAATTGATTTCAAACCAGCCCGCGCAGGCGGGCTTCGTCCGTATAGCCCCAGGCTTTAGCCTGCGGGGCGAGGCTAAAGCCTGCGGGGCGAGGCAAGGCACCAGCCCGCGCAGGCGGGCTTCGTCCGTATGCCTCCGGGCTTTAGCCTGCGAGGCAAGGCACCAGCCCGCGCAGGCGGGCTTCGTCCGTATGCCTCCGGGCTAAAGCCTGCGGGGCGAGGCAAGGCACCAGCCCGCGCAGGCGGGCTTCGTCCGTATGCCTCCGGGCTACAGCCTGCGGGGTCGGGACCAGCCCGCGCAGGCGGGCTTCGTCCGTATGCCTCCGGGCTTTAGCCTGCGAGGCAAGGCACCAGCCCGCGCAGGCGGGCTTCGTCCGTATAGCCCCAGGCTTCAGCCTGCGAGGTCGGCACCAGCCCGCGCAGGCGGGCTTCGTCCGTATGCCTCCGGGCTTCAGCCTGCGGGGCCAAATCACCCTTAACTCACCAACTCAGTCCCGCGCTTGGCTAACGCCTCCGGAGTCAACCCGTTGAACTCCATGATTTGCGTTGCACTGGCAGTCGTCTCACCTCGCTTCCAGGCAAAGACATCCCGCTTGGCGGTACTGCGTAACATAATCGGTTCCAGCATTCCCGAGGCCCCCCCGGTAACACCAATTAAGGCATCTCCACCAAAGAACTTCTCGAATCCTGCATCATCCAAGAATGCGCCATCGGCTTGGGAACAGGTATCCCAGGCGACATCATGGGGCCGATACAACCGGCGCGGACTCACAACCGATACAATCTTCGACCCAATCCCTTGGGCTTTTAATTGCTCTGCGGCGTCATACACGGGAATCAACGTCATATCCCCAATCACCGCAAACACTACGGTTTTATCTCCGGGAATCTCTTGGAGGACGACGGCCCCATCTTGTAACGCTTGTTGAGTCTGCTCAAAAGTCGTGCGAATTGGTAACGGGGTTTTACTCGCCGTAATCACAATCCCTTTATTTTGCGTACTCAGCGCCCAATCATAACAAACTTGGATGCTATTAGAATCCGGGGGGAACAAGGGGAAAACGTTGCCATTTCGCATCATGGCGGCAAAGTAGTTTTCAATTTCTGGACGCTGATGCGTCCAACCGTTGCGTCCTTGTTCTAACGCTCCTGCGGTATATAATGTCACCGTACTCGGTGTCGGACGGCGTAATTCCGCCATCGCTTGGGTGACGGTTTGCCAGACGGGGACCCCGTTAATGGCAAAAGATTCGTAGGAACACCAGAGGGTCCGCGCCCCAAATAAGGCTAAAGCTGCCGCTAATCCGGCGCAGGCATCTTCACTTAACGGTTCATAAACTTGGCCCTTGGGTCCTTGGAAATAGGCGTCGTCAGCGGTGGGATGAATAATTTTGAGGGCAACGTTGATGTTGTTGATGCCGGAAGCGGCGTTACCATCGGCGTTGGCGATCACAAATTTGGGGTCTTTTTTGCCGACGTATGCGACAAGTTCTCCCATTGCCGTGGTGGCGACTTGCTTCTCCCCAGTCGCATATTCCTGGAGAGGGAGTTTGCCTAACTCCGGCAAAGCTAACTCAAACTCAGTTTTGACAATACTGGCCGCAGGTCCCCCAGCAGCCCGTTCAAAGTTGGTCCGGACCAGTTGCCACGCTTCGGGACTCAGGGCACGGGTTTTGAGGGCGCTGATGATTTCTTCATTATCCAGGGTGTGATGTCCATACAGGTTATGGGATTTGGCCCCACGGGCATGGACCCCAGCCCCTTTGAGTTGTTTGATAATCAGGACGGTGAGTTTGCCTCCCAGGGCGGATTTGGCGGCTTTGTCCGTGGCTTCAATCACCGCTTGGGCAAATTCTAGCCGTTTCTCGAAGGAAAAGGCTGTGCTATCGACATATTCCCCGGGTTGGTTGGCGTCGTCGTAGTCTTTGGCGTTGACGAGGATGATTTCCTCGAAACCGTTGCCTTCCCAATATTCAATCATCTCTTGATTGGGTTTGGTGGACACCATGCTGTGATGTTCCTGGGAATAGCCGTTCCAAACCAGGATCGGGAGGAAGTTGGTGACTTCGGGGTAGGCGGTGTGGAAATGCGCCATGCTACTCATGACGTAGGGTTCGCCGATGCCGCCATCGCCGATGGTGACGGGGAAGAGGATATCGGGATGCAGGAGTGCCCCTGCCATTGCGAAATGCTGCCCTTGTCCCAGGGGTCCAGCAGGGTTGAGGAGTCCGGGAATTTGTCCGGAGAGGTGTCCGAGGAGTCCTTTGTGCTCCCGGAAGCGATCGCGCATTTGTTGGACGGTATGAATGCCCATTTGCTCTAAGGAGCGATCGAGGAACATATTACTGTAGAAGCCCGGGGCATGGTGTCCCACTTCGGTGATAATATTTTTATGACCGAGCATCACTAGGGCGGCGATTCCCTCGGCAACGCTGGCAAATCCGCCGGGGTGTCCGGAGGCTTTCGACGCGGTGACTTGGAGGATCAGGTAGCGTAGGGCGTCGGCAGCGAGGAGGGTCTGGTAGGCAGCGGCGTGATCCGGGGGTGAGGCGATCGCGGTTTTCCCCGTGGCGATCGCGGGTTCTTTGCCGTAACGGTCAAAATCCGGCCACTGTTCGCCAAAATATTGAATGCCCTCACAAAACGCAGGGGTCTTTGCTGGTGCGGATGGAATCTTTGTCGTCATGCTTATTTTTTAACCTCTATGAAACTGTAATCCTTGCATTTTTACAATTATTTCACAAATTTACCCCCTGGCTTACAGGTTTCGCAACCTTTTTGTTGTTCAAGTCCATCAGTTCTACTTGGGGTGGCTATAAACTGAGGCGATCGCCGCCAAGGGGACCAGAGGATGCCCAGCATGGTGAAAGTCGTTGAATTCGATGGGGGGTCTCACTTTAACCTTTTTTATCGCCAGAGAGGTCCAAAAATCTCGGAGAATAGGGTTTAAAATTCCAGCTAACCGATGGGGTCTATCAAAACAATGTTAAAGGCAAAACAAGCAGGAGGAATCCTAAAACATCGGTGGCCCCAAAGCGGGTTCACCGCCCTATTTTTGGCCCTTTCTGGAGGGGGAATGGTCAATCCCGTGCAGGGGCAAATTGTCCCCGATCGCACCTTACCCAATCCATCTCAAGTCATCAATCAAGGGACGGGTTTAACGATTGAAGGGGGAACCCAATCCGGGGGCAATCTGTTTCATAGTTTTACGGAGTTTTCGGTTCCCACAGGTATGGAAGCCTATTTTAATAATAGCCCGGATATTATCCATATTATTAGCAGGATTACCGGCAGCAATCTCTCCAATATTGATGGGTTAATTCGCGCCAATGGTAACAGCAATCTATTTTTAATCAATCCCAATGGAATTGTTTTGGGTCCCAATGCTAGGTTGGATATTGGCGGGTCGTTTGTGCTATCTACAGCAGAGGCGATCCAGTTTGGCGATCGCCGTCTATTTAGTGCAACCCATCCCACAGAATCCCCCCTCCTCACCGTGGCAGTTCCCATCGGATTACAATATGGTCCAACGGTCGGAAATATCACCCTAGAAGGGTCCCGCTTAGAAGTCGCCCAACAGCGCAATTTAGCCATTTTAGGCGGGAATGTGAGCATGAACGGGGGACAGTTACTCGCCCCGTTGGGTAACATTACCTTAGCGGGAATCAGTTCCGGAGAAATTGCCCTAGAAAATACCATTCCCGAGTTTTCTAAAACCGTCAGAGGGGCGGATGTTACCCTCACCAATGGGGCGAGGGTGGATGTCACCGGCAGCAATGGGAGTATTCAGGTTCAGGGGAATCATATCACCCTAAACGGGGGTTCTCAGTTGCTCTCTGGAATGCCTTTGAATGGGGGTGAAATTGCGTCTAGGGCTGGGGATATTCGCGTCCATGCCTGGGGGGATATCCGCCTGAGTGAGCGCAGTTTAATGAGCAATTTAGTCCCATCGGGAGCATTAGGAACTGGGGGAAATATTCAGGTTGTGGGCAATTCAGTCAGTCTCACCTCGGGCGGGAGAATTACCACGGAGACAGCAGGAATTGGCAGCGCTGGACAGATTCAGATTAATACGCCGGTTTTAGAAATTTCCGGGTTTAGTCCCGATGGGTTATTTAGTGGAATTCTTTCCCAATCTCGGACGGTGGAGAGTGGGGGGAGTGGACCGATTAGGATTAATGATGCGAATAATCCTTTGGGGGAGGTTCGCTTAAGCGATCGCGGATTTATTGCCACCGTCACCGAGAGTCAGCAACCGGGGGGAAATATTGACTTAAATCTGAGTCGGTTATCCCTAGAAAGTGGGGGACAAATCATTACCATTGCCACCCAGATGGGGAACGCTGGGAACATTACGGTAACCGCCACAGAAAGCATCACCATTACTGGAAATAGTGGCCGGTTTTTGGCCTCACCTTTTGATACCAATGAGGTTACCCTTTTTAGTCTGGATGACTTAGAATTTACCACGGATTTTAATCCAGAAGTCGAGGCATCGGGTCCTGGGGGAATTCCTTATGTTACCGTGGACCGAACGGCGGAGGAAATCCGCAGTGGCAATACAGTATTTACCCCAGCAACCGAGAGTTTTGATTATTTTTCATTTACCGTTGTTGCACCGGGACGGGCTATTTTTGATATTGATGGGGGCGATGGATATCAGGATATTCCCGGTAGCTTTGATTCAGAACTGTTTCTATTTGACCGATGGACGGGAGAGATTATTGCCTTGAATGATGACGCGAGTATGAACGATGGTGCTTTGGGCAGCAGTGTCGAGCAAGATTCTTATATTTCAGTTAATCGCCTAGATCCAGGCACTTATGTAATTGGCGTGGGGGAATTTGATACAGTTTCCCATCCCGTGGAACTCCTGGAAGGGGATAAAATTGATGTGGGGGATACCTATCGGTTACATATTTCTTTGGAACATCAAGGAACCAGAATTGCGGTCCCCTTAGAACCCATCAATGAAAATAATTTTAATCCCAACTATGGCGGCAGCAGTGGGATAATTTCCCTGACTAGGACCGGAGGAAATAGTGGGGAGATTCGCATTCAAACGGGAAAGTTAGTGCTGGAATCAACTGGACAAATTGGCGTGGCAACCTTTGGAGAGGGACAATCTGGAGATATTAGAATTACGGCTAATTCCTTGGAGAACATTCGGGCGGACTTGTCCAATATTACCCGAGGAAGCGGGAATACAGGCAATATTTTTATTCAAGCGGAAACGGTCAATTTGAGTAATGGTGCTCGGTTAAATTTGAGCAACTTTGATGAAGGAAATACAGCCGATATTGAGATTAATGCCGGGACCGTTGATTTGTTGAATGGGAGCCTAATTAATAATAGTACATACCTAGAGGGAGATGCCGGTAAGATTGCGATTAATGCTCGCAGTCGCCTGTCTCTAACGGGGAATTTGGACAGTGATGAAAGCCGAATCTTCAACTTAGTCGGAGGGCCTTCTGCCTCGGGAAATGCCGCCGGAATCGAAGTGAATACGGGGGCATTAATGATGGCTGATGGGGCGGGGATTAATTCTACCACCTATGGAGAAGGAAATGCGGGAAATATCACAATTAATGCTACAGAAGAGGTGATTATTAACCAACCCGGGGCTAATGAACGGGGTTCATTTATCTGGAGTCGAGTCCGGACCACCGCGCGCGGAAATGCGGGTAATATCGTCGTCAATACTCCCTCATTGCTGATCAATGACAAGGCGGCAATTTCCAGTTTTACCCAAGGCATTGGCAATGCCGGAAGTGTGACAATTCAAGCCGAAGAGATTGTGGCATCGGCGGAATCTTCTATTGATAGTAGCGTCGAATCCACGGCAATTGGTGATGGCGGAGAAGTGAATATTAATGCGAGAATCCTCTCGTTAATAGAGAATTCTCAAGTCAGTGCAAAAACTGAGGGAGAGGGAAATGGGGGACAAGTCAGCATTCAAGTCACCGATGCGATCGCCTTGGATCAGAGTCAGATTACAACCAGCAGTGTAACCGCAGGCCGGGGGGGGAATGTGCAAGTTCAAACCGGAAATTTACTGTTAAATAATCAGTCCTCGATTAGCGGAGAAACTACCGCCTCTCAAGGGGGCAATTTGCAACTGCAAGTCAGCGATCGTCTGGTGATGCGCCGAGGCAGTCAAATTACAGCCACCGCCGGAACCTCCGGGGCCGGTGGCGATGGTGGAAATATTAACATTGTCGCCCCGGTAGTTCTGGCATTTCCCACAGAAAATAGTAATATTACCGCCAATGCCTTTGAAGGGGATGGCGGCAATATTCAACTCACTGCTGAAGGCATTCTCGGATTAGAATTTAGAGCACAACCCACCTCCCAAAGTGATATCACCGCCAGTTCTGAATTGGGAGTCTCTGGCAATGTCACCCTCTCCACTCCCGAAGTCGCCCCGGGGTCTGGATTGCTAGAGTTGCCCCAGCAGCTTTCGGACACTGCCAACCAAGTCACCGTCGGTTGTGTGGCAGCGGACGGAAATTCGTTTACCATTGTTGGACGGGGCGGATTACCGGAAGATCCAAAAGAGACCATCCGGGGTCAAACCGTTTGGGAGGATTTGCGCCAATTTTCCCCAGAGATAACTCTGAGTCAGCAGACTGTCATCCCGGGGACGCAACCCTTACCCCCGTTGGTAGAAGCAACCGAATGGCGGATAAATCAGGAGGGGAACATCGCCTTAATTGCTACTCTACCCGCAACGAAGGGCGATCGCCTCCCCCCCTGTCCGTCCTCACCCACTGCACCCATCGGGGAGGCCCAATAGCCATGCTCAAAACTCTCACAACCTATCTCCAGTCCCGTCACATCCGACAATTCCTCCTCCTATCTATCCTCACTATCCTCACTGTTATCACCATCATCCCCCCCCATCCAGCCACCCCCCATCCCCCAAGGACAAATGACCAAGGACAAATGACCAATGACCTATCCCCCCTCTCCCAATCCCCCGACCCCACAGAATTAGTCCAACGGGGAACCCGCCACTATCAACAGGGACAATTCCTGGAGGCAACAAGACTCTGGGAAGAGGCAGCCGCCATTTATACCGATCGCCTCGTCCCGTTAAACCAAGCCCAAACTCTCACTTATCTGGCCTTAGCTTATCATAAGTTAGGCCGCCGTCCCCAAGCCGCCACCGCCATCGCCCAGAGTTTGGAACTCTTGCAACAGGTTAATCCCCTGCCCTCCAGAGGGTTGGCCATTTTCGCCCAAGCCCTCAATACCCGAGGCATTCTGGAACTGGCTGCTGGACAGCCTCAAGCCGCCTTAGACACCTGGAGACAAGCCTCCACCACCTACGATCGCGCGGGAGATGATGTCGGTAAGTTAGGGAGTCTGATCAACCAAGCCCAAGCCCTGCAAGCCTTGGGCCAGTATCGCCGCGCTCGCACTTTGTTAGAGCAATGGATTGTCGAATTAGATCGACAACCGGATACCCTGTTGAAAGCCGATGGATTGCGGAGTTTGGGAGTTGCCCTCCAAACCATCGGGGATTTAGAACAATCCCAAGCCGTGTTAGAACAGAGTTGGCGAGTCAGCGATCGCCTCCAATCCCCCGGAGATACCAGCGCCACCTTACTCAATATCGGCAACATCGCCCGGTATTTACACCGCCATGATATTGCCATTGCCTACTATCAACAAGCGGAACAATTAGCCACCGACCCCTTAACGCGATCGCAAGCGCAACTCAACCAGTTTAGCCTGTTCGTCGCCCTCGGGGACTGGGATGCCGCCCGCAGATTACGCCCCCAAATCGCCTCTCACTTAGCCACCTTGCCCCCGAGTCAATCTGCCCTCTATGCCCGAGTCAATTTTGCTGCCAGTTGGAGCAAAATGGGGAAAGACTTGCCTGAAATTGCCCAAGGGTTAGCCGAAACCATTGCGATCGCCAAGGACCTGCAAGATGGGCGATCGCAAGCCTACGCCCTCACCCAACTCGGCCAGCTTTACCGCCAATCCGAACAGTGGCTAGAGGCCCAAACCCTGACAGAACAAGCTCTCCAAATCGCCCAATCCATCCAAGCCGATGAAATTATCGCCCCTGCCGCTTGGCAACTGGGTCAGATTTTCACCCAACAGCAGCAACTCCAACCGGCTCTCACAGCCTATAATATTGCCTTTGAAACCTTGCAAAGCTTGCGTCGAGACTTAGTAGCCATTTCTCCGGACCTCCAGTTTGATTTCAAAGAAAGTGTAGAACCTGTCTATCGCGAATTAGTGAGTTTACTCCTCCAACCCGATGCCACCCCGAAGGAAATTGAACAGGCTAGACAAGTCATGGAAGCCTTGCAAATCGCCGAATTAAACAACTTTTTCCGAGAGGCTTGCCTAGATATGCAGCCGGTGCAATTAGAGCAAATTGATACTCAAGCGGCAGCCTTTTATCCCATCGTCTTACCCGATCGCCTGGAAGTGATTCTCTCCTTGCCGGATCAACCCTTGCGCCACTATACTACTCCCGTGAGTGGCAGGCGCATCGAAGCCACCCTCGAAGAACTGCGATCGGCCATGCACCCCGGCTATTCCTCCCCGGAACGCTTGCGCCTGTCCGCCCAAGTCTATGACTGGCTGATTCGACCCGTTGAAGCAGATTTAGCCAAAAGTGAGATTAACACCCTCGTTTTTATTCCCGATGGCGGTTTCGCCGCCATTCCCATCGCCGCCCTGTATGACGGCAGCCGCTATTTGATTGAAACCTATAATACCGCCCTCAGTCCCGGGTTACAACTGTTTCCCCAAGGACTCACCCAGGAAAAACTCACCGCCCTCACCGCCGGATTAACCGAAGGGCGACAAGGATTTTCCCCCCTCCCCGGAGTCGCCCAAGAGTTCCAACAAATTACCCAGGAAGTGCCCGGGGATACATTGCTCGATCGCCAATTTACCAGGGACCAATTTGAAGCCCAACTTAATCGCAACTCCTACCCGATTATTCACTTAGCCACCCACGGACAATTTAGTTCTAATCCCGAGGAAACTTTTCTGCTTACCTGGGATGGGCGAATTTTTATTAAAGATTTCGATAAGTTTTTCCAGAAGCAACGCTTAGGGATTCTCAAACCCATTGAACTTTTAGTCATGAGTGCTTGTCAAACCGCAACCGGAGACAAACGTGCTACACTCGGTTTAGCCGGGTTTGCACTCCGTTCCGGGGCTCGCAGCACCCTGGCTAGTCTCTGGTCCGTTCACGACCAATCCACCGCTGATTTAATGAGCGAGTTTTATCGCCAATTAACCCGATCCGAGGCAGGAATGACAAAAACCGAGGCGTTACGCCAAGCTCAATTGGCCCTATTAAATGACCCCTTGTACAAACATCCCTATTATTGGTCGGCGTTTATTTTAGTCGGAAATTGGTTATGAAACGGGTTTTTACTGTTCTATGTTTTCCCAAAACTAATGAGGTCTCCCCATGAACCACAGGCCACGCATTGTTATTCCCAACTTCATGTTTGTAACCCTCGCCGGGGCAATGGCCCTATCCGCTTTCGCCCAACCCGTCCAAGGGGAAGAGGTCAAAGTCCCTGCCTTGATCAGCCTCCAATTTCGGCCCCCCGGCGACCCCGTACCCGCCACCAGCGTCGGGGGAGGCAGTCGCGGTAACGTGAGATTTGCCCCTCCGGGAGAATCTGCCCCCGCCACCAGCGTCGGGGGAGGCAGTCGCGGTAACGTGAGATTTGCCCCTCCGGGAGAATCTGCCCCCGCCACCAGCGTCGGAGGAGGCAGTCGCGGTAACGTGAGATTTGCCCCTCCTGGAGAACCGGCCCCCATCACCAGTGTCAGTGGCGGCAGCCGAGGGGATGAAGGGACTCTCAGCCCAGGAGGTCCGGGGCTAGAAGCGATCGCCCTCTTACCCGCTACCCGACATGGACGCACCATGTCCGCCCGTCCCACGTTCTTTGTTTATGTGCCGCCCACTGCAACAGACAAAGTATTTTTCAGCATCCAAGATCAAGCGGGCAATCATCACTACCAAACCACCTTGGAAATCAACGGGGGTGGCTCAATTGTCAGTTTCACCCTACCGGAAACTGCACCGGAACTGGCAATGGATACCGACTATTTATGGTTCTTCGTCCCCTTAGATGCCAGTGGGAAGTTGCAACCGGATAGTTATAGCGTCACCGGATGGGTGAAGCGCGTTGCATCTATCCCCACGGCACCGGACCTAGAGGCCCTCTCCCTAGCCACGGCTTATGCAGAAGCCGGGGTCTGGTACGATACCCTCACAACCTTAGCAATGGCTCAAGTCAACCAGCCGGATAACCTCACTTTAGCTAACGAGTGGCGCAATCTCCTCGGACAAGTCGGACTAGAGGCGATCGCCGCGACTCCTGTGATCGTGCAACCCTCACCCTAAATCCCTCTCCTCTATGAGGAGAAAGACGTTGAGGGGCAATTCTGAACGGGTGCATCTATCTCTCTTTTGAAACCAGACAGGGGTCGAGCAAATTATGTGGCAACAGTTCCAACAAAAAATAGGCCGATGGCGTGGCCCAATCCTGATCACTCCGGCAGTCACCGGGGTGATTGTTGCCTTGAGTAGCGCCGGTTTATTGCATTTGTTTGAATGGGCTGCCCTGGATACCTGGTTTCGCCTGCGTCCCCCAGAACCTGTAGACTCGCGAATTGTCATTGTGACCATTAATGAATCCGACATCAAGTATGTCCAACAATGGCCGATGAGCGATCGCATCATGACCCAATTAATCCAAAATATCAAGGCTCAAAACCCGCGATTAATTGGATTAGATCTTTATCGGGATTTGCCCGTAGAACCGGGTCATGACGCATTAAATGCCCTCTTTAACGTCACCCCCAATCTCATTGGGGTGCAAAAAGTAGCCGGAAACCCCATTGCCCCCTCGCCTCGATTAGCAGAACTCGGACAAGTCTCCTCCAACGATATGTTACTCGATCGCGATGGCAAAATCCGTCGGGGTCTGGTTTTGGTGGGGAAACCCGATGGGACATTACTGGAAGGATTTGCCACCCTTTTGGCCTTAAAATATTTAGAAACCGAAGGCATTCAATTAGCAGTTGCCGATGAAGCCAAATCCATTTATCAACTGGGTCAAGCTACATTTATTCCCCTCACTGGCAACGAGGGAGAATATAGTAAACGAGATGGGGGTGGCTATCAAATATTAGTCAACTATCGCGGTAAACTCGACCGCTTTCCTCACATTTCCCTCACCGAAGTTTTAGAAAATCGTATTCCCCCGGATTTCTTCCGCGATCGCATCATCTTCATTGGGGCCGAAGCCCCCAGTCTGAATGACTCCTTTCAAACCCCCTATACCAATACCCTGTTTGGCATCCCCGAATTAATGCCCGGAGTGGTCATTCATGCCAATTTAACCAGCCAAATTTTAAGTAGCGCCCTGGACAATCGTCCGATGCTCTATGCCACCCCCAAATCCTTCAAATGGGGGTTAATTTTTATCAGTTCTGGATATAGCGCCCTCCTCGGTTCCCTCTGGCTAAAAACCCGCTGGTCCGGACCCGGAATTCTCCTCGGGGCTGTGGTTATAATTGGTAGTTCCTATATCGCCTTTTTATCCGGTTGGTTAATTCCCGTCTTCACCCCCGTCTTAGCCCTCGTCAGTGCGGGAGTTTTTAGCATCGGCTACACCCTCTGGAGTAACCTCAAATTGTCCTATCAGCAATTAGCGGAATATGCCAAAACCTTAGAGGAAAAAAATCAAGAACTCAAACGCCTGGATGGACTCAAGGATGAATTTCTAGCCAATACTTCCCATGAACTCCGCACCCCCCTGAATGGGATTATTGGCATTGCCGATTCCTTAATTGATGGGGTGACTGGACCTCTATCAGAACCGACTATTTTTAACTTAGAAACCATCACCACCAGTGGCCGCCGGTTATCCCATTTAGTCAATGATATCCTGGATTTTTCTCAACTCAAACATAAAAGTATTGAACTGCAACTCAAACCCTTAGATTTGCGGGCGATCGCCCAAGTCGTCCTCAACCTGAGCAAACCCCTAATTGGGGACAAAGACTTGCAACTGAGTA
>JAABSJ010000140.1 GCA_011390515.1 Oscillatoria sp.
ACGAACTAAGATAACGACTGAAGTCGTTACTACGAACTAAGATAACGACTGAAGTCGTTACTACGAACTAAGATAACGACTGAAGTCGTTACTACGAACTCAGATAACGACTGAAGTCGTTACTACGAACTAAGATAACGACTGAAGTCGTTACTACGAACTAAGATAACGACTGAAGTCGTTACTACGAACTAAGATAACGACTGAAGTCGTTACTACAAACGGGGATAACGACTGAAGTCGTTACTACGAACATCCTCCCCATCTTCCCCATCAACCAAGGACAAATGACATAAGACAAATGACCAAAGACAAATGACAACTCACTTCGCCTTAACAGGGGTGGGTTTCATAAATGTGGCCTCATAAGAGATAACGCCGGTTTCTTCACTGTCGAGAACCCTGGCGGCACCGAGGGAGAGGTCTAAATTACGGGGGGGAATATAGGGTCCGCGATCGTTAATCCGCACGATGACCATTTTGCCATTTTGAAGATTTTTGACTTTGAGATAGGTATCGAAGGGTAACGAGGGATGCGCTGCTGTCATGTCCTCTTGGTTGTATGTTTCGCCGTTGGCGGTGAGACGACCGTGAAAATAAGGGCCGTACCAAGAGGCGGTTCCCTGAAGTTTTCGGGGGGTCTCGACTAAGCCGTACATCTGTGCTTGTGCGTCGGCGATGGGTAAGGGTTCAGCGCCTAACGCTTTGCGGAGATTATTGGTCCATTCCACGGTGAGCAGGTCCTGGTTACGGGGGATGGACTCGATGACATCCGGAGACATTAGTAATAAGGTGCGATCGCCCCCTTGGATGGCTCTCATGCCGTTGAGGGTGGTGGGGGTGAGTTGTGCGGGATCGCGATCGCTCTGCTGTAGCCATTCTTGGATCCGGTGAGCGAATAAGTCAGCTTGGATGCGATCGGGTAATTGAGCCACCTCATATCCCTGAACCATCACTTGAAACTCTGAGGGTTCCGTGAAGACAATCTGCTTTGGGGTTTTCTCTGAGAACCAGGAAACCGTTTGTCCCAATCCAAAGAGATGGCGAGACTGCCACCAATTGACTCGGTTCATGGGGCGAGGGGGACCAGGGGCCACGGTGACAGCTTTCACCTGAACGGAGGGGTCCAGGTTGGTTTGGGGTTCTACATCTAAGGAGTCTTGAAGGAAGAAATTAGACAAAAGTTGTCCCATTCCCGGGGTGGATTTTTTCGACGGCTGGGAAGGGCCACTGCTAATCAGGGTGGCTTTTCCAGGCAAATCCGGTGGGGTTGAGAGAAAATTTTGTTGTCCCAAAGCTTTACTGGGACTAGAATTCATTAGAGGTGGATCAACCGTGCATTTTCCCTTTTGAGGGCGATTGTCCCAGTTGAGCACTGTTGTGAAAATTTGGCTGTCTCTGGAGTTAGCTGGGCGGTGTGTTCCCCGGCGATCGCTCATTTGAGCCAAGGGAGCAAACAGTCCACGCCCACGGGAAGCCCCCTTTAATTTCAAGGGAGGGCGGTGCTTTTTCACCGAGGCATTACTGCCTCGGACAAGCCGGTGAGGAAGGTCCCACCGATGACTCAAACCGGATAAAGCTTGGAGTGACAGCGGATTTTTGAGGGCAATGGAGGCATTCCCTAATCCTGGGCTGTATGCAAGCAACCCGCTCAAACAGCAGGTCATCCAGACCAGTCCCATCAATGGCATAAGCGTTTTTATTAAGGGGTCAACAAATTTATCATTTGGGCGAATTCCTAACACCATATCCCGAACTCTCTCAGAGATCAAGTGGGTCTGGGGATCGATTTGAGCCTCAGATAGAGACCGCAATGGACTACGATCCCCGGTGAGAGCTAACTGTAACGAAATCTGGAACCCAGGAAAAAATGGACAAGCTTAATTTTTACATTGTTGATGTTTTCGCAGAAGAAAAATACCAGGGCAATCAGCTTGCTGTATTTACTGGAACCCTTGGTATTACTGGGGAGCAGATGCAACAAATTGCTAAAGAAATGAATTATTCCGAGACCACTTTCGTGCTGTCCTCGGAGCAACGAAAGGGGGGATATGATGTCCGGATTTTTACCCCGGCCCAAGAAGTACCTTTTGCCGGTCATCCGACTTTAGGTACGGCTTTTATTATTCAGCGAGAGATAATTCAACAGCCGGTAGAACGGGTTAATTTGAATCTGGCGATCGGGCAAATTCCGGTGACTCTGCATTATCAACAAGACAAGGTGGATATTTTGTGGATGCAGCAAAAACCGCCGACGTTCCATCAGATAATTGAGGGGGAACGGGTGGCGGAGGTTTTAAATTTAGAAGTTGGGGATCTCGATTCGCGGTTTCCGATTCGAGAGGTTTCGACGGGGATTCCTTTTATGATTGTGCCGTTGAAAACTCATGCAGCATTAAAAAAGGCCAAAGTCAATCGAGATAAGTATTTTAAATTAATTGAGGGAACTGAGGCTAAATGTATTTTTCTGTTTTGTCCCGAGACGAACAAACCGGAAAATAATCTCAGTGCCCGAATGTTTGCGGATTATTTAGGGGTACCCGAGGACCCGGCAACCGGGAGTGCGAATGGTTGTTTGGCGGGATATCTGGTGGAGTATGGATATTTTGGGGAGGGGGGAATTGATTTGCGAGTGGAACAGGGATATGAAATGGGGAGACCGTCGCTGTTATTATTGAAGGCGCATAAAGAGGACGGAGAGATTTCTGTATCCGTTGGCGGTAAGGCGATCGCTGTTGCCAAGGGGGAATTTGTATAAAATTAGGGGTGGCACGGGTGACTGCAATCTGACTAATCTTTTAAACAGTCCCGTTGTCATGCTAAGAGTAGAAAGATGGGTATTCTAAATTAAGTGTAGGATACCCGTACAACCAGAGAACCGGAGAAGGACAATGGCAAGGCCGACAAAAGCACAAATGTCTCAAAGCTGGGATAGTCGAAAACCCCCAGCATTTAAAGATTTGAAAAAACGCCAGATGGAATATTATATGGGTGCCAAGCTGATTGAAGTCGGAGTTAACCCGAAATCAGCCATTTTTCGCTGGACTTTAGAAACCAGCGGTAACCGGGAAACCTGGACCTATAGCGCTTACTGGGGGGAGTCTAAAGAGGAGTTGTTGCAGCAAGAGCGATCGGAATAGATGGGGATGGGGGATGGGTCTTATGTCATTGGTCATTTGTCCTTGGTCTTATGTCATTTGTCATTTGTCCTTGGTCTTATGTCCTGGGTTGATGGGGAGATGGGGTGCATGGAGGGGGAGTTGTATCGGTTTAATCTGTTGCCTGTCTAAAGGAGTGCCAGCAAGATGCTCCCTAGAATTATCCAGTTTAAATGCCGAACAGCTTAACTCCATGTCTCCCTTTATTGGGGGTGAATTCTGGAGGATTGGGGGATAGTTTCGAGGACTTGGGTAGCGATCCCCGCTAAATTTTCGTCGCGAGTGAGTCCCATGATATAAATATAAAGGGGATGGGTGCCAACTTGATACACTTTGATGTTGTGCAAATAATAAGTGAGGTAATTATAGAGGGTACGATATCTTCCGATGAGGGTTTGATCTAAAAGATAACTAAAGCTGCCGAGTCCTTCTAGTGCAGGCGCGAAGAATTCATCAATGCCGAGGGTTTTAACTGGGGTGTTTGGGGGGTGATAAGTCAGTTTGAGTAATTGCTCAATGGTTACCCTATCCGTATCCCATGTGATCACCTGGAAGGGGAACTCAGATTCACTCAGCCAAAATAATCGATTCGTGAGTTCCGCTAGTTGTTCAGTAAGGGGAGTATTGATAGGGTTCATTTCTCAGGGATAAATAGAGCAAAACGACTTATTATAGTACCAGAACAGTTAAACTTGGGGGAAAGGGATCTGTCCTCGGGAGAGAACCAATTGAATTGTCCTGGATCATCTTGGATTCTGGCCTCTAATTTTTCGGTAGAGAGGCCAAAAGTGAGGGATGGTTAACAAATATCGTCTCGGAGGTGAAGCGAATTGCTCCAACAACCGATACAGGCAATGGGTGAGGTGCTGATTGATAACCCGGGGATAATACGGGGATAATATATGATCAGTCTGGGTTGCTGCTGCTCCTGGGAGTTTTCCGTGCCTAGGGGAGTGGATCGGCAGTTGGGGAGAGTCCAGAAAAGAGGTAAATTGCCGTGATGCTGAGGGTCTGGGGTGTTTTTTCCGGTTGACAATCGTCAAGAATTCTCAACATTTTTTAACTAGCCTTTAATTATAGCATAGAATTACTTTGCCGTAAATTTATAAAAAAAATCTGTATTTAAGCTGGCATTGGAGAAACTGTTATAGAATTTACGAGAGCGCGAAAAGATGACCTCAAAGAGGGGAATATTGGGGGACAGAAGCCTGGGCTGAATTGTCCAAGGAATCATACCTCAATGGTGCACTCATCAAAACAAGTGGTCAAAGTGGTCAAAGATTGTGCAGTGCAAGCGGATTCCCCACGATGCCACCTTTTTTCGCTCAAGAGAGACCCTTGCAAACTCCGCTAACCCACGCTAGGTTCTATTTGAATTCCCCCTGATAGAGCAATGAAACTGATGAGGGCGATTTGCTAAAATTGAAGGGGAAAGATAAAGTTAAAATAAAAAAGCGATCGCGGTTACTTTTTTAGTGCAGAGAGTTCGGAATAAATTAGGAGAGTGAACAGGTAAAGGCACTATGACACATCCAAAAAAAAGAATTGGTATTCTGACCAGTGGCGGGGACTGCCCCGGACTGAACGCTGTAATTAGAGCGGTGGTCAAATGCTCTTCCCGCAAGGGATGGGAAGTCTATGGCATTCCCTACGGCACCGACGGATTTATCGATGTTGCCAACGGAACTCGCCAACCGGAGGACATGAAATTGAATGAGCATGGGTATGATATCCCTGGATTGTTACAGGGTCTTGACGTGCTGCAATTTCTCAGTGGCAGTGTTCTGGGAAGTCTGAGTAAAGGGGATACAGAAAAACCCGAAGTTGCACAACAGATTTTAGAAGGCTATCAACGCTTAGAACTCGATGGCTTGGTGGCGATCGGGGGCGATGGCAGCTTGGACATTATCTATGATTTGGCGGTCAAAGGCAACTGGAATATGATCGGGGTTCCCAAAACCATCGATAACGACGTTCCCTTTACGGAACGTGCAGTCGGATTCCAGACTGCTGTGGATACGGTTACGGAAGCGCTGTACAACCTCACCTTTACTGCGGCGAGTCATGAACGAGTCATGGTAGCGGAAGTGATGGGACGGGATGCGGGACATTTGGCACTCCACGCGGGAATTGCTGGGGGTGCCGATGTGATTTTAATTCCGGAACTGACCCCGGTGCTTGACGAAAAGGCGATCGCCCAGATTTGCGATAAAATTGCCTCCCTGCGTCAGGATAAGCGTAAATTTGCCCTAGTCGTCACGGCGGAAGGGGTCAAACATGAAGATCGGCGACAGCATCGCAATATCGGCGACTATCTGGCGCAACAGATTAAACTCTACAGCCAGAAACTTTGTTCCCTCGATCGCCCGGAATTTTGCGGCTTAGACGAAATCGATACCCGGGTAACAGTTCTGGGTCACTTACAGCGCAGCGGTACCCCATCCTCCTTCGATCGCATCCTAGCCACCGCCTTTGGCATCAAAGCGGTTGAGTTAATCGAACAAGGACATTATAACCGCTTAGTGGTCTGGGAAGGCGGAAAAGTCGAAAGCAAACCCTTAGACTTAGTAATTCAACTCGTCCGACAGTGCCACCAAGAAAAACGCTGTGCCTCTCCCGTTGATCCTGATGGATTCATGGTACAAACCGCCCGCGCACTCGGGATTTATGTGGGAGATGCCTCACATTCCCTGGAACAAAACAGTAGCAACAATGTCCCAGCGACTCCAACTGCTGTGAGTTAGACAGTAGGGAAGTGGGGAGGATGGGGAAGATGGGGAAGATAGGGAGGATGGGGAAGATGTTTGTAGTAACGACTTCAGTCGTTTCCATTTCCCGTCTCTCCCCCATCTCCCGTCTCTCCCCCATCTCCCGTCTCTCCCCTATCTCCCGTCTCTCCCCCATCCACCAAGGACCAATGACCAATGACAAACAACAAATGACAAATTATGAAATTTGTAGATGAATATCGCGATGCTACGACGGCTCAAGATTGCGCCCAGGCGATCGCCCGTATTACCACCCGTCCCTGGACGATTATGGAAATTTGCGGGGGTCAAACTCATGCGATCGTTAAATTTGGCATTGATGAACTGTTACCCGACAACATTACTTTAATTCACGGTCCCGGTTGTCCCGTTTGTGTTACTCCCATTGCCCTCATTGATCAGGCGATCGCAATTGCCTCCTATCCCGAGGTGATTTTCTGTTCTTTTGGGGATATGTTGCGCGTTCCTGGCACCGAAAAAGACTTGCTAAGTATTAAAGCAACCGGCGGCGATATTCGCATCGTCTATTCGCCAGTAGATTGCCTAAAAATTGCCCAAGAGAATCCCAACAAACAAGTTGTATTTTTCGGCGTGGGATTTGAAACCACTGCACCAGCAACAGCGATGGCAGTGTATCAGGCAGCGCAACAAAACATCCCGAACTTTTCCATGTTAGTCTCCCATGTTTTAGTGCCTCCAGCAATGGAAGCGATTTTATCGGCACCCCACCGTAAAGTGCAAGGATTTTTAGCGGCGGGTCATGTTTGCACCATTATGGGATACACCGAATACGAGGCGATCGCCCCCAAATATCAAGTCCCCATCATCGTCACCGGATTTGAACCCGTTGATATTTTACAAGGGATTTATCTGTGCATCAAACAACTGGAATCCGGACAAGCACAAGTCGAAAATCAATACAGTCGTTCCGTTAGAAAAGACGGCAACCAACCCGCCCAAAACATCCTCAAAGAAGTCTTTGAAATCGTTCCCAGACAATGGAGAGGCATTGGTGAAATTGCCCAAAGTGGATTAAATTTAAAACCCAAATATGCTCAATTTAATGCAGAAAATCGCTTTGATTTAACGGGAATTCAGAGCGAAGAATCCCCCGACTGTATGAGTGGATTAATCCTGCAAGGCATTAAGAAACCCCATGATTGTGAAGCCTTTGGCAAACGCTGCACCCCAGAACATCCCCTCGGTGCACCAATGGTTTCATCGGAAGGAGCTTGTGCCGCCTATTATCGATATCGACAACAAAATGCAGTTGTAGCGAGGGTTTAGGATAGCGATCGGGGAGAGATAATTCTGAAAATATCGGGTTCTGGAATTAGGGGTTACAGATTCGGAGTGTGAGCATCTTGCTCGCTAGGAAAGTCGAGAAACGGTCGATTGTTTCAGGATACCGCCCGATACTAATCCCTCCCCTTGGCACTGCTCGTCTCAATGATTTAAACTAAATAGATAGTTTAGGAGGAAGGTTCATGTCTAATCCTACCATTAAAACCCAAATCTCTCTTCCTGCACATTTGCTAGAAGCAACGGATAAAGCCGTGCAACAAGGAAAAGCCAAAAGCCGCGATGAATTTATTATGCAGGCGATTCGTCGGGAATTAGCGGCCCTGAAACGAGTAGAAATTGATGCAGAACTTGCAGAAATGGCACAGGATCCTGAATATCAAGCGGAAGTGTTACAAATGGAGGCTGAATTTGCTACAGCGTCTTGGGAGGCGTTGCAATTAGCGGAGTCGGAAGCATGAAAAGAGGAGAGGTCTATCTGGCTCGTCTGGATCCGGTAGAAGGTTCTGAACAAGGGGGGAATCGTCCAGTAATTATTGTCAGTCGCGATGCGATTAATACTCACAGTCCAGTTCTATTGGCAGTTCCTTGTACCAGTTACCATCCATCCAAGCGAGTTTTTGCCACTCAGGTTTTAATTAAAGCTCCTGATGGAGGTTTAGAGAGAGATTCAATTGTTAAAGCAGATCAGGTACGGGTATTGGCAAAAACTCGTTTATTGCGAAGGCTTGGCCACCTGTCAGAAACCACTCTTGCTCAACTGAATTATGCTTTACTAATCGCGTTAGATTTACCCGGACAGGATAGTAATGAGGGGAGTTGAAAAGGGGGGGTTTAAGAGTCGCTCAAAGACTTAACACCCTAACCGAATTTAGGCACAAGGCAGGGCGATGTCCTGGGTTATAATCAGAACTGCCGCCTATTTGATTCTCAGGGGTCATTGCCTCTGCATCGCTCAAATGCGATCGCTCTTTTTTCCCAATCCTTCACCCACCCTGTCCCCAGCAGAAACTCACCGAGAAGATTAAGATTTTTATCGAAGTCAACCCTCCCGCCACTGCATCCGCTTATAATTATAAAACCCCCTGCGATTCTTAGTCGCCGCCACCACTCCTTCTCCCCCAAAGCGCGAGTATGCACTGCTGCCTAAATCCCAGTTGCCCGAATCCCCAGAACCCTGACGGCATCAAATTCTGCCAAAGTTGTGGCAATCCTTTGGTGGTGTTGCGAAATCATTACTACCCCCGCCAACTCCTCTCCAACGAAGGCGGTTTTGGGAGAACTTATCTCGCCGAAGATATTGACAAATTGCATGAAAAGTGCGTCATCAAACAACTCGCCCCCCAAGTCCAAGGAACCAGCGCACTCCAGAAGGCCAAAGAATTATTTGAACAAGAAGCAAGGCAACTGCAAGAACTGGGAGAACATCCGCAAATTCCCACCCTTTATGCCTATTTTGAGCAAGATGGATATTTGTATTTAGTCCAGCAATATATCGAAGGGCAACCCTTGCATAAATGCCAGCCGGGAACCTGGAAAGAAACTCAGGTCAGAGAATTATTAGAGCAATTATTGCCGGTTCTCGAATTTATCCACCAACGGGGTGTAATTCATCGGGATATCAAACCTCCGAATATCATGCGACGCAAATCTGATGGCAAATATGTGTTAATTGATTTTGGGGCTTCTAAACAATTAAAATCAACCGTGGTGGCAGGGCAAGGAACGCAAATCGGCACGAATGGGTATTCACCTTTTGAGCAAATGAAACGGGGAGAAGCGTATCCTGCCAGTGATTTATATAGTTTGGGCGTGACTTGTTTTTATTTACTAACGGGCCAAGACCCTTTTGCGTTATTTTTGGATGAGGGGTATGGTTGGGTTGATTCTTGGCGAAAACATTTACTGGAACCGCTGAGTGAACAATTGCAGCAGGTGTTTGACAATTTACTGCAAAAAGAAAGTCAGAAACGCTATCAAAAAGCCGGGGAATTATTGAAAGATTTATTGGCAGAAATGAACCTGCCACATTCCCTGCAACTTAGGCCCCAATCCAAATCGCCAATCACTCCAAAATCTCAAGTAATTGCTGGGCTTTTATTGCTTTTGGGCATGGGCGGATACGGGATAATGCACTTTCGCCCTCAACCCAATTATCAGAGGGTTGATGAGAACTTTGAGCAAGTCTCTACCTCTGATACCCTGTCATCGGGTGAATCAACTCTTGCTCTAGTCCCCTCAGAAAGCGATATCGAATCGGTTCCAGATTTAGCCAATGATTCCGATGAAAAATTTAGTCTTGGCAATACCTTGACTGGGCATAGCTGGTGGGTTCGTTCTGTTGCCATTAGTTCTGATGGGGAAACTCTGGTTAGTGGCAGTAGGGATAAGACCATTAAGATTTGGAATTTGAAGACAGAAACACTCCTCAATACGCTTACTGGGCATGACCTTTGGGTTCGTTCTGTTGCTATCAGTCCCGACGGGCAAACTCTGGTGAGTGGGAGTTATGACAATACGATTAAGATTTGGAATCTGAAGACGGGAGAACTATTAAATAGTCTTACGGGACATAGAGATGCAATTTGGTCTGTTGCTATCAGTCCGGATGGACAGAGTATTGTGAGTGGGAGTCAGGATAATACGATTAAAGTTTGGAATCTGAAGACGGGAGAACTACTCAACAGCTTATTGGCGAATAGTAACGGGATTGCTGCAATTGCTATCAGTCCCGATGTGGATACAGTTGTTAGTGGAGGTTTTGATAATAGCATCAAGATTTGGGATTTAAAAACAGGACAACTCCTGAATATTCTGAATGGACATGGGAATGAAGTTGCTGCGATCGCCATTAGTCCAGATGGACAAACGATTGTCAGTGGTAGCAATGACAAGACGATTAAAATTTGGAGTCTCAAGACGGGGAAAATTCTCCACACCCTCACCGGACATCTTAACCCAGTTTGGTCAGTTGCTATAACTCCTGATGGGGAAAGAATTGCCAGTGGCAGTGTTGATAAAACTATCAACATTTGGAATTTGACAACGGGAGAACTGCTGGATACACTCACTGGGCATACTGACTCGGTGGAATCTCTTGCCTTTACTCCTGATGGACGGACCCTGGTTAGTGGCAGTGGAGGGGTTTGGACTGCCAATGGTGACAACAGCATCAAGATTTGGCGGTTGCAATAACCGTAAGGCTATATTTGTTTAGAGTAAACATGAATTTACTCAGGGAAATGATTAGACCTCTTCCGAAATAACGGACTGATCCCCCCAACCCCCCTTAAAAAGGGGGGCTTTTGAGAATTTGGCAAGAGGTCTATTAACGATGTTCAGTGAAACGGATAAAAAATATTATTCTCCCGAAGAATATCTGGCATTGGAAGAACAGGCGGATTATAAAAGCGAGTATCGAGATGGAGAAATTGTCTCCATGACTGGGATAACTACCAATCATAATGAATTGGCGTTAACTTTAGCTGCTTTACTCAAACTGCAACTGCGAAAACAAAATTATCGGGTTTATATGGGTGACGTTCGGTTGTGGATTCCTCGGTATCGCCAATACACTTATCCCGATGTGATGGTGATTGGCGGCGAACCGATTTATACGGATATGGAACTACGGTCACGAATCCCTTGCTGATTGCGGAGGTTTTATCGAAGTCTACCCAAAATTACGACCAAGGTGATAAATTTATGTATTATCGCTCGATACCGGAAATGCGGGAATATCTTTTAATTGACCAAACTCGGTGTTATGTGATGCAATATTATAAAATTGAGGAGCATCATTGGATGTTAACGGAATGGGAAGGGGAGGCAGCGGGTTTACGGTTGCAGTCTGTTGATTTTGAGCTATCTTTGGGTGAGCTTTATGAAGGGGTTGAGTTTAAGGGATGATTAACAATCTGATGAATTTAGCTTAATCTTTAACCCGCACTCTAAAAAAATGGCAGAATATCGAATTACCCTTTATCCTAGGACAGGTAAATGTAAGTTTAGGGAATCGTTCGATGTTTGAACAGTTATTTACGGAATTTTCCGATCGCGATCTCAGCATCCCCAGCAATCGTCGTCCCCTCAAAGGCGTGATTATTGGTGCAGGTCAAGTGGGAATGGCTTGTGCTTATTCTATGTTAATCCAAAATACCCTGGATGAGATGCTCTTGGTAGATGTCAACCAAGAAAAACTCCAGGGGGAAGTCATGGATTTACTCCACGGTGTGCCGTTTATTGACCCCACGGGAATCCGGTCCGGGACTTTAGCGGATAGTGATGATCCGGATATTGTAATTATTACCGCTGGAGCAAAACAACAACCCGGGGAAACTCGCTTAGATTTGCTGAATCGCAATGTGCATATTTTCAAAGAATTGATTCCGCAAATTGTCCAATATTGTCCTCATGCGATTCTGCTATTGGTGACCAATCCGGTGGATCTTATGACTTATGTCACCCTGAAGTTATCCGGTTTTCCCTGTAACCGAGTTTTCGGTTCGGGGACGGTTCTGGATACGGCCCGGTTTCGGTATCTGTTGGCGAATCAATTAAAGATTGATCCGCGCAGTTTTCATGCCTATATTATTGGAGAACATGGGGATAGTGAGGTTCCGGTTTGGAGTAAGGTGAATATTGCTGGGATGAATCTGTGCAGTGGAGGAATTGAGGATTGTTCTGAAGCGGATCAAGACCGATTGCAAGGGATTTTTGACCAGGTAAAAAATGCAGCTTATGAGGTGATTAAGCGCAAAGGGGCGACTTCTTATGCGATTGGGTTGGGGGTGACGGATATTGTCAAAGCGGTGTTAAGGAATCAAAACCGGGTGTTAACGGTGAGTAGTTTGATTCATGGGGTTAATGGCATTAATGATGTTTGCCTGAGTTTGCCTGTGGTGGTGAATCGTGAGGGGGTAACTCGGGTGTTGGATTTGTCTTTGACGCCGAATGAAGAAAAGTTGCTGCAAAATTCGGCTACGGTGTTGAAAGAGGCGATCGGCAATTTGGAGTTATAAGTGAGCTAGAGATATTCTGGCTCGTTCAAACAGTCAAGGATAGCCGGTTTCGTATATAGCGCTTTCCACACTTGTGATACGGAATCCGGTTGTCAAAGGTCTGTAAAAACCCGCACCCTGTTCGCGTAGCGTTCCGTAAGGAAAGGGTGGGGCTATACGGACGAAGCCCGCCTGCGCGGGCTAAAAGGGAAAACCGACTTTTACCAACCGGATTTGGTATGAGGTATATTTTAGGAGTGCGTTGGCGGAGCCAGTGCGTCAGCACTAACATCTGGCTCGCTTGAATAATCTTGAATAATAGCGAGCAAGATGCTCGCACTCCTAAAGAGAACGACTGAAGTCGTTACTACGAACATGAACTCCATGAGTTAGAAACCGGGTTTCTGGTCAAAGTTGCTGTTAATGACGACAGATTTTGTACAGAAACCCGGTTTCTGGTCCCTGAGATGGAATCGGGGACTGGGGTCCGGGGAGGATAGCCGATCGCCCTTACAGATGGGCAACGAGTAGGCAAATTCGTTACATTAAAACCAATCAAGCCAAAGATTTCTCAACCCAAACCCACCCTAACTCTTTGGAGACTTAACCTCATGACTGCTACTTCTTCCCAGGCGAATCCATTTCCCTTTGATTTTGCGCCGCATCCGACTGGAGATGCCGAACTGCTGCAACAACTCGCCTTTATCCCCGGATTGAAAGAAACTTTGGCCGTGCGTCAGGTTCATGCGTTGGAACACGCCACTGTCTGGGTATTGAGCGAAACCTCCGGTGAGAGGGCCCCCGAAACCAGCCAAGCGGGCCGATCGCTGGATAACGATGGATTGGGGGGGATGTCCACCGATCGCGGATTTTATCTCTATGGCCAGGTTAACCTCCTTGACCTCCGTCGTGCCGTTCATGTCGCCCACGATCGCCTGACCCGGGGAGAATGGGACCTCGCCCTTCATCCTCGTTGTGGCACCAACCTCTCCGTGGGAATGTTGATCACCGCCGGGTTAGCTTTTGGCATCACAATGGTCCTTCCCCGAGACCCCATCTCCCAACTCTTGGGTTTAGGAGTCGCGGCAACCGCTGCCTCTCAGGTGACCCCTGACCTCGGCATCCTGGCTCAACGCTACCTTACCACGGCCATTCCCTATAATCTGGCGATCGAAGAAATCACCCCGACACAAGATATGTGGGGACGTTCCGCCCATTTTATCGGGGTCCGTTGGATCGAGTAGTTAATAAAACTTAAAGATTGCAACATTCCAGAGTATCCCGTTAGAGTAGTACGCTGAGAAGCAATTCCCCTTAAACTTTTCGTTCAATTCATCAGAAGGAAAAAAACACATGGTTCAACGTGGTTCTAAAGTTCGCATTCTGCGGAAAGAGTCCTACTGGTTTCAAGAAGTTGGCACCGTTGCCACTGTAGACCAAAGCGGGATCACCTATCCCGTGATTGTTCGCTTTGACAAAGTGAACTACGCCGGAGTCAACACCAACAACTTCGGGATGAACGAAGTTCAGGAAGTCGAAGCGCCCAAAGGTGGAAAAGCTGGGGCTGGCAAAGGTGGCACCGCAACCAAGGGTGCGGCGCGCAAAACCGGGACCGACGCCACCAAAGGCAGCAAAAAGACTGCTAAACCTGAAGCCGGTAGTAGCGGTAAGGTAGAAGGCGATCCCAACCAGGGAACTGAATCCCGTTAATCGGTGCCGGAACTCCCTGAAGTTGAAACAGTGTGTCGAGGGTTAAATCAATTAACCCTCGACACGAGGATTCTGGGTGGCGATGTTTTGCTGACGCGAACCATCGGCCACCCAGTTTCCCCTAAAGATTTTTTGGAGGGAGTCCAGGGATGCGCGATCGCCTCCTGGCAACGGCGAGGCAAATATCTCCTGGCGCAACTCTCGGACTCAAAGGATTCTGATGGGGCTCACCGAGGCAGTTTAGGAGTCCATCTGCGGATGACCGGGCAACTGTTATGGGTCCAGCGAGAGGAACCCTTGCAAAAACATACCCGAGTGCGCCTCTTCTTCGAGGGCGATCGGGAATTGCGATTTGTGGATCAACGCACCTTCGGTCAAATGTGGTGGGTCCCCCCAAATATCCCCACCCCCTCAATCATCACTGGATTAGCCAAATTAGGACCAGAACCCTTTTCCCCGGAATTTTCGGTAGAATACCTGACGCGCCAACTCCACAAGCGTCAAAAAGCGATTAAAACCGCCCTCCTGGACCAAACCATTGTTGCTGGGGTGGGGAATATTTATGCTGATGAAAGTCTTTTCCTGAGTGGAATTTTGCCGACCAAGCTTTGTGCACACCTGAGTGGGGCAGAAATTGAGCGATTGCACAGGCAGATTATTGAAGTTTTGCAAACGGCGATCGCAGCCGGAGGAACCACCTTCAGCAATTTTCTCAATGTTAGCGGTGTTAATGGGAACTATGCCGGAGTCGCTTGGGTTTACAATCGCGCTGGGCAACCTTGTCGCGTTTGTGGTACTCCTCTCCATCGTCTGAAGTTGACGGGACGTTCTAGCCATTTCTGCCCCAATTGTCAGAGTTAGGGATTGGGGGAGATGGGGGTTCATGTTTGTAGTAACGACTTCAGTCGTTCTCTTCATGTTCGTAGTAACGACTTCAGTCGTTACCGCGTGACTTGGCGTCAGCCAAGTCACGCACCCCTGTCCGGATCTTCCAGTTCCTTACTACAAACGAAGAGAACGACTGAAGTCGTTACTACGAACGGGGAAGAACGACTGAAGTCGTTACTACGAACGGGGAAGAACGACTGAAGTCGTTACTACGAACGGGGAAGAAC
>JAABSJ010000141.1 GCA_011390515.1 Oscillatoria sp.
TTCTCCGGCAATTCCAAAATCAATCAGAACCGCTTGATTACCCCGAAACATAATATTTCCCGGATGAGCATCGCGATGGACTAATCCCGCCTCATGTACCCGCTGCAACGCCTCCCCAATCTGCTGAAAATATTTCACCGCTTCGGCTTCCGGTAACGCCCCCTGAGCTTGCACCCTTTGCCACAGGCTCTCTCCGGGAATAAAATCCATCACCATGCAGTGTGTATCCCCTTCTTGAAATAAGTCAAAAACTCGGACAATATGGGGATGGGGATTGTTGGTGCAGAGTTTAGCAATCCGCTGTCCCTCTTTGATAAATCGGTCCACAAATTTAGGATAGTCTGGGTCGAAGCGCAGATGTTCGTTGGGGGTTTTGATGACAAAATCTTGGTCGAGTTTGAGGTGATGCGCTTGATAGGTGATGCCAAATCCTCCCTGTCCCAAAACCCGTTCGATGCGGTAATCCCGACTCTTCAATTGATATCCGTCCGGCCAGACCATACCCGTTGTGGATAGAGAACAGATTCTATTATGCCATAAAACAGTCCCCCACACCCCATGTAGAGGCGATTCGCGAATCGCCCGCCCCTACAGCAACAACCGGCGGGGGTTCAAACCCCCGCCTAACAACTTAAGTCGGTTGAAACCGACTGCTCGTCTTATCCAGTGGGTTTTTTAGTCGGGTTTTAACCGACTTTAGCTATGAGGCGGGGGATTGATCCCCCGCCGGTTGTTGTTGTCTACTATCCCTATGGTTGGATTGTCTCGGAGGTGGGAGGTTCGGGGTTAGGTGGCGGTGGAGAATTAGAGTTTAAATAGGTCAATAATCCAATCATTAACATTCCAATTGTCCCCGCAGCAATGACAGCAGTGAACCATTCCATTGCATTCCAATTGGGGAGGGGAATTGGTTTTTTAACGCCTAATAATGTTAACCATTCCTGCACCGTTTGGGGCCGATCGCCTGAATCGAGCGCCATGCCTTTTAAAATAGCCTGATTCGTGCGATCGCTGATGTTTGAATTAATCTCTTTTGGTGGAATCAATCGCGAATCAGCATCTTTTCGCTCAATCGAACTCACCGGCACTTTTCCCGTCAGCAATTGATACAAAGTCGCCGCCAATCCATACACATCAGTATAAGCGCCGCGCGGTCTCTTTTGAGAATACATTTCTAGGGCCGAATATCCCTTTTCACTATAGCGAGTTGTGGTTAAGGGATTGTCAAATGCCCTTGCTAATCCAAAATCAATTAACACCGCCTCGGAAGTCCCCCCGCGCAACACAATATTATCCGGTTTAATATCCAGATGCAGCAACTGATGAGAATGCACCTCCATCAATGCCTCTCCAACTTGCTGAATATATCGCAATGCTAACTTTTCCGGTAACTGCTTCTGGGCACGACTTGCCAAATCAACCCCATCAATATATTCCATCACAATACAGCAGAGTTTCCCCTCTTTCAAGGTTTCCTGTACCTGGATAATATGCCCATTATTACTGCACTTAGCCAATTTCACTGCTTCATTCCAAAACTTGGACTCCAGTTCCTCAATTTCTCCTGGACTCAGTTGATGCAGCAAACTGTCATTAAGGGTTTTAATCGCGACGGCATTCCCGGCGGCATCCTTCGCTTTATAAGTAATCCCAAACCTCCCTTTCCCCAGCACCTTTTCAATGCTGTATTTGCCCCCTTGGATCTGCTGACCTACGGTTAAAGTCATGGTTCAACCCTCCATTGACTTTTTCTTTCATTGTGGCATAAGCTAGAAAATTCGGCAATGCCTCCCTCAATGATGCCGGAGGGAGATGCTCCGGCTTTCGTGTTGGCCGGGATATGATAGGGTATGATTATCAAATTTATCTCTAAAATCCTCATGCACCCACAACGAATTGAACCCGGTCCTGGACAAGAATCCGTTTGGGATTATCCCCGTCCTCCTCGGTTGGAAGATGTCTCTAAACATCTCCAAATCATCTTTAATGGAGAAATTATTGCTGATACTCGCAACGCCAAGCGAGTCCTGGAAACCAGTCATCCCCCAGGTTATTATATCCCGCCAGAAGATATTAAAATGGAATATCTGAGCCGAACTCCGAAAAGTAGTTTCTGCGAGTGGAAAGGGTCGGCGGGATATTACACTGTGACGGTTAAGGAAAAACAAGCGCCTAATTGTGGTTGGTTTTATCCGAATCCTACTCCCCAATTTGAAGACATTAAAGATTATGTGGCATTCTATCCCG
Source organism: Oscillatoria sp. (assembly GCA_011390515.1). Taxonomy (GTDB): domain Bacteria; phylum Cyanobacteriota; class Cyanobacteriia; order Cyanobacteriales; family Laspinemataceae; genus Laspinema. The sequence continues at coordinate 2,248 of JAABSJ010000141.1, forward strand.
AATTGATGGATATTTGCTATGTGGATGGAGAAGAAGTTCAACCTCAACCTGGTGGATTTTATGGGGGTTGGATTACTTCGGATATTGTCGGACCTTTTAAGGGAATTCCCGGCAGTTGGGGATGGTAGTCGCGATGACCGACGGGGGATAAATCTATAGAGGCACGAACACCCGTCAGGTGATAAATCAAGTAGAGGCGCTTCGCGAAGCGCCTCTACGGCGGGGGTTAAAACCCCCGCCTAATAGCTAAAGTCGGTTAAAACCGACTAAGGGAACTTTAAAAAATAAAACCTCCAAAACGTTCGTAGTGACTCCTTCAGGAGTCATCTTTAAAGAAACCCCTGAAGGGGTTACTACGAACGTTTGAATGATTTATATTTTGCCATCCCCTAAAAACTTTATATCATAAGACAAACCGTCGATTTAAACCCCCTCCGTTGTAGCTTATCCCGTGGTATTTTCAGTCGGTTTTAACCGACTTTAGCTGTTAGGCGGGGGTTTTAACCCCCGCCGGTGTGGTGTGGCAAGGACTTTCGGTTGGGGTTTTGATTTTTAGGGGGAGATTTGTAAGTAATTTAACGCTAAAAAGAGGGCGGCGACGCTTCCGGATACGCAGATTTCTCCCTGGGTTATTTTCTCCAAAACGGCATCAATCGGGACTAAAACAACTTCTATCTGTTCAGTAATATCTAAAATCTGCTGTCCCGAATCTTCCGCATCTTTGCCTAAAAAAACATGAATGGTATTGGTGTCTTTAACGGGATTATCATAGAGGGTGGCGAGTTTAATCAAGTTCGGGCAATGGTAACCTGTCTCTTCGGTCATTTCCCGCGCTGCTGCTGCTTCTGCTTTTTCGGTTTCTGGATTGAAGGCACCGGCAGGTAATTCTAACAAGATTTCTCCGACTCCATGTCGATATTGTCGCACCAAGACGATTTCCTGCTGGGGGGTAACGGGAACGACTAAGGCAATATCTGGACGGACATTCACAAAAAAATCATCAATGATTTCGCCGGTGGGCAGTTCGATTTCATCTTGGCGAACTTTGCACCATTGGTTGTCGAAGACTAGGCGCGATCGCAACTGTTTCCATTTCTGCAATTCTTTCATACAATAAAAGGAGTTTCTCTATTTGACAACAACTTTACTACGATGACCGATAAAATCACAGTAATTCAAGGCGATATTACCAAACAACAGGTCGATGCGATCGTCAATGCCGCCAATACCAGTCTATTAGGCGGAGGCGGTGTTGATGGTGCTATCCATCGCGCAGCAGGTTCCGGTTTATTGGCGGAATGTCGCACGCTTAACGGCTGTAAAACCGGCGAAGCTAAGATAACCCTAGGCTACAATCTCCCGGCAAACTATGTAATTCATACCGTTGGCCCTGTTTGGCAAGGGGGCAAGCATGATGAAGATAAATTGCTGGCAAGTTGTTATCATCAGAGTTTAATGTTAGCGGAAAAACATCAGCTAAAAACTATTGCTTTTCCCGCTATTAGTACGGGAGTTTATGGTTTTCCAATGGAACGGGCTGCTAGAATAGCGGTCAAGACTGTGCAGCAATTTTTAACCCAAAATAATGCCATTTCTCAAGTTCGATTTGTCTGCTTTAGCAAAGAATCCTATCAGTGCCATTTAACAGCGATCGGCACTCAGGAAAAATAATAGACCTCTTGCAAAATAACGGATTGATCCCCCCAACCCCCCTTAAGAAGGGGGGCTTTTTAGAATGATTTCTATTCTCTGTAGGCACGTTCCGCAGTCCAATGACGGTCCGAGGACGCATAAATTTTTACCCCTTCTAATCCCGCCATTTCTATCATTTTTTGTACCTCTTCTAGGGTAAATGCAGCTATTAGTGAATCTCGAAATAACTGGGTCTGATAGTCATTATATTCCGGTCCAATTCGGGCGACGATTTTATCCACGGTTTCTATATCCGAGGGTCGCATTAAATCGCGCAAAAATATCCCGCCATTGGGTTTTAAAACTCGTTTCAATTCTTGGAAAAAAGGCATCGGGTCCGGGAGATGATGGATGATGCTATTAGAAATCACCATATCAAAGGTACTGTCATGATAGGGCATCTGTTTGGCATCGATATACTCTAAGTGAATTTGCTCTTGTAATCCAGCGGATTGCACATTCTCCCTCCCGACTTGTAACATATTGTGCGAAAGGTCGATCGCCTTGATGTGCCACTGAGGACGACGCTGTACGATTAAAATGGGAATTCTGGCGGTCCCGGTTCCCGCATCGAGTACCAACGCCGACTCAGGACCGACTGCGATCGCACTCTCGGCAAAGGCCGTATTCACCTCCAGAAAATCCATCGCGTCATACGCCGTCGCATCCTCCCTTGTATCCATCACTTCCGGTTCTAGCACTCGTTTCATTATCTCACCTGCTGCTAAGAGTTGATGTTGCTATTTTAAGATTGATTGGTCCTTAAACCTGGGAGTGACTAAACTGCTAACTGCTAATTGTTAATTGTTAACAGCAATAACGGGATAAATAATCAAGGGCCGTAAAGTGACTTAGATCACTGATAATAATGAACAGGTCACTATAATAGACTTAAAGCGAAGTCGTTACGAGTTTGAATAACCCCATGACAAATCCAGCAGTAGAAAACGTTGTGATTATCGGATCTGGCCCTGCCGGATTCACTGCCGCCATCTATGCGGGACGGGCGAATCTGAAACCCGTCGTTTTTGAAGGGTTCCAGATGGGAGGCATTCCCGGAGGACAATTAATGACCACCACAGAAGTGGAGAACTTCCCTGGGTTTCCCGAAGGGATTACGGGACCGAAACTGATGGAACGGATGAAACTCCAGGCGCAACGCTGGGGGGCCGAATTGTACACGGAAGATGTGCAATCGGTGGATTTGAGTCAGCGTCCCTTCGTGATCCGGTCGGACGAACGAGAAGTGAAGGCCCATACGGTGATTATTGCCACAGGGGCCACGGCCAAGCGGTTGGGACTCCCGAGTGAAGACCAGTTCTGGAGTCGTGGGGTCTCTGCCTGTGCGATTTGCGATGGGGCCAGTCCCATTTTTAAAGGCGTGGCATTGGCAGTGGTGGGTGGAGGAGACACTGCTGCAGAAGAAGCGGTGTATTTGACCAAATATGGAACCCATGTTCACCTGTTAGTTCGTCGGGACGAAATGCGGGCCTCGAAAGCGATGCAAGACCGGGTTTTGAAGAATCCAAAAATCACGGTTCATTGGAATACGGAGGCGGTGGATATCTTCGGAACTGATGACCGGATGGAGGGGATTAAGGTTAAAAATATCAAGACTGGGGAAGAAACGGATTTGCAGGTTCGCGGATTGTTTTATGCGATCGGTCATACTCCGAATACCCAACTATTCAAAGGTCAACTGGAACTGGATGAAGTGGGATATATTGTCACGAAACATGGAACAGTTGAGACCAGTGTTGAGGGTGTTTATGCCACTGGAGATGTGCAAGACCATGAGTTCCGCCAAGCGGTTACCGCAGCGGGAACGGGTTGTATGGGGGCGATGTTAGCGGAACGGTGGTTATCGGCGAATGGGTTAGTTCAAGAGTTCCATCAAACGGAAGCATCGGAGAAAGCGCCTGAACCGGAAAAAGAACAAATATCCGATACGGAAGAGGATTTTGACCCAACGGCAACGCGCCATGTGGGAGGGTTTGCCTTGCGGAAGTTGTACCATGACAGCGATCGCCTGATTGTGGTCAAATATTCTGCACCCACCTGCGGTCCTTGCCATACTTTGAAACCGATTCTGAGTAAGGTGATTGATGAGTTTGATGGCAAGGTTCACTATGTGGAAATTGACATTGAAGCAGACCCAGAAATTGCCGATAATGCGGGAGTAACGGGAACGCCTACGGTCCAGTTCTTTAAGGATAAGGGTTTAGTGGATCAAGTGCGGGGGGTTAAGCAAAAGAGTCTGTACCGAGAAATGATTGAGAACTATATGTAAGGTTTGAATCGGAGGTTTGTTTGGAGTGGGGTGGTTGATTGATTGCCCCACTTTAACGAATGAAGTCGTTACTACGAAAGGGGGATAACGACTGAAGTCGTTACTACGAACATAAGAAACGACTGAAGTCGTTACTACGAACATAAGAAACGACTGAAGTCGTTACTACGAACTTAAGAGAACGACTGAAGTCGTTACTACGAACAGAAGAAATGACCAATGACCAATGACAAATGACAAATGACAAATGACCCATCTATCGCATCAATAACCGTCGTTGCCATGCTTTTAAAAAGAGCAATACTGGAAACTGATAATATTCAACGATTAGCCAGAGGACGATGGTGAGGTGAGCGATAAAGGTAGCTACAGTCCAAAAGGCGGGAACCCAACTTAAGCTACTGCCGGGGACTGGGGGGAAAATATAGGCCCCGAGTCCGACTAGGAGGGTGGGGAGGGTAATGATGGCGATCGCAGCGATGCCAATTTCCCATCCGAATTCTACCCCCGCCCGAGGCAGTCCTTGCCATTGGCGACCATTCCAATGCCAGGTAATGGGTGGTACAGCATCGGCTAAACAGAGGGAATTTTGGTCTAAGTTGGCGGTAAAAATGCGGCTGCAAAAGTTACAGCCAAAGGCATCCATCATCGCCAGGTTAGAGAGTTCACCATAGCGACAAACCGGGCAGCGATAAGCGCCGAAATAGCTTAAGGGAATCGGTCCGGGGAGTGCATTACGCCCCTTTCTATCCTCTGGGTTGGTTCCGAAATTTTGCTGGGTCATGGCATCCCTGTGAACAGTTTATGTGAAGGCAGCTTTCTTGATTTTAAACATATTGAAGGGGGATATTTTATAGAGTAGCCCGCGCAGGCGGGCTTTGTCCGTGTAGCCCCAGGCTTCAGCCTGCGGGTTTGGAACTTTGAGTGCGTGACTCGGACCCCACCCTAACCCTCCCCTTGCCAAGGGGAGGGGACCGGAGGTGCAGTTTTGAACTAGAAAGAGTTTTCAAAAACAAAAAAAGACGCGCATTGGGCACGTCTTTAAGGAATAATTCATGGAGAGAAAAGAGGATGCTCTCTCTTACCGACCGGCGTGATAATCTTTAAAGGATTTGTAACCGTTTTCAGCATCGTAGAGGTGACAGTTATCGGTAATTTCCTTCATCAAAGACCAGGAAAAACGACTTTTATGAAGGTATTTACCCCAATTTTGCTCCAAACTTTGATGCGCTTTCCGTAAGTTGTACGACGGAATGGCAGTGGAGAGGTGATGGGGAACATGAACGTTAATGTCGTGACAGAGGAATTCCACCCAGCGGGGGTAATCACAATGAACGGTCCCGTTTAATTGGGCTTTTGCTTCATACCAATCTTCTGGGAAAGCAAAGGAAATATTCGGGGTGGTATGGTGAACGATGGTGAAGGTGCTCATCCAGAAATGGTAGACCATCCAAGGCATCAGCCAAAATTTGATGAATCCCCAAATTCCGGTGGTGGCAATCAGGGTGGGGAAGGCGATCGCCGCAAAAGCGATGACGACTAAGACAGAAAATTTCATTTGTTCCCGTTGCTTGCCTTCCAAACGCCACCAATCAAAGTGCAATCCAGCCCAGTGAACGATGGAACCCATCCACCAGAAGCGTCCCCGCAGGAACCGATAAAAGGTTTTCATAAAAGTGCTGAGATTTTCATAAACGTCCTGCAACCAGGGTTCCCAGGCGTTATCTTCCAGCAGTTTATTGGTGTGTTTGTGGTGGTGATTGTGGCCAATTCGCCAGCTATGAAAGGGATAAATTAAGGGCAGCATCATAATATGACCGACCAGATCGTTAACCCATTTGCGATTCGCAAAGGATCGATGACCGCAATCATGGGCAATCACAAAAAAACCCGTGAGGGCTGTTCCGGTATAGATCCAGAAAATCGGCAGCAAAAATGCTGGAGAAACGGCTAATGCCCAGTAGCCGAAGGCGACTAATAAGACATTGATAATGACTCTCGTCCATGCTTTCCGCCGATTTTTGAGAAATACATCTTTCGGCAAGGTCCTCAAAATATCTCTCAGACGTAGAGAAGATGGGAAGGAATCTGATTCCAGTGTTTGAGGGGTTACTTGAGGCTTTAATGTTGATGCTGTCATCTATTAAATCTAACTTCTTCGGTTGCTAATCGGATGAATTCCCCGATCGCCGCAGGATAAATTCCTGCTGACTCAAAGGGTGAGTAGCAGGGCCGTCTTGCGTGCAATCTGATGATTGATGAATGCCTGTATCAGAGGAAAATACGGATGACAAACTCCGTATCCCTGGGGTTTAGAAACCGGGCACGTCATAAAACTTTACCTTTTATAGCACATCTGGCGATGGCACAGCAGGAATTTTTAAAATCCAGATTTTTTCCTCACATTTTCTCTGGGTGGATTGACAAAAGACTTTTATTATGCAGCATCTCGGAATCTATGAAAAAACGGGCCGGGGGTCAACTCACCGGGAACAGTGTGGATGACAAATCAGGGGGTCCCACTGCCCCGGTCGGAGTTGGAGGGCCTTAATTTTTCGAGGACGAAGCCGAAACGGAACTCTTTGGGTTGGATTGATGCTGTTTGAGGGTTTGCAACTGTTGCAGCAGGTAGTCGGCTTCGGCGTGCAAGTGCAGGAACTTGACCTGCTGATCAGCCTGGTAGAGGGATTTGAGCATTTTAATCAGGCGATCGCCGTTATTCTGGGAAGCATTAGAAGCGATCTCAACGCTAGAGGCACTCTGAACGGTTTCGGAGGTGGGACGGCTCGAAATAACAGTGGGCATCAGTCGTTTTAAGTTTAGTAATTTTTACTTAGGCGAAGCACCTGGTTATTTTATCCTAACCCCAGAAAAAAAAAGCATCGAATTTATCAAAATTCCCAAATTTTTTCTTTTCTTCCAATGACCACCCCCCCCGCGAACTTTTGACGAGTGGGCTACACTTAGATTAGACTATAAGGCTATTTGAAGTCCAAAAGAATTAACACACGGTGACCCTGAGTTATTCTCCCGTTCCCTCCCCAACTCCCGGTGCAACTCCAGCAGATGCCCCACTGCGGTCCTCATACTGGCCCGGTCTCATTGAGGCTTACCGGCAGTATCTGCCCGTCAGCGACCAAACTCCAGTCGTTACCCTCCAAGAAGGTAACACCCCCCTGATTCCCGCCCCTGCGATCGCCGAGATTATCGGCAGACAGGTGCAAGTTTACGTCAAATATGACGGACTCAACCCCACCGGCAGTTTTAAAGACCGGGGGATGACAATGGCCATTTCCAAAGCCAAAGAAGAAGGGGCCAAAGCCGTCATCTGTGCCAGTACCGGCAATACCTCCGCCTCCGCTGCGGCCTATGCCAGACGCGCCGGAATGCGGGCATTTGTCCTAATTCCCGATGGCTATGTCGCCCTAGGCAAACTCGCCCAAGCCTTACTTTATGGTGCTGAAGTCTTAGCCATTAAAGGAAATTTCGACAAGGCCCTAGAAATTGTCCGGGATATGGCTGAACATTATCCCGTGACCTTGGTCAACTCCGTCAATCCCTATCGCCTCGAAGGGCAGAAAACTGGGGCATTTGAGGTGGTGGATGCCTTGGGTAACGCTCCCGATTGGCTGTGCATTCCTGTGGGCAATGCGGGCAATATTTCCGCCTATTGGATGGGATTTTGTCAGTATCATCAAGCGGGTAAATGCGATCGCCTCCCGCAAATGATGGGCTTCCAAGCTGCTGGTGCAGCCCCCATCGTCAACGGTCACCCTGTGGCGAATCCCGAAACCCTTGCCACCGCCATCCGCATCGGCAATCCCGCCAGTTGGGATAAGGCGATCGCCGCCCAAGAGTCCTCCGGAGGCAGTTTTAACGCCGTCACCGATGACGAAATTCTCGATGCCTATCGTCTTTTGGCCTCTCGGGAAGGGGTATTCTGCGAACCCGCCTCCGCTGCCTCGGTTGCGGGATTACTCAAGGTCAAAGACCAAGTACCCACTGGGGCCACCGTCGTTTGCGTCCTCACCGGCAATGGACTCAAAGACCCGGATACGGCGATTAAACATAGCAACAATCCCTTTAAACAAGGCATCGAACCGGAAATTGAAGCCGTAGCAAAAGTGATGGGATTTTAGGTTCTCATACTCCATCCAATTGTCAAAGTCTATAAAAACCCACGCCCTCAAGGGCGGGGCTACACGGACAAAGCCCGCCTGCGCGGGCTAAAAAACGAAAATCGAATTTTACCAACCGGATTGGGTATCATCACCGGAGTCCGGGGAGAACTCCCACTCCCAGGTTTTCTAAAACCCTGGGTTAAGGGGGTGCATCAAACCAATGCACCCCCTTCCTTGATGCATTCATCCCCAATCCAGTTATAAAAAGTCAGTTTTCTGTATTAGCCCGCGCAGGCGGGCTTTGTTCGTGTAGCCCCACCCTTGAGGGTGCGGGTTTTTCAAGTCAGTTTTCTGTATTAGCCCGCGCAGGCGGGCTTTGTTCGTGTAGCCCCACCCTTGAGGGTGCGGGTTTTTACCGGATTCCGGATCACTCTTCCGTCTTGGGGTTTAATGCGGTGCCACTCACCAAACGGGCTAAGTCCAGATTGAGTCCGGATTTCGTTCCCGGTTGAGCTTTTTTCAGGAGTTCCACCGTATCTCCCAGGGCGCTGGTTAAACTCTGGCGGGTTTGTTCATGACTGGCTTTTTCCGCTTCCAGGCATTCCGTCATCCGGGACAATTCTTGGGCGAGGCGATCGCGTTCCATGAAGGCTTCAATCAATTTTCCCTTCACTTCATCCGGTCCCATTCCGGCCAATTCTTGCAACAGTTCCGAGGGGGCGATCGCCCGAGGCAAAGATGAGGGACCCGCTTGCAACTGTTCCAGTTCAGCCTTCAGAGTGGCGATCGCCTCCGTCAACTGTTCAACCTGGGTTCGCCGTTGCTGCGCTTCCGTCGTGTAAAGTCCCCGCCAGCGATCGGCACCCGCTTCTGCTGCATCCCGTTCTTGTTCCACACGGATGATTTCCTGTTTCAGGGATCTAATTTCTTCCAACCACTGCGAAACATTCTCCGACATTGGCAACTACTCCCAATCATTTTTCCACCGGACTACCCCAGGAGAAACCCAGTTTCTAGGGTTCGGCTGAGATCTCTAATCATGACAAACTGACCCGGTTTTACAGAAACCCGGTTGATCCGCGTCAGTTCTATTACACTCTAGTTAATCTTATAGAGTGTCAATTAAGATGGGTATAGATTTAGTTTTTTCCACTCCAATCCCCGGGGATTTGCGATCGCCCACGGATAGCAATCAGCCGAGTTCAGCCCAGTCCAGGGTCAGGAATGGCATTTTAACCGACTAATCTAACATAGAGGGAGCCACAGCGTCGTGAAGTTGCCCAAACTATCTCTCAGAAGTTTCCTCCTCCGGTTGAGAAGGATAGGGGCGAGGATGGGTCCCGCCTTGCAACCCTTGGTTCGGTTTTTGCAGTTCTTTTCCTATCTCAAATTTTCGACCCTGCGCGAAGTCGCCGATCGCGCCAGTCAGCAGCGATTAACGGGTTTATCCGCAGAAATGGCCTACCATGCCATGTTATCTCTGTTTCCCGCTATTCTAGCCGTCGTGGCTTCCATTGGTCTATTTGAAGTCTTACAATCCACGTTGTTTAATCTGGCTAATCAACTCGCTGAGGTGATCCCCGTTGAAGTTTGGAACACGATTCGCGGGTTAATTCGCGAAATTCTCCAAAGTCGCAATCAGGAAGTGTTTTCCCTGGGGTTTGTGGCGGCGCTTTGGGTGTTTTCTGGGGTCATGGGTGCGGCAATGGCGGCTTTGGATCAAATTCACCAAATTCCCCACAAACAAAGGCGGCCTTTTTGGAAGGCGAAACTGGTGGCGATCGGGCTGGCGATGGGGAGCATTATTCTATTTATTGTGGCTTCGTTTCTGATTTTTATTAGTGACTGGGTGATTCAGTTACTCGCCCGTCGCAGTTGTTTAATTGAGTCGGGTCAAAATTGTTTATTTGAATCGGGGTTTCTCTGTCTGTTACAACCTCTACCGAGTTGTCTTCTGGAAGAACGATTGTTGGATGTGTGGCATTTTTGGAGTCGTCCCCTGACGTTAATGATTGTTTCGGTTGCTTTTGCCTTTATTTATCGGTTTGGTCCCTCCCACCGTCGTCGGGATACGCCTCTGGTTCCCGGCGCTTTTATTGCGGCTATTTTATGGGCAACTATTTCCAGTTTGTTTCGGCTTTATGTGGCGCATTTTGGAAATTATAACCGGACTTATGGGGCTGTGGGGACTATTATTATTTTGCTGTTATGGCTTTATTTGAGTTCGTTGGTGACGCTTTTGGGTGCTCAACTGAATGTGACGGTGGGGGCGGCTATGCGTCGCGATCGAGCCATTTACTATCGGTTGAAGAAGTCTGATTTGGGTCAATAATTGTTGGGGTTTTAGGGGGGGAGGGAAAGGGTTTGTTTGTGGATTTGAACCATTGGAACGACTGAAGTCGTTACTACGAACCATTGGAACGACTGAAGTCGTTACTACGAACAATTGGAACGACTGAAGTCGTTACTACGAACAATTGGAACGACTGAAGGGTGTTGTTTTAGTCGGTTTTAACCGACTTTAGCTATTAGGCGGGGGTTTGAACGATTGGCGGCCGGTTGTCGCTTGATATCCTGAATGGGTGAGGATGAATAATTGGGTTGAGTTAATAGCGTCTGGGGGTTTGGAGGCGATAAAGGACCCCGAAGGTAATGGACAGGAAAATTAAAAGCCAAAGAACACCACTGGAAATTCCGGTCAAAATGCGGAGACCTCTGAGTATCCAGAGGGCTAGAGTAAGACCGGCAATGCTCCAAAATACCCCTAATGTGATCTGCTTCTGATTCAAAGGTTTAATTTGATGTCAAACTGTCATGTAAAATGAAATTATAGCAGCTTTTAGGCGCAAAGGGATAACGGGACGAAATCTCATAACTTTTCCGATTTGCTCTAAGATTGGGGGTGGGGTGGCGATCGCCCCTAGGAAATCCGTAGAATCCTCAATTGCCAATTTTTTACCGAAAATCTAAAATCTAAACTTTCCCCTCTAAAATTTACACCTGCGATGATGCCCACCCGTCACACCCTGAATTTCCCTGATCTCCAACTTTCTTATCTGGAATGGAATCGGGGAAAAGAGCCGTTATTGTTGTTGCATGGGTTGGGAGACCATGCTCTAGTTTGGTCGAGTTTAGGGGAATACCTGAGCGATCGCTATCATATTATTGCACCGGATCTGCGGGGTCACGGTTATAGCAGTAAACCTGTGAAGGGTTACACCACCTCGGATGTACTCGGGGACCTCGAACGATTATTGGAGCATCTCAACTGGCGATCGGCTCATGTTTTGGCCCATTCTTGGAGTGCAAAAATCGCCCCGATTTGGGCGCGATCGCATCCTGAGCGTTTTAACAGCATGATTTTGGTGGACCCCATCTTTATCACCAAGATGCCATCGATCATGAAGCTGAGTTTTCCCATCCTCTATCGGACTTTAGCTTGCCTGAAAATGATGGGTCCCTTTCCCAGTTATGAAGCGGCACAGATGCAGGCGCAGCAGTTGGGTCAATACAGCGGATGGAGTCCCTTGCAACAACTGGTTTTTCAAGAAGGGATTGAGGAAAAACCCAATGGAGAGTGGGGGAGTAAGTTTACGATCGCCGCCCGAGATGGCATTTTTGAGGATGTTCTGCGCGTGGACGGATTAACCGAACCCCTAGATACCCCTACCCTATTCATTCAACCCGAACAGGGTGTTAATCGTGCCGAATGGCAAATGAAACCTTACAAAACTTATCTCAAAAATCTGACTCTCCATCGGATTGAGGGCAATCACTGGCCATTTTTAACGACTGCAGAGACTTTCAATGCGATCGTTGCTGATTTTTTAACCGGGGTTTCTACAAAAAAATCCGGTGATTAGGGGCCTAGCCCGGATGGGAGAGTAGACAAATTCCACTGAGAGTTGTTATCACTTGAGGGGTTATACATACGATGGGTGTCACCCCCCATCTTGACGCTTTACACTTCTACATGAGAATCTGTTCCCCTAAAGCACGGAGAAAAGAGTAATGACTGGATCGAATTTAGCCTTTGATTTTACTGGAGTGTCCAGACCCAAGTCAGCAGAGGAAGAGACTCTGCTGAGTCGAACAAATTTAGAGAATGCAACCGCAATCAGACCCACAGAAACTGACCCATTCATGAAGGGGATCAGCGATCAAACTGAACTCAACAGCGATCGCCTTTGGGAAGAGGCCCTGCGGCAACTGGGTCAAGAACTCGAACAACGCAGAGAACAGCAAGGACTCTCCCGCGAAGAACTGTACAACCGAACCCATGTCCCCCACTATCAGATCCGTGCGATCGAAACCGGATCCATCGAGAAATTACCCCAGGATATCTACGTCCGAGGGTTTATCCGTCGCCTGGGAGATGCCTTGGGACTAGATGGGTCCGCCTTAGCCAATTCTTTACCGGAACGCAATCCTATCGAAACCGTTGTGGGTTCGACAAGACCCTCAAAATTTGCCTTGAGCTTGTCACTGAGCCCGATCCATCTTTAC
>JAABSJ010000014.1 GCA_011390515.1 Oscillatoria sp.
AACCCATCGCTTGGGTTTTGAGCAAAAGAGTTTAGAGATTAGGGTTCTGCATTTTCCTCCACTCCCGGCGAAAAGAACCAATTGTCAATGCCTTTGCGGATATCTTGGCCAAAAATCGTCACAATAATCGTCACAATAATCGCCAGAATCCCTACATAGAGCATATAGAGATTTATTGGATCACGAGGGGGCTGCGGTGGCAAGGGTTTGACCCCTTGGGGAACCGGCAACAAGGCTAAAAACTCCTCAATGGTTTGGGGGCGATCGCCATAATCCAACTCCATCCCCTCACGAATCGCCCGATTCGTTTCAGCACTCACCCCGGGGATGTCCGGCAACTTCTGACGCTTTCGCTGCAAATTCACCCGCTTTTGGGCATTAGGGGGGACATCCCCCGATAACAGATTGTAGAGAGTCGCCGCCAAAGCATAGACATCGGAATACGGTTGCGCCTGCTCATTGGGATCATAAAGCTCCAGGGGGCTAAACCCATTGGTATTGCTCGAATCAATCGAGGTTAGGGTCTCATCAAACCCTTTCGTCACCCCAAAATCAATCAGCACTGCCTCGGATTTTCCCGCCCGCAGCATGATATTGGCGGGCTTAATATCCCTATGCACCCACCCCTCCTGATGCACCACCGTTAACGCCTCTCCCACCTGGCGGATATAGGTCAACACCTCCTCCTCGGGCAGGGTTTTCGTGGGCAAACTGGCTAAATCATCCCCCGCTACAAACTCCATGACAATAAACGCCTGAGCCCGTTCCAGAAATGAGTCCAAACACCGGACAATATTGGGATGATGGCAACGCGCCAACCGCACCGCCTCCTTAATCAGCTTATTATTTAACTTGTCCCGTTTGTCTGGGGTCAGTTGCGCCAAAACGTCATCCCGCAGGGTCTTGATCACGACGCGATCGCATCCTTTGCGTTGCGCCAGATAACTAATCCCCACCCGCCCTTGATTGAGCGATCGCAGCACTTGATAGTCTCCCCCGTGCAGAGTCTCATCCGCTTGCAAACTCATGAATTCTCCTCGACCTGACTCACCTCCTCTATGTTAATCGGAAGTTGTAGTCCAGAGCCAATCAATTCGTGGCAAAAAATCTTGCTGCCGGTTCATGGGCGGATTTGTGGGAACCGCTATATATCTATTAAATGTTGTGAGGCTTTACAGACTAGCCCTGTCAAGGTGTATTTGGACAGGCGCTTCTCGAAGCGCGGCTACATTCCATAACTCTTTGGGGTGATTAAATTGCTCTTATGGACAGGCGCTTCTCGAAGCGCGGCTACATGAGATATCGTGGATGAAGCAGTTGTATTAAGAAATTAATGTATAAAATTTGTCTAAAATGAAGGGTTGCTGTTTAGAGGGATAACATTGTGTCTAATTTAAAAATATAATGAATACCAATTTGATGACCTGAGTCTCAACTCATGTCATGCGGACATCAGGTGTTCCATAGCCTCGATTTGAATTTTGACGCCGGTTTCTCCGTCGGGGATGTGCCGCCAACTGCCGAAGGGAATCTGTTTGAGGCTGTCGGATGAGAAGATTCCGGCACCGACTAAGGCATCGCACACACTGCCGATCGCATTGTCGCCATCTCCCCGATGTTTACCCCGTAAGATAATCCGCACCGCTGCTCTTTCAATGGGTAACTGCGGTAACGGATTCATCTGATTCACTTGCATGATGATTTCTCCTTCCGCACGAAGTCTCCATTCCCGATATCGTTTGGGTAAAAATGTGCCATTGGAGGTCACCCGAGGACGCGCTTTGGGGGTGACTGACCCGGGAATCCATAGGGTGATGGTTCTCACGGTCCGTTGAGCATCCGGTGGGGTGGGTGGCGCTGTCTCTTGGGGTTTGGCTTTTCGCGGTTCGGTTCGCAAAATTCGCGATCGCCCTTCGGGTTTGGAGCGTTGTAGCAACGAGACAAAGGTGAGTCGCTGGGCTGACTCAGACAGCAGTTGAGCATTCACCACTAACGGAGGTTCGGACATCTCTTCCCTGATGCCGGTGTCCGTTGCAGACTCTTCTCTTTCCTGGGTTTCCCCCGGCAAATCATCGGTGACCCGACTGGGACCGATCGCCGGGTCTTGTTTGACCGAGGGCCATCCCTGGGCCATTTCCATATAGGTTTGTGCGGTGGCCTCTGGAACGTTACAATAACCGGCTAACCAGACCTGCCATTTTTGCGCGGGGACCCGAAGTTTGGCCTGGAGTAGGAGTTGTCCGGCGGTGCAAGCGTGCAAAAGTCCGATCGCCACCGACTGTTGACAGCGTTCATGTTCGCGATTAATTTGGGCCGCTAGTGCGTTCAAGGGGAGCATCCCGGGGGTGGATTGTCCCTGGCGATCGCCTTCTAAGGGCAGCGTTTGGCGGGTTTGCGAATCGATGGGGTGGAAGATGGAGGTCGTCGGTGGCATGAGCAACTAGCTTGGGTGGTTAGGGGCATCGGTTTCCAGACGCATCCGGATATCTTAACCTAGAGTTGAGATTCCTTCCAGAATTTAATCCCTGGATAAGGGCGATCGTCTGGGGGACTCTCCGGGAATTGACCGGATAGACTCTGGTTTTTCCGGAGTCGTTCCCTAGAAGTCTTCCACAGTTAACCCCGGGAATCCGCACATTCTTAGGACTTATGCAGATTTCATTTGTCATTTGTCATTGGTCATTGGTCATTGGTCATTGGTCTTTTAGCCCGCGCAGGCGGGCTTCGTTTGTATAGCCCCACCCTTTAGGGTGCGGGTTTTTACTATAACCACCCGATTTCGTATAAAACTGACTATATAAGTCATAGAGAAAGCGAGCATTTTGCTCGCTTTCTCTATGACCAATTCTTCCAAAACTGGCGATATATACTGGGGCGACTTGGGGATGGGCGGAGGACCGAGGGCCTGGATGCAGGATTGCCAGCCGATCGCCCTTTCCCAGGACCCCAGTCTTCAAGGTTTTAACTCCTCCACGAAGGCGATCGCCTCTGTATTGGCATTGGCCCAGGATTCGCGATCGCGCCGGATTTGGACGAGGTGGGGTTCTATGGTTTCTGGGGTCATCAGGACGCCGAAATCCGGGGAAACTGAGGCGATGTCATGGTCAAATAGGCGATTGAGGACGAGATTGCCGACTTCTTGTCGATAATGGGAACTGTCCCAATAATAGGCCATCTCTTCGCTGATGGGTTCGCTGGAAATGTAATGATAGCCGGAAAAATCCCAAACTGGGGCAATGGCCACCAATTCCCTTTTCCACTGTTCAAAATCATCCCAATGTCCCGCCATGCGTAAGGCTTCCCATTGGGTGGCATGAGAAGGAGAAATAAAGATTTGTAAGTCGATATTTCGACTGCGACAAATTTCCACTAACTCTCGGAAATCATTTAAAAACCCTTGGGATAATTTGAATCGAGGATAATATCCTTCTTCTCGGAAAAACCCATGAATCATGTTTTCAAATTCCTGGGGCAGGGGATGGTCCGGTTCGTTATTATGAACGTAGCGAAAGCCATTGTCATGGTAGAGAAAATTTGCTTGCGATCGCCAGCTATTTTTGATAGTCCCTAAACTCGACCGGGTTACCCCTAAAGACAGGGTAACATTGAGCAATTCTTGGGGAGTTAGATTCTCTCGTTCTAAGCGGGCTTCTTCAAAGTCGGCTGGATGGGTTTTATATTCATTGAACATGAAGAAATCCACCCCTAGGACGACGGTTTTTAAATCCGGCTGGTTAGCCAAGGCATGGTCAAAATAGCGTTTGACTTCATACATATTCGGACCCACCAGCCCTAAATTGTAGGCGGGTTTCCCGTCAGCTAGGGCGGGATGTTTTGGGTCCAGCCCTAAATCGGTGCGGGATGAGCCTAATAAAATGGTTTTCGGGGCGATGCGCGTGACTGAAGTGGCTTTAAACAGGCGAACATGATTAAATTGTTCGGTTCTTAAGCGATTCAGTCGCCATTCCGGGCTATTCATCACCCCGTATGGATCTACGCCAATATTGAATAAGCCAACGGCTAATAATCCGGGTATGGTGAGGCCAAAAAAGGCGCGGTTAAATTGACGATAATTTTTCATGAGAAACCCCCTGATTTAAAACTGGAAGTAGAGAAATTCAGAAATTCGGTTTAGGGAAAGCAGACAGGCGATCGCCACTCCACTGAGTCCGACAGCCCATGCGGTAGTCGGTTTAAAGCGTTCGACCATTTGTTGGGTATTGGGTAACAAAACGGCTCCCATTAAGACCACTCCCAAAATCACAAAGCTTTGGCGGTAATTGCCTGGGAGAGCAGGGAGTTCAGCGACTTCTCGAAACTGCACAATGGATTGAGGTAACCAGCCTAATAAGGGTTGAAAATCAGGGGTTAAAATAATCCCTTTTAAGCCCACAGCGGCTTGGATAATTTGTCCGGCTTGGGTGATATTTTCGGCGCGAAAGACGACCCAACTGAACACGACGGCGATAAAGGTAATCGCCCAGGCGATCGCCCCGGGCAGTTTAAGTCCCAAGCGTCGCCACCCGTGATTGATGACGAGGAAACTGCCATGCAACCATCCCCAGAGAATATAGGTCCATCCCGCCCCATGCCACAATCCACCGAGTAGCATGGTAATCAGCAGATTGATATATCGGCGCACTTCTCCTCGACGACTACCCCCGAGAGAAATGTAGAGGTAGTCTCGCAGAAAGAAGGATAGGGTAATGTGCCACCGTCGCCAGAAGTCTACAATGGAGGTGGATTTATAGGGCGAATCAAAGTTAATCGGCAGGCGGAAGTTGAACATCCATCCTAAGCCGATCGCCATATCGGAATAGCCCGAAAAATCAAAATACAGTTGGAGGGTATAGGCGATCGCCCCCACCCAGGCTTCGATAAAAGTGACAGAATCCGCCTGCTCAAACACCGCCCCCACCCAAGGGGAAACGGTATCCGCAATTAGCACTTTTTTACCCAATCCTAGGATAAAAAAGCTCAAGCCAATGGCAACATTTTTATGGGAAAATACAAAATTGCGGAGTTTTTTAAATTGCGGAATAAGTTCGTTATGTCGTAAAATTGGCCCCGCAATCAGTTGCGGGAAGAAGGTGACAAATAGGCTATAGGACACCAAGTCATATTGATAATCTTTGGTTTGTCCCCGATAAGCATCGACTAAATAAGCGATTTGCGTGAAACTGTAAAAGGAAATTCCTAACGGCAGTTCGATGGCAGGAACGGGAAACTGGGTTTGAAAGAGTCCATTAATCGAGGCAATCAAAAACCCTGCATATTTGTAATACCCCAGAATTCCTAGATTAAAAAGAACCCCGGCCCATAATAAGGTTTTGGCCTTTTTGGTTCCGGGTTGTACCCCATCTATCCACCGCCCAAAGTAATAGTTACCCAGGACAGAAATCACCAACAGGGGTATGTAACTGATTCGCCAGTATCCATAAAAGACGAGGGAGGCAAAGAGGAGCCATAACGTTGCAGCCTTGACCTGACGATAGGCACTTAACCCGAAGAAAACAATCAGGGCAAGGGGTAAAAAGATAAAGATGAATTCGTAAGAGTTGAATAACAAGGTCTTTTTTTCCGATGTTTTCTTTCTACAGGTTTAGTGTGCCTGAAACCTTGGAGATCGTCATCTCCTCTTAGGGGTTGTTTAATGGGCAAATTTGGAGTAGAGTATTAGTTTTGGGACTTCAAGTTATATATGGCGTCCCTAAATCATTCGGACAAGGGATCTAAGTCGAAGAGTCTTGTCGTGCATTCGTCCAGTAGGTATAGCTTTGGTGTGCGGCGATCGCGCTTTCCTCACTCCCCTAAATGGACGGGAATAACTGTGGGAACCGCTATTAGGTCATCCTCGGAACTTCCTGACCGCAAATCGGTGTTTGAGTCCCTGGGGTTCCCCTCCAGGGTTTCCACTCTGATTCGGGTATTGTTCCTGACGTGCGATCGCAAGATATCGGCTTCAGACAGTCCCGCTAAAATTTCATAAATTGATGAGTCTATACTCTACTCTAGCCCTGTCAAGGTGTATTTGTAGGGGCTTCAATGGGATCGCCTGAGCGTCACCCTCGGATATCTCTCCCCTGTTTTTGCGTCCATAATAGGGAGTCAAGATTGAGAAAAATCATAACATCCAGCAATGATACCTATTGATGATAATCTCCCCAATCGTTATCCGCCCTTGGTCACTTATGGCCTGATTGGGTTAAATGTGGCCCTGTTTGTGATGGAACTCCGATTAGAGGCAATGGGCCAACTCGGGGACTTTTTGCAAAGTTGGGGCGTCGTCAGCGATCGCATGACTTCGGTGGTCACTGATGCCATCCGCAATCCCAGTCCTGCCGCCTGGGTTGCCTTAATTGTCATGTCTGCCGGTCCCTTACTGTTCTCGATGTTTCTCCACAGCAGTTTTAGTCAAATTTTGGGGAATATGCTGTTTTTGTGGGTGTTTGGCAAGCGGATTGAAGAGATTCTCGGACATGGCCGCTTTTTACTATTTTACCTAGTCTGTGGCATCCTCACGGCGATCGCTCAGGTGGCGATCGCCCCCAATTTAGCCGTCCCCATCATCGGGGCCAATGGCGCAATTTCTGCCATTCTGGGCGCTTATTTGCTAAACTTTCCTAAAGCTAAAATCGAAACTCTCTTACCCTTACTCATCCTATTTATTCCCATCGAAGTTCCCGCCTTGTTTTATCTGATGTGGTGGTTTATTCAGCAGGCATTTTATGGCATTGGTCAACTCACCGTCCTGAGAATGGTCAACCCCACCAGCTTAGGCTATTGGGCGAATGGAGTTGGATTATTCATCGGGGCGGGATTAGTTTCTCTGTTGGTTAAATATAAACCCAAGACCGCTATTTATTAAAAAAACCCCGCACCCTAAAGGGTGGGGCTATACAGACGAAGCCCGCCTGCGCGGGCTAAGTAAGATAGAGTAATTGTAGGGTGGGCAGTACCCACCCTGCTCGTTTAATCAGTGTTCACCCTACTCCTTGGAACTATGAAACCGTTTAAAATTTGGATAACTTATGGTTTTTAAAATCGGGCTGATTAACAGGTTTCATCTGAAGATTTACCCGGAAATCCGGGCAACTTTCTGCATTTGGACCCTGGGGATGTACGGCACAGAGTAAGTGGGGATCTCCGGAGTAAAAGTGACAACGCTCGCACTCTGTCAGTTGTTCTGAAAAGTCCCCTTGTTGGAACTGCCAAGACTTACCCCGATAAATTCCAGAAATTTTTCCCGGTGGTGTTTTCACCGGAGGAGTTAAATCATAGCTGACACCACGATAATAAAGTTTCATCAATCTCACCTGTTCGCGATCGAGCATTTCATGAAGTTCTAGGCAACTGAGTCTTTAATCCAAATCTACCCAATGGTAGATGTCAAAAAATAGGAATTGAGGTAGACTCCCTAAATCCGCAACTCATTTCTTCATCTGCTTGATCCTGACATCCGGAAACCGGCGATCGCACTGATCCCCAGGATGAGTTCCCGTCAACTTTTTGGAAAACTTGCCACCGAACCCGGGATTTTTGCTCATCCCGGGTGCGATCGCTTCAGAAGTCAGTGCATTCTCAATCCAGAACACACCGAATTACCCAAAACCCTCAAAAGACCTCTTGCAAAATACTGGAGAGATCCCCCCAACCCCCCTTAAGAAGGGGGGCTTAAGAGAATTTTGCAAGAAGTCTAAAATAGAATGGTCATTAAATTCCGGCGATAAACCTTCGTCAGAGGATGGTCATTTCCCAATAAGTCAAAAATAGACAGCATCGCCTTTCTCCCGCCATCCTTTTTATAACTGCGATCGCTTTCCACAATCTTGAGGAAAACTTGCAACGCCTCCTCATAGTTCCCCGCCACTGCCAAACAAGATGCCTGAGAAAACATCCGGTCCAATTCACAGGATCCGGAAGGCTGATTGCATTCCATCTTAAACTGAAGTAACGCCTTCACCGCTTGCGCTTCGGCAAAAAATTCCGGTTCATCCGCTTGAATGACCGCTAAAAGTTCCTCAACTTTTGCTAACTCATCCTCACTGATATAAAACTTGGCTGCTTCTAATCGCAACCGTCTATTTTCTGGATATTTGGTTAACAAGGATGCAAACATCGCCTCAGCTTCAGTGCGATTTCCCCCTAAAAGTGCCTGATGAATTGCCTCCAACCCTTCATCTAAACCCGACTTAATATCACAATTTGCCAAGAATTCTCGCAATTGGGGTTCCGGTAACACCCCGACAAACCCATCCAACACTTCCCCATTTCGGATAATTTTCACATCCGGAACTCCTTCCACCCGAAATGCCTGTGCTAAATATTGATTTTCATCAATATTCACCTTCGCCACCACACAATCATATTCTAGGGCGACCTTTTCCAACATCGGTTTTAACATCTGACAAGGACCACACCAAACCGCATAAAAGTCCACGATCGCCGGAAGTTCGTAAGACTTTTCTAAAACTTCTTGCTCAAAGTTATGGTCATAGACCTCAATCGAATATCCCATCGTCTCTTTTGAGTTGCTAAACTGCCAATCTTTCCATTGTAGTGAAACCCGGGAAAGCAGCAAAGCCACTCGCCACCCTAGGCGCAAGTCCTAAACATTTAGCCAAATGAAAAGCGGGCGATGGGACTCGAACCCACGACGTTCAGCTTGGGAAGCTGACATTCTACCACTGAATTACGCCCGCATCCAGTCTTCGTTACAACCTGTTGCCCTTCGGCACTTAACGGATAACGATTAGACTAGAAAACTATTATATAACCCCTGTCCCCAGGTTTGTCAAGGGGTCAGTTAAATTTTTCCTCCCAGATACCGCCCAGTCCAATCAGAGGCCCCCAAAGTTCAACGTCCCGACGTCAGTCGTTCCCCGATTTTTGTAGTAACGACTTCAGTCTTTATCCCCCCTTCGCGGTTTTAAAGTTCATCCCACATCAGCATTATGACGGTCATTGATGACTGAACACCCTAACCCACCCGAATCCCTTCCGCATCATCGGGATAAATTGACAGCCCGATCGCCTAATCCTATCGGAATTCAGACTCTGGATTACCCCCTAAAATAGGGCATATATAGCAGTCCTCAATGATTTATACCTCACCCGATGTCCCCTGGGATGTTCTGGGCCGCCGACGAGAAAGGGGCCGCCGACGTCTTCCACAACGGCACGCAAGGATTGCTATATGAGCGTTCCGCTAGGAAAGGGTGGGGCACTCGCAGACAAAGCCCGAGAAGCGCGGGCTACAAATTAGGTGCTTAACAATCGAATTTGGATGATTTATTTGTTGGAATACCCTCACAGCCGATCGTCATCAAACCTATCTTTCACTGGGTTAGTCAGCAGTTAAGACCTAAAATCTATAGCATTCCTTGCCGGATTTATACCTCACCCGATGTCCCCTCGGATGCTTTGGGCCGCCTGATGTTGGGGGCCGCCGACGTCTTCCACAACGGCACGCAAGGATTGCTATATAGACTGAACCAGTCAAGACCCATCTCCCCCATCTTCCCCATTTATAGGCGGTGCGATCGCCCATCCGGAGGCAAAGGAGGGATGAAGGCAGTTGATGGAGATCGTCCGCCCTAAATGATGGCGAAATTGATTGCAAAAAAAAACGACAACTCAACCAATCAAATCAAGGCAGTGAATCCCTTGTCAATAGTGAATCCTTCCTTTGGTAGATGTAAACTTCCCTAAAAAAATGTAAACCCAAGTTAGCAGATCAACGATGATTAGCAAGTGAGCGAGTCTGAGTACCCAAATCACCAGGACCTCTGTAAATGATGGAACAGCAACCAGCCAAGCGGAAGAAAAAGACAGAACAATTGGGATGGACAGGTAGCGCTGATCTGGACCGCCTTAAAAAGGTTCGTGACTGGTCCAGCACAGATCTGGGTGCAATGGAGACTTGGGAACCCAGTTGGTGTACAGTGGTGAGTTTGGGTCTAGCTTCCCAATTTCCGACCCTGCTCTGGTGGGGTCCAGAACTGCTACTCATCTACAACGAGGCGGCCCTGGGGTGGTTGGGTGACCACAATTATCCCAATTCCCTCGGTCAACCGGGACGAGAGGTCCTCAACCGGGAAACCTGGGCAATCCTCTCTCCAATGCTAGAACGAGTGTTCAGCAGTGGAGAAGGCAGAGGCGCAGAGAATTGTCGTTTGGTGTTCGATCGCCCGGGGTCGGAGGTGGTGGGGTGGTTCAATCTGTCTCACAGTCCCATATATACTGAAGACAATCAAGTTTGTGGAGTCTTGACGACAGCGATCGCCCTGCCGACGCCCCGGAATGACCCCCCTGATCACGAGGAACAACTCCCCGAATCATTAGAGGTTCGCGAGAGGGAGTCTGCACAACCTGCGCGGATCTTGCTGGTGGATGAGAACTCGGTCCGTCGGGATTATGTCGCATCCCAACTGGTCCGCCAAGGATATCAAGTCAAAACCGTAGGCGATCGCACAACCGCCTTGGATGCCGCCCGGGATTTTTCCCCATCCGCGATTCTCACCGATGCGATCGCCCCGGAAACCTTAGATTGGTTACAGGAACTAGGGACAGGAGTGAACGGAAAAGAGATCCCGGTGATCCAGTTTCCCCTACGGGTGATCGAAGGGGAACCGATGGAGTCTACCTCCGAAATAGAGTCGGGTTCAGAGTTTCTTAACGGATCATGGTGTATCCATGAATTGCTGACTCAGGTCAACACGCACTTAGCAGACCCTGACCCTAGTTCAGATCCAGAACTCCGGGAACCGACTCAACGGGAGTTGACCCCCTGGCGGAAGCAAGACCCCCTAACCATTCTGGACAGCATCACCGATGGGTTTGCCTGTTTTGATCGGGAGGGGCGCTATACTTATATAAATCCATCCGGGGCGAAACTGCTCAATCACCGGGCGGAAAATCTGGTGGGACAGTATCTGTGGGATGTCTTTCCCGAAAGCGTGGGGAGTTCTTTTTATCGGGGGTATCATCGAGCCTTGGCAGAGGGAAGAACCATCGAACTTGAAGAGGATTATCCCCCGTTACAAAAGCGGTTTAAAGTGCGATTTTTTCCTCACAGAGAAGGGCTTTGTGCGTATTTCCGAGACAAGGGTGAGGGCGCGGAATCAGCAAGGATGGAACTTCACCAAGAACGAGATTTTTTGGCGGCAGTGGTGAATGCGATTCCCAATTTAGTGGTGATTCTCGATCGCCAAGGGCGGATTGTGAGTTTTAACCAAGCGTGCGAAACCACCACGGGTTATTCCTTTGCGGAAGTGCAGGGTCTGTATGTTTGGGAGCGGTTGGTGGTTCCCGAGGAAATCGAATCCATCAAACGAGTATTTGAGAACCTGCGCTCAACGGCGACGCCGAAGGAGTATATCAACGACTGGTTAACCAAAGAGGGGGACCGACGAGCGATCGCCTGGTCGAATACGGTCCTGCGCGATGCCCAAGGGGAGATGGAGTATATTATCGGCACCGGCATTGATATCAGCGATCGCTATGCTGCCGAAGCGGCCCTGCGTCAATCCACGGAACGGTTTCGGATTGCAGCGGAAAACACTAGCGATCTGATCTATGAATGGGAGATTGCCACGGGACGAGTGGAATGGTTTGGGAACATTGACGAACAACTCGGATATCAGGAGGGAGGATTTGCCCGCACTCGCCAAGCTTGGCTCGATCGCCTCCATCCGAGCGATCGCGAGGGAGTCGAAAATGCCATAGACCGGCATTTACAGACGAGAGAACCTTTTGATGAAGAGTACCAAATCCAGCGCGCCGATGGGATTTATCTTTATTGGAGCGATCGGGGAACGGCCCTGTGGGATGACCAGGGACGACCTTATAAATGGATTGGAGCTACAACGGATATCACCTTGCGTCAGTGGGCGCAGAGCGAAATTATCAAGCTGAA
Organism: Oscillatoria sp.; assembly: GCA_011390515.1. GTDB lineage: Bacteria > Cyanobacteriota > Cyanobacteriia > Cyanobacteriales > Laspinemataceae > Laspinema. The sequence continues at coordinate 11,918 of JAABSJ010000014.1, forward strand.
TCGCACCTTGAAACGCCGGGTTAAAGAGTTACAAACCCTGCTCAAGTTTATCCCGATTGGCATTGCCATTTCCGAAGACCCGCACTGTGAAAGGATCCGGTTTAATTCGGTTTTGGCTGACAATTTGGGGATTTCCTCCCCGGTTCTATCCCATTTTAATCCTCTCCCTGAAGCTAGGGCCGATGGATTTAAGCTCTATCACAATGGCCGGGAACTCGCTCCGGAAGAGTGCCCCATGCGCTATGCAGCTACACATCAGGTAGAAGTGCTAGAGTTTGAAGTGGATGCTATCTATGAAGATGGGAGAACCATCGAGTTCCTGACTTATGCTGCGCCAATCCTTGATGAAGAGGGACAAACCCGAGGCGCGGTGGGAGCTTTTGTGGATATTACCCACCGCAAACAGATCGAAGAAGCCCTCCGCCACAGCGAAGAACTGTATCGATCGCTGGCGGAAGCGCTCCCCCAAATGATATTTTTATGTACCCGGGGAGGAAAGCTGGAATATTGCAATCCCAGTGCGGTGAATTATATTGGGCTGAATTTAGAGCAAATTTTACGCCGATCGCCCTTAGAGTGGATTCATCCGAGCGATCGCGCAGAAGCGCTCGTCCATTGGCGCAACGCCATCGCCACGGAAACCGCCTACGAAATCGAGGTGCGCTTGCAAAGGTCCGATGGACTCTACCGTTGGCACACGCTGCGCATGAATCCGATCGCCGGAGTGGGCGATCGCCTGCTCAAGTGGTTAGGAACAGCTACAGATATTGATGATCGCAAGCGATCGCGACAGCAAGAGCGGTTTTTAGCCCGGGTGAGTAGTGTTCTAGCCAATTCCCTCGACTACCAAACCACTCTGGATAGTCTGGCTCATTTCACGGTTCCTAGTATAGCGGATTGGTGTGCGATCGATGTGGTGGAAAAAGATGGGACAATTGAGCGGTTGGCAGTAGCTCACACTGATCCAGCCAAAGAAGAACTCGCCCAAGAATTGCATCGCCGCTATCCCCCGAAAAAAGAGGCGACTAGGGGACAAGCTAACGTCCTGCGCACGGGACAATCGGAACTGTATCCTCATATTCCTGATTCGGTGTTGGTGGAGGCGGCATCTGATGCCGAACATTTGCGAATTTTGCGCGAGTTGCGCTTACATAGCGGAATGTGTGTGCCGATCAAAGCCCGAGGACGAACCCTCGGAACAATCACCTTTGTGCGAGAGGTAGGCAGTCGTTGCTATGATCGCACGGACTTGATTATGGCAGAAAAGCTGGCTCATCGGGCAGCGATCGCCTTAGATAATGCCCGTCTCTATCGGGAAGCCCAAGATGCCAACCGGCTCAAAGATGAGTTTTTGGCGACCCTTTCTCACGAGTTACGAACCCCCCTCAATTCCATTCTGGGATGGGCGCAGATTTTACGCCATCGCAGACTGTCTGAGGAAAAAATGGGATTAGCCTTGGAAACCATTGAACGCAACGCTCGATTACAGTTTCAATTGATTGAGGATTTGCTGGATGTATCCCGGATCATTACGGGGAAATTACGTCTAAATGTGAGTTCGGTTTCCCTGATCAAGGCCATCAAAGAGGCGATCAAGTCGGTGCGTCCTGCGGCAGAGGCTAAACATATTCAACTGAAGACTGAACTGGAACACCATGCCGGTCCCGTTTCTGGCGATCGCGATCGCTTGCAGCAAATTGTCTGGAACTTACTCTCCAATGCCATTAAATTTACCCCCCCGGAAGGCTGTGTCACGGTGATTTTGGAGCAGTTCCAGACTTCTATACAAATCCGGGTTATCGATACAGGTCAAGGGATTAAGCCGGAATTTCTGCCCTATGTTTTTGACCGCTTCCGGCAGGCGGATAGTTCTAGCACCCGCGCCTATAATGGACTCGGACTCGGACTGGCGATCGTGCGCCATCTCACGGAACTCCACGGGGGTACCGTGTCGGTGGATAGTCCTGGATTGGGTCAAGGGGCGATGTTTACTGTGGAACTGCCTCTGATGCCTCGGTGTGAGCTTCCGGACCGGACCGAATCTCATCTCCTCAGTTTAGAGTCTCTCCCGGAGTTAAATCCGACGACTTCGCTGGAGGGGGTGAGAGTGCTAGTGGTGGATGATGAAGCCGATGCTCGGGGTTTACTCACTCTCGTCCTGGAAGAGTGCGGTGCCCAGGTTCAGGCAGCAGCGTCGGTCCGCCAAGCCCTGATGGCGATTCCCCAATTTTACCCCCAAGTGCTAATTTCCGATATTGCCATGCCGGAAGAAGATGGATATGCCCTGATCTATCACATTAGGAGGATGGAATTATCGGCAGGGGGATATTTACCGGCAGCCGCAGTTACCGCTTATGCACGCTCAGAAGACCGTACCCGCGCCCTCAAAGCCGGATATGATATCCACCTGCCGAAACCTGTGGATACAGGGGAGTTAATCGCTGTAGTCGAACGCCTTGCGGCGCGATCGCGTCAGACTCCCTAATCCGGGTGAGAGTTACCGATAGCAGGCTAATCGTTGTTGCAGTTGGGTCCGCAGGGTCGAACTTTCTAGTGATCGCACTACCTGCATCGCTGAGTTATATTCCCCCAATTGCCCGTACCGGATGGCGATTTCTTCATACAAACTCCCGCGATCCATCGGATCTTCTACTTCGGTGTAACCAAACCAATTTCCCTGGTCATCCCACTGTCCCCCAAATCTCATGACATTCGATTCTTCCCCAGGAATGGTCCGGGCCATATCAAAGGCTTTCTCTAAGGCTTCCCGGGCAACATCTCGACCTCCTGTCTGGATATTCCGATCCGCTAGAATGAGTAAATTTCTGACTTTTTCCGCCGGAGATTTCAACCAATCTATCACCTGATAAGTTTGAGAAATTTTTCCTTCTTGGACAAGCCTTTTCACGAGCCGATCAATTAAGGTACTTTGGAAATATTCATCCTTCATGCTGCGGACTAGCTGCAAGGCAAAGTCATAACGTCCACCCTCCACCAGCCGATCAAATACCGTGAGCCAAATATAAGAATTTTCTTGAACCTGGTTGCTCATTAATAAGGCTTGGGCAAAGAATTCTTCAGCTTTAGCCTGTTGCCCAGCTTTGGCATATTCCACCGCAATCGCGGCGATCGCTTCAAATTTGTCCTCGTTATTTTCTAGGGAGTCAACTGCTTTTATCCCTCGGTTTAAGAGTTCAGTCCCCCGTTCAGTTTGGCCGAGACTTTGATAGATAAAAGCGACTGGCACTAAGTTAATCGGCATAATTTCAGCCGCCTTAACCGCTATTTCATCATCCCCTCGGGTGGCGGCTTCCGTTGCCAAGGCTAACAAAAGAGGCTGTTTTTTTTCAGGAGAGGGAATTTGTTGGGCCGCTTGAATCCCTACCTCATACAGCCCCATTTGAGTATAATCTCGAACCATATCCACCAGGAGAATTTCTTGTTCATAAGTTTCAGGAATTGTTCCCACGGTTTCTAACGCTTGTCCGGCAATAGTGGAGGCTTGCTCCCGTTGTCCTTGGGTGGCATATTCAATCGCAATAGCACTCAGGACTTTAGCTTTGATGTCCGGCGTTTCGAGAGGGGCAATTTCTTGTAAAGCTCGGTCCGGATATCCAGCCTCGGCATAGCGGATTAAGATGGGGGAAAGGGCTATCATCCGCAGGTTTTGATCCGAGATTAAATTAGCCTGACGCAAAGCCTCCGTAAATAAAGGAATCACGCGATCGCTTTGTCCCTGTTTGGCCGATCGCCACCCAATTTCGGCTAAAAATTTGGCTTGAAGTTCCGTGTCACTGACGCGATCCAAAACAATTTTATGGGCGCGTTCAATGTTACCTTGGTCCGCTAAATCTTGGGCAATTTTGGCAAAAGTCTCACTGCGATAATAATCCGCAGAAATTTTCTCGGCAATCTCTAAGGCTTTATCCAGTTGTCCCACTTGACCATAATAAATGGCGAGGGGTTGGAAATCCCAAGCTTGAGTGTAGCCATCCTGATAGACAATGGATTGGGCATAATGGAGCGATCGCCCCAGGATTTGTGAGGCTTGAATGGTATCTCCTAGAGCAATATAGGTGCGGGCAATTTCCGTTAATCCCTTGGTTTTAAAGGCTGCACCTCGGATGCCCGTTTCTGCTAGAATAGCACGGGCGAGGGTGGACCGGGCGCGATCGCGCTGACCCGTTTTGATATACAACCGCGCAATGGCTGCCAAAGTACGGGTTTTGCCATAGCTATATCCGCTATCCAAGCTATGACTCACTTCCGCTGCCGCATCCAGGACTGACTCCGCCTGAGAACCCTCTCCCTGTTCCACCAGGCGATTAACCAGGGCTTCTAACATCCCCCCTTGTCCCTGAGTGCCATTGACGATTTCTAGCCACATCATGACGGTATCGCGGCTAGGACTGACCCCTTGCATCCCTTGAAATAGCTCAATCAGGTCCTCCGTCGCCCGGTCCAGTTTACCGAAGTGGTGGATATGATCTTGAGCGCGATCGCGTAATTGAAACAGGCGGTTTTGACTAGCTTGATGCTGTTCATCCTGACAACTCAACCCCTGGGCGATCGCCAAGGGTTCCAACAGCTTACAGCCACTCATCAACACCATCATCCCTAACCCCAATCCCACGGTCCCAACGACTGATTTTTTCATAGATTTATCTAGGCTAGTTATCGCTTTCTTCGTCTGATTCAGAAGGGTTTTCAGGAAACTCATTCTCTGGATAGTCTTGACTCGAAACCTGGTCCGAATGTTCGGATGATTTCGGGTATTTCTCCCCCCATTCCGACGCGCGTTCCGCCACTTTTTTCCTGGATGCTTTACCCACCCCATAAATCGGCGTAGGCGCGGGATTCGGCTGAGAGGAACCCGGTAGGAGTTTTAACGGCTGGGGTTTTGACCCAGGTTGTTCCGGTCGAGTTTGAGGGGTTTGGGGCCTGGTTTTGCCAAGGCCGCGCCGCCGTTGCGAGGTCCCTTCCTCTGCTGTATCTTCTGCGACCACTTCATACAAAACTGCTCGTTTATTTTTCTGGGTTCCTTTGCGTAAAATTCGACCTAATCGTTGAATATACTCCCTCGTTGAACCCGTTCCCGATAGTAAGATTGCCACTCTCGCATCTGGCACATCTACCCCCTCATTTAAAACATGAGATGCGATAATCGTTTTATAAATCCCTTCTTTAAATCGGGTCAGGATTTCGTGACGTTCTTTCACCGGAGTTTGATGGGTCAAAGCCGGAATTAAAAAATCTTGAGAAATGCGATAAACTGTAGCATTATCTGCGGTAAAAATCAGGATGCGTTCCGGGGAATGTTGGGCCAGCAAATCCGCGAGAATCCGCATTTTGCCATCGGTTCCTAGGGCGATTTCCTTCGCTTCCCGGTGCGCTAACATGGCCCGACGTCCCGCAGGCGATCGCGCTGAAGCTTGGACAAAGTGCTGCCATCCTTGAAGACTGCCCAGGAAAATGTGAGACTGTTCTAAGAACTCGTTGCGGGTTTTAATCAGGTGATCGTAGCGATCGCGTTCTAACTTAGAGAGTTTCACTTTAATCTGAACAATTTCATGTTCCGCCAAAGCACCCCCGGCTAAATCTTCCGCCGTTTTCCGATAGACTTCCGGACCGATTAACTGCGTCAAATCCGCGTGTTTGCCATCCGATCGCTCAGGAGTTGCCGTTAACCCCAACCGATAAGGCGCAATGGAATATTCCGCGATCGCCCGATTAAAATCCGTCGGCAAGTGATGACACTCATCAAACACAATCGACGCATAGCGATTCCCCAACGCCTCCGCATGAATCGCCGCACTGTCATACGTTGCCACCAAAATCGGACTTTTATCCCGCGAACCACCCCCCAATAACCCCACCTCCACATCAGGAAACGCCGCTGCCAGATGCGCGTACCACTGATGCATCAAATCCAACGTCGGCACCACAATCAGAGTCGTGCGCGGGGTCGCCTGCATCGCCAACTGCGCCAAATACGTCTTCCCTGCGGCAGTCGGCAACACCACCACTCCCCATCGTCCCGCCTGTTTCCATGCCGTCAGCGCCTCTTTTTGATGTTGATAAGGCGGCATTTCAAAGCTCGGGACCAACTCCAGAGGTCCAAATCCCTTCGCCTCATCAATAAATTCCGTCCCCTCCGCTTTGAGCGCCTCAATCAAGGGACGATAGTCGATCGCACGCACGCGAAACTTTTCCACCCGTTCATCCCAAGCAGCAAAATCAATCCACCCTTTCCCTCGCGGTGGTGGATGCAGCAACAAAGTTCCTCGGTCAAACGTAATCGTCGGTATGCGCGCCATCAGTTCATCAAGTGTTCTATCTCTCACCCATTGTACTAGAGCATCGGTATCGGATGACATTTGCGGAAAATGTAGGGTTGATTCGCGAATCAACCCTACATTTCGTCCAGAAACTCGGTTTCTTATCCTCGGAAGCGAATGCTGTGCCGATGCTCTAGTCTTCTAATTTATACCCCAATTCAGCCAAGTGAATGCGAGATTGTCGCCAATTCGGTTGGACTTTGACAAAGATTTCTAAATACACTTTACCCTCAATGAGTTTTTGCATTTGTTCTCGGGCCGCTGATCCGATCGCTTTAAGCATTTGTCCACCTTTGCCGATAATAATTCCTTTTTGAGAGGGACGTTCTACATAAATGGTTGCTAAAATTCGGGTTAAATCCTTTGTTTCTTCCATGAGATCCAGGCTGATTGCCACTGAGTGAGGCACTTCTTCTCGGGTTAAATAGAGAATTTGCTCCCGAATCAGTTCGCCAATGATAAAGCGTTCGGGGCGATCAGTGACTAAATCTGGGGGATAGTAATAAGGGCCGGGTTCTAAGCGATCGCCTAGTAAGGTTAATAAATCCGGCAGTCCTTCTCCAGTGGTGGCTGAGAATCTGGCGACTGGCCACTTGAGATTTTCTGCCAGTTCTTGATAGCTGCGGTCAATCACCTCTACATCTCGCGAACGGGATAAACTCGACCGTAAGTCGATTTTATTTAGACCTAGAATAACCGGCGTTTTGGTTTGGGTGAGCATTTCCGTAATAAAGCGATCGCCACCTCCCGCTTCCACTGAACCATCGACCATTAACAGCAGGATATCCACCGTAGAAATGGCCCCGATCGCATTTTTTACCAACACCTTTCCCAGTTGGTGATGGGGTTTATGAATCCCGGGAGTATCCACAAAAATAAATTGTGCCTCCGGGGTTGTTAAAATTCCCCGTAAACGGTTTCGCGTCGTCTGCGCCACCGGGGAAGTAATCGCTATTTTTTGTCCCACCAGGTGATTCATCAGGGTAGACTTGCCCACATTGGGCCGTCCGATAATCCCAATAAACCCGGATTTAAACCCGACAGGGGGTTCAGGAATGACAGAAAAATCTGAGGGATTCAGGGTCGTACCTCCTAAAAAAATCAAACAGTTTCTTACTATTTTAATTCATTTTCAGAAAACCTTGACAAGTTTTTTGTATTTTATGTACAGTTCAACGGTCAATCTCCCGGTTGGGTGCAGAAGCAACCCCAGGCGATCGCCTCACCGCCTTTGGTTACTTTTTGCAACCGACTGTTAAGAAATCGCAATAATCCCTGACAGTCCAGAAACTAGATGCTAAAATCCCAAAAGAAAAGCCCAAGCCGTATCTGGCAGGAAGTATCATGAATTACTTTTCAGTGCTGGTTAAACTGCTGCAAGACCGCCAATCCTTTCTGGAAGAAATCCACAAAGGCATAAAGCTCAACAACAAAATCATTGCTTTACTGATATCCAGTGCCGCATTTTTTGGAGTTTATGGGGCAATTATCGGGGCATCCCATAGTTGGATGCAAGTTATTTCTTCGTTTTTTAAATTACCGGCCCTTTATCTACTGACCCTGCTAATTTGCTTTCCTACGTTATACATTTTCAGTATTATTTTTGGGTCAAAACACAGCTTTACCCAGTATTTAACCTTACTGATGACTGCCGAAGCGATTATGAGCGCCATCCTCTTTGGATTTGCCCCAGTTACCCTATTTTTCCTGATTAGTACCCAAAGTTATGAATTTTTTCTGTTGCTGAATGTCGCCATTTTAGGGTTAGCTGGATTTCTGGGTATCAAATTCTTTTATGAAGGGATGCAGTTACTCGCCGAACCGGAAATAACTGGGCAGGATACGCGAACTAAACTGCTACAATTTTGGTTATTGCTCTATGCCTTTGTTGGGACTCAAATGGCTTGGACTCTAAGACCCTTTTTTGGGTCGTCGGGTGATTTTCAACTGTTTAGAGATTTAGAAGGCAACTTTTACGTCAATATTTTGTACGTGATAGGCCGTTTATTGGGCTATTAAAACAATGGGCGATCGCCGGGGACAAACCTTGACAAAATTAGGAGAAAATAGGAGGATTAAATAGTTTATGCGCCCCGATTTAGAAAATGCCATCGTCACCGAAAGCGAACTAGAGGCGATCGCTGGGGTGGATGTGAACGATATTGGGTTAAGTCTAGCCTATCGTCCTGCTTTCCTCCAAAATTGGAATAAACTGATCTCCTTTGCGATCGCCCAGTTGTTTATCTTGGTCCTCTTCTTCATTTTACTCACCCCACTTGGAATCTTAATCGTTCGTAATTCCGGACTCTCTGGACAAGAGATGGCGACAACCTTTTATTTTCTGCTATTCACCGGAGGAATCGCCGGAGTTGCTACCCTCACCCTCAACTTGTATTTATGGAGGCGATCGCAAAAATTCCAGACCTTTTTAACCCTTCTCGATGAAATCCAAAAATATAACGAAGTCGTGCGATCGCTCGATATTTTAGATAAAATAGAAGCAGCCGGGGGCGAAACACAACTCAGCGATCGCCAGGAAGTTATCGAAGCCCTCAGCATTACCCGCGAGAGTTTACTCGGCAGCTTGCGAACCGATAGAATCCTCCGAGAAAATCAAGACCTTATCGACCGTCGCTATGAATTATTTGCTAAAATAGAAAATAATCTAGCCACCTTAAACCACTTACAAATCAGCGACGAAGCCACCGAATATGGGCGATTGCTCAATCAAGCCCTCAAAATTGGCGTCAGCGTCGATCGCGAAATTCGTCGCCTTCAAAATCGCACCTTGAATTAGATCTCTTCGATAAATCTCTTAAGCCCCCCTTCTTAAGGGGGGTTGGGGGGATCTCTACGGTATTTTGCCAGAAGTCTATTAGACCTCTTGCAAAAATCCGGATTGATCCCCCCAACCCCCCTTAAGAAGGGGGGCTTTAAAGAATTTTGCAAGAGGTCTATTAATCGGGCGGCGTTCCTAATATTACCCCAAAATTGCATCAAATCCTGTTATTTCTACAAAGAACGTAGGGGCAATTCATCAATCGCCCCTATATCGTATTTATTGAAATTCCATAACCCCCATTATAGGGATTCTAAATCGATGCCCTTCTCCCGGAGTCGCGCTTTCAGTGCCTCCAATTCCGAGCGGGCTTCCTCAGCCCGTTGGCGGGCTTCCTCAGCCCGTTGCGCTTCATTTTCAGCCCGTTGGCGTTCAATTTTAGCCAGTTCTTCGGGCAACAGAATCAAATTGCCATCGCCATCAAAAAACCTTAACCAAGTTGCTGTTTCTTGTTGCAATGTTCCCTCCCAAGTTCCCAGCCAGAACCCGAGAGAATTGCACCATAACCAACCGCGATCGTCCTGGGTTAACTCCTCATACCCTGGTCCCGTTAACCGCCATCCCCGCAATGAATTTGGCGCAAAGGGGTCATAGACAAAATACTCAGGGAGTCTAAATGTCCGTTCATAAACGTCCTTTTTGTTGCCAAGGTCCTCGCGGGCTGTAGAGGGGGACAGGAACTCTACAATCACATTAGGATAACATCCTCCTTCGTCCCAAACGACCCAACCTTGCCGTTCCTTTGTCCCATCAACATTGAGGGCGACAAAGAAATCCGGGCCTTTAAAATCCCGATTTCGGGCTTGTTCGCTATTAAAATAGACGAACATATTGCCCCCAGTAAAATAGTCTTCCCGCCCTGCAAAGGCTTCATGTACTGCGGCAATCAGCACATTGATGGCAATGCGGTGACGATTACTTTCCAAGGGTTCTCCATCATCAAAAATTAAATCCGTAGGCGGCATCGGAGGAGTCCACTCATCCTCCACCCATATCGGAGTTTCCAGTTCTGGGGTGAGTTCAGATTTAGTCATAAAATTCCCCACCAATTCCTAAATTATGATGTTTTTCACTGACCCGAGGGACAGGGTATGGACAAGGGACTGCCCTATCTTACCCTATTCTCCCTGGTTCAATCTATTGTAACAGATATCGCTTCCGGATTAGCCCTCAAAATCAGCAATTTTAGTTTTTTTAAGCCTCCGTAAAATCATCGGTGAATCCTTCAAATGTTCCTTAAATCGGAAACGGAATTATCAAGTTGCTCTTGCCATATTAAAACCGCTTCTTTGAACTCCTGGAGAGAAATCGTTTCAATGGGTTCTCCATCCATCAAGAGATTCTCTATGGTCACGGTCTGGGGGGAAAAAATCAAATAGTAGGCATTTCCCGATCGCGTCCATTCCTTAATGGTTCCCGTCTCTAACCCTGCTATTTTGTCTAACAACTGCTCACCCCATTCCTGGCTATTTTGAATATCCAGGGTCAGAAACTCTAAAACCCGACGATGAGCATTACTTTGCTCAAACCAGTCCGTTTCATTACACGCTTGTTCGGTCATAATCTTGATTACCTTAAGGGAAAGCCTGTATTAATTTTACCATCTCGATTGGTTGCCCCAGCAATCCGATAGGAACTTCCATTATTCGGGGTACAAAACCGAGTTTGCTGGCTGCGGTCTGTGGGTCCATTTAATCCGCACCAGGCCCAATTCGGTGCGCCGTTCGGACATTGCACCCGATTGGCTGCCGCATAAGCAATGGAATTGATCACTTGTTCTGCGGTACAGCGATCGGGAAACATTGTTGAAAACTTGCTGCCGCCTCCGGAGGTATGACTCCATTCTCCCCCGTAAATCCCCTGATTATTCACCGATTGGGTGACTCTAAATTGTCGGACGGTAGAGGGGTTTTGTCCCCGGGGTCGGGCATGAAATCCCACCAAACGCCCCTCTCGATTCACTTCGCCACAAAAAATGTGCGCGTGATTCACCTGCTGATTATTATAAGCGGTTACCCAATGGGATGAACTCCCACAATTGATGCCTTGGCCTTGTGCTATACCCTGAAACAAAGCCACTAGCAAACAGACGATTGCGCCTATCCCGATTCGACGGATGGTTCTCCCGTTCAACAGTTGCCCAAATCTTTGGTTCATGGGTGCGTTTAACCTCCGGATTTTACCTATAATTTGAAATTGGCTCTCACTCTATCATACCGGAACTCTCTAGGTCATCCGCAGATTTACTAGAGATAAATGGGTGAAAACGTGAGGGTTTTGAAGTGAGGGGTCATTGGTCATTGGTTGCGGGTCATTGGTCATTGGTCATTGGTTGCGATCGCTCGCCAACGGCTGCTAATACGGAATCCGGTTGTCAAAGGTCTGTTAAAACCCGCAGGCTCAAGCCTGGGGCTATACGGACGAAGCCCGCCTGCGCGGGCTAAAAGCGAAAACCGACTTTTACCAATCGGATTTGGTATAATATTCTGACCATTTGATAGGATGAATCTTCCAGGCTTATGCTATCCTCTGTGTCGAATACCTGCACCGACTTCATCCCTCCCTATGCTCAGAACTCCCCGTTTGACTGCTGCTGTATTGGTCTCCCTTTCTGTACTCATGACTGCCTGCAATCCTTCAGAAACCGCCGAAACTGAAGTCCCATCGGCAGAAGCGTCGATCGCAGAAATTCCGACTCCCGAACCCCCACCCACTCTGACGATCGCCCCCTTAGATAACCCCGACCCCACGGTTACCGCTGCGATCGCCCAATATATCAACAGCCTCTCCTCCCAAGGATTTGCCTCGGAAAATCAAGGCATCTGGATGCAAACGGGGGACACCCTCCTCGCCGAACATCAAGGCACTACCCCCCTCCCTGCTGCCTCTCTCACTAAAATCGCCACCTCCCTGGTTGCTTTGCAAACCTTCGGTCCCGATCGCGAATTCGTCACCCAAATTGGCGCAACGGGACCCATTGAAAATGGCGAATTACAGGGAGATTTAGTCATCCAAGGAGAAGGCGACCCCCTGTTTGTTTGGGAAGAAGCAATGGCGATCGGCAACCGCCTCAACGAATTGGGAATTCAGCGAGTGACTGGGGATCTGGTGATTCTGGACAAATTTTATATGAACTTCGAGACCGATCCAACCATCGCCGGTAACCTCTTTTTTGAAGGCATCAATGGGCAAATTTGGCCCGGGGAAGCAGAAACCCAATATCAAACCTTACCCCCAGGTACCCCCAGACCCCAAGTGGCGATCGCTGGTACAATCCGAGTCGCTGCTGCACCCCCTCCGGAACTCCAACCCCTGATCCGCCATTATTCCCTTCCCGTGGTGGAACTCCTCAAACGGATGAATCAGTACAGCAACAACCCAATGGCGGAAATGTTTGCTGATGCTGTGGGAGGTCCCCAAGTCGTCTCCCAAAAAGCGGCAGTTGCTGCCGGAGTTCCCCCAGAAGAAATCCGACTGATCAACGGATCCGGATTAGGGGAAGAAAATATCATGTCCCCTCGCGCCGCCTGTGGTCTATTTTTGGCCTTAGAACGGGAATTACAACCCCATAACATGACCATTGGAGATGCGATCGCCATTGTTGGACAAGATGAAGGCATCCTCAACCAACGGCAAATTCCCCGCTTCTCCGTCGTCAAATCTGGCAGTCTCAACTATGTGAGTGCCTTAGCTGGTGCATTACCCACCCAAACCCAGGGTTCCGTCTGGTTTGTGATTATGAATGGCGGCAGTAACCTGGAGGGATTCCGCGTTCAACAAGAAGCGCTACTCACTCAGTTTGTCACGCAATGGGGAGCAGTCACTGCACTCCCCCCGGAATTAAGCCCAAATCCCCTGCGAAAAACCAAAACTTCCCGCAGTGAAATCGTCAAACAATAGGGAAACTTTCACTATTTTAAGTCAAACAAGCAACCGGATTTCTGACCGCAATGGATGGCGAATAAGCAATAATTATGGCAATCCACCTGGATTCTAACTCCTGCTGATAATACATCCGGTTGTCAACAGTCAGTTTTCTATCTTAGCCCGCCTTCGCGGGCTTTGTCTGTATAGCCCCACCCTTGAGGGTGTGGGGTTTTTTAATTTCAGAAAGTTTCAAACCTGTAAAAAGGTAGAATAAAGAAGGGCTAAAAACCACTCACGAAAAGTATTTCTACTCTCGCCTGAGTTATTTCTAGCGATACCCCACCTCGAACTGTGAGAGGAGACTATTCCTATGACTTACCTGATCTCTCGGATTGCCACTGCCTTCGTCATCCTCATGGGGGCCATCCATTTGCTAGGTTGGCATTTTCATCCGGAATGGTTGATCAACGGTTTTCTGGGCAACCCCTACAGCATGAGACCCAATGCCGCTTTGTGCTTTGTGCTCGGTGGGATTGCTCTGGGATTGTTACAACGACAGCGACTTCCTCGACGGTGGCAACGGATAGTTCGGGGATTGGCCGGGTTCGTGATTGCGATCGCCACTCTCACCTTACTCCAGTATATTTTTGGCTGGAACTTCGGCATTGATGAACTCCTGGTTCCAGAGCTTAGGGCCTCCGTCACAGTCCCTTATCCCGGAAGGATGAGCGCAAGCGTTGCGGTGAATTTTATCTTGAGCGGCATCTCCCTGTTGCTGTTGGCCCAGCAAACCCCGCAAAAGGACAAGGACCGACTCGCTCAGATCGTGAGTCTGGTGGTGGCTTTGATTGCATTAGTGGGTCTCTCCTGTTACTTGTTTAATGCTCAGGTGTTATATGAGTTATGGGTGCCGACAACTACCACGGCCTTCAGTACCGCAGTCACATTTCTCGTCCTGAGCCTCGGGATATTATTTAGTCGTCCAGAACAGGGGCTGATGCCGACGATCCTCAGTCCTCTACTCGGAGGAATGATGGCGCGGCGAGTTTTGCCTTGGGTGATCGCCCTGCCTTTGGCCCTGAGTTGGTTGCTCTTTCAGGGTCATCAACGGGACTGGTATGACGAACCCACCGCCTATGCCATTCTGATGATCACCGAGATTGTCCTCTTCTCCACAGGGATTTATATCTTGGCACAAGTGATCAATCGCATCGAGGGCGATCGCCAGGAATCACAGCGACAGTTCCAGGCTGCTGTGATGAATTCCCCGGTCCCGATCATGCTGCACACAGAAGATGGGCAAGTGGTGCAAATTAATAGAGCTTGGTCAAAGGTTAGTGGCTATCACCTTGCAGATATTCCCACAGTTGCTGACTGGATTCATCAAGCTTATGGACCCAGAAAACAAAGCTTGCGAGAAGCTATCCAGAAACTCTACACCTTAGCAGAAGATCAGGTTGTGGAAAAAGAGGTCACTATTCGCACCAAAGCTGGTCTCAACCGCATTTGGTACTTTTATGCGGTGACTTTGGGTAAAGCTGCCGATGGTCGAAGAATTGCCATGAGTACCGCCGTTGATATGACCGATCGCAAGCAAGCCGAGCAAGCCCTTTTGGAATTAAATCACACCTTAGAAAATCGCATCGCCGAGCGAACGATTGAACTCGAACAAGAATTGCACCAGCGACAGCAAATAGAGGCCAACCTCAGAGGCAGTCAAGCACTTTTGAATAGTTTGATAGAATGCACCCCCGACATTATTGCTGCGATGGATACAGATTTTAACTGGCTGATAGCAAATGATGCGGCTAAAACCGAATTTAGCAAGCTGTTTGGCCGTACCTTTGAAGTGGGGGATAACCTCCTTGAAGCCTTATCCCATTTACCCAGCGAACAGGCCAAGGTGAGAGAAGTTTGGGAACGAGCATTTCAAGGAGAACACTTTACTCTTATTCTGGAATTAGGAGACTCGTCCCAAGAGTGTCACTATTATGAAATGAACTACAGTTCCATGCAAGATGCCAGCGGAGAAATCGTGGGTGCATCTCTCATCGGTAGGAATGTTAATAATCGCATTAAAGCCGATCAAGCTTTGCGCGCAAGCGAAGCCAGATTTCAGGCATTTATGAACCACAGTCCGGCCCTTGCCTGGATTAGCGATCGCGATGCCAAAATCGTTTACTGCAATCAGAACCTGGCCAATTTATTCCGGAAGCCTGTGGATGAGTTGCTAGATAAAACACCCTTCGACCTCCACCCCAGGGAGTTAGCCGAACAGCACATTGCCAACAATCGCTTAGTGGCTGATGGCGGTGAAGTCGTCGAGGCGATCGAATCAGCATTTCGTCCTGATGGTTCTCTCGGTGAGTTTTTGGTGTATAAATTTCCCATACAAATTGACGGAGGAGAGTATTTAGTTGGAGGAGTTGGACTCGACATCACCCACCAAATTCAAGCCGAGAAAGCGTTGCGAGAAAGTGAAGCGAAGTTCAAAGCCATTTTAAATAATGCTCCAGCGGGAATTTTTTTGAAAGACCTGCAAGGCAAAATGATATTAGTCAATCAATATATCCTTGATTTGTTAGGGATCTCAGAAGATCAGTGTCTTGGTAAAACCGCTGCCGAATTAATCCCCGGAGAGTTTTCCGAGCAAATTGACGCCCAGGAACGAAACCTGATCGAAAACGGAGTACCTTATTCTTGTGAAGAATACCTCCCCCGGCCCGATGGCATTCATACCTATTATACCGTCAAGTTAATCCTCCATGATTTGAGCGGTCAACCCTATGGTTTATGTGGAATTACCACGGATATCACCGATCGCAAGCGGGCTGAAATAGCCTTACTAGAAGCGAAAGAAGCGGCGGAAGCAGCCAACCTGACTAAAAGTGCCTTTCTCGCCAATATGAGCCATGAACTGCGAACCCCTTTGAATGCAATTCTGGGCTTTAGCCAAATCTTAGCTCAGGACTCGTCTTTAAATCCCCAACAACAAGAACAAATTGCCATTATCAATAGTAGTGGTGAGCATTTGCTCAATCTGATTAACGATGTCCTGGAAATCTCCAAAATCGAAGCGGGGCGATCGGCCCTTCGTCTGAGCAGTTTTGACTTTTATGCTCTGCTCACCGGATTAGAAGCCATGCTGCAAATCAAAGCAGCCTCTAAAGGGTTACAGATGATTTTTGACAGAGATAGTGTCCCCCAATATATCACCACCGATGAAAGTAAATTGCGCCAAGTTTTGACCAATCTGGTGGGAAATGCCATCAAATTTACCCGGCAAGGTGGAGTATCCCTGCGAGTCAGAGCAACAGAACTCCAACAGGCCGATTTAGAACCCGCCTCTCGCTTCTGTTTCTACTTTGAAATCGAAGATACAGGCATGGGAATCGCTGAGGAAGAGTTGCCCGGATTATTTACACCCTTTCATCAAACCGCCACCGGCAGAAACGCCTCGGAAGGAACGGGTTTAGGGTTGAGCATTAGCCGGAAATTCGTACAAATGATGGGCGGTGATATCCAGGTGAGTAGCCGCCTTGATGTGGGGACCTTGGTTAAATTTACCATTCAAGTGTCTGTAGCCCAAGCCAGTGACCTCAAAACCGCCAGTCGGGTCCCACGCATTATCGGATTAGAACCGGATCAGCCCCTCTATCGGATTCTGATCGCGGACGATCGCCCTGAAAGTCGCCGCTTAATTCGCTGCTACCTCGAACCCCTGGGATTTGAGGTCCGGGAAGCCGAAAATGGGCAACAAGCGTTAGAAGTATGGGAAAATTGGGAACCCCATCTAATAGTGATGGATATGCAAATGCCCGTGATGAATGGTTACGAAGCCACTCGACAGATCAAATCTCATTTAAAGGGTCAGGCGACGGTGGTGATTGCGTTAACCGCCAGTGCCTTTGAGGAAAATCGCAGCTTGATTTTGTCCGCTGGTTGTGATGAGTTCCTACGAAAGCCTTGCCGACAAGAGGTGCTCTTGGAAAGCTTTGCTCAACACCTCGGAGTGCGCTATCGATATGCAGATCCCGAGTCTGGAAGAGAAGACAAGGGTAATTCATGGGATGCCGCGTTTATTCCAGACCCTTCGGCGTTCCAAGGGATGCCAGTCACCTGGATTGGTGCCTTGTACAATGCTGCCCTTGCTGCGGATAGTGAAGCTATTGAGGAACTTATTCAGGAAATGCCGGAACCTTCGGGGGCGATCGCTCACTGTCTCCAGGACTGGACCGACAACTTTCGATTTGACAAAATTACCGCATTGACCCAGGAACTGCTTTATGAATAGCGATCAACCTTTCGGGACTTTAGCCGATATTTTAATTGTGGACGATGAACCAAATAATTTACGAGTGTTGTCTAATTTGCTAAAAAACCACGGATTTAAAGTCCGTGCCGTCCTCTCGGGAGAGATGGCTTTATCGGCTGCGAAATCAACACCACCGGATTTGATTTTGCTTGATATCATGATGCCTGATATGGATGGTTATCAAGTTTGTCATCAGCTCAAACATGAATCAGACACTTGTCAAATTCCGGTTATTTTTGTGAGTGCCAAGGACCAAGGATTTGACAAAGTAAAGGCTTTTGCCGTTGGCGGAGTAGACTATATTACCAAGCCGTTTCAAGTCGAAGAGGTTTTTGCCCGCATGGAATGTCATCTGAAACTGAATTACTTGCAAATGAAGCTAGAGAAACAAAACTATCAATTGCAAGCGGAAATTTGTCAGCGCAACGCTGCCGAAAAAGCCCTAAAGGAGCAGAATGAACGGCTAAGACAAGAAATTGAACGACGCCAAATCACAGAACTCGCCCTGGAAAAAGCGAACCAAGAACTCGCTCGCTCTAATGCCGATTTAGAACAATTTGCGGGAATTGCCTCTCACGACTTACGGTCACCGTTAGCCACCATCAATGGCTATGCCCAACTCTTGCAAATGTGCGGAAAAGAACAACTGGATGATAAATGTAACGATTTTGTGGAGCAAATTTTAAAACTCTGCAATCGCACCAATTTATTAATTGGAGAGTTACTCTCCTATGCTCGTTTGAATCAGGAAGAGGATCCGTTTCAACTCCTCTCTAGCGATCGGCTTGTCCAGCAGGCTGTGGAAAATCTAGCGACGGAGATTCATCAATATCAAGCTCAGGTCACTTATGACTCGTTACCGGCCATCATCGGCAGTGAATCCCAATTCGTCCAACTCTTCCAAAATTTAATCGGAAATGCCATTCAATACCGTGGGGAAGAGTCGCCCAGAATTCATCTAAGTGCAGTTGTCCAAGACCATCACTATTTATTTTCAATTCAAGATAACGGCATTGGAATTGATGAAGAATATTCGGAGTATATTTTTCAGATCTTTAAACGGTTGCACACCCAAGACTATCCCGGCACTGGCATTGGATTAGCCACTTGCCGCAAAATTATCGAACGGCATGGGGGTTCCATCTGGATCAAATCTCAAGTCGGTCAGGGTTCCACATTTTATTTTACCGTCCCCACAGAGCAGAGGGTGGTGGAGCGACAGATGATAGAGGCGATCGCTCATCCCAACTGAACCACTTCCTCAAAAAAAAATAAGCCCACTGCTGTGGACTTATCCGGTAGAGTGGCAAAATAAAATAGAATATTCTGCCACTCCTGTATAAATTTCCCAAGGGAAAATCTTACTTGATGCTGACTTTTCCGCCTGCTTCTTCCAGTTGCTTCTTAGCATCTTCCGCTGCATCTTTGGCGATGCCTTCTTTAATCGGTTTCGGTGCAGATTCCACCATATCTTTGGCTTCTTTCAGACCTAATCCGGTTAACACGCGGACGACTTTCAGAACCGCAATTTTCTTGTCTGCGGGAACTTCTTCGAGAATGACATCAAATTCAGTCTTCTCTTCGACTTCTTCAGCAGCAGCAGCCGCGCCAGGAGCCATCATCATCATGCCGCCAGCCGGTGCAGCAGCACTCACGCCAAAGGCTTCTTCAATTTGTTTGACCAGTTCAGAAGCTTCTAATAAGGTCAGGGATTTTAGCTTTTCGAGAATTTCATCAGTTGCTGCAGACATGGATTGACTCCTATCAAATATGTAAATGGAATAGTCAGTGGTTCTTGGTCATTGGTCATTGGTCATTGGTTATTGGTCATTGGTTATTGGTCCTTTGTCGCTAGAGAAATGACATAAGACCGTGAAAATCCTTAATCCGTCATCCCAGAACAAATGACCAACGACAAATGACAAATGACAAACGACAAATGACAAATGACAAGCCCCTAGGCAGCTTGGTCTTCGTCGCTGCTGCTGCCGTCTTTGTCGGCGTAGGCTTGGAGACCTCGTGCCACACCGGAAGGAACTTCTTTGATACCCACAGCAATCTTGGTGACCACTGCATTGAGGGCACCGGCGATTTGCGCCATGAGTTCTTCCTTGGAAGGCAAGTCTCCGATCGCCTTAACTTGCTCGAAAGTCAGCGCTTTTCCTTCTAATACACCACCGCGAAGTTCACTCTTCTTGGTCGCTTTTTGGAAGTCTTGATACGCCTTAATAGGACCATTTAGGTCATCTTTCAAGAACAAAAAGGCAGAGGAATCTTTGAGGAATTCCTCTAAAGATTGCCAGTTTTCGTCGCCATCAACAGCCCGTCGCATCAGGGTGTTTTTAGCGACTGCACAGGTTGCACCGCTTTCGCGTAGACGCCGACGTAAATCGGTAATCTCCGCCACGGTTAACCCTTTGTAATCAATCACAAGCGTCATCTGGGACTGGCTCAACTCTTGTTTGAGCTCCGTCACCATCGCTTGTTTATCTGCTAGCGTTTTACCCACTCGTTTTCACCTCCTGATTGGGATGAAGATTAAGAAATTAGAGACATTTGGGAGCATTCATCCCCTGGGAATAGGATACGGAATCCGATTGTAAAAAATCGTTTTCCCTCTTAGCCTGCGCAGGCAGGCTTTGTCCGTGTAGCCCCAGGCTTCAGCCTGTGGGTTTTTACTCCCACTGCTCCCCTATCCCCGACCCAATCAAAAACCCCAGCAGGGCAGCCGGGGTTTTGTCAGTTTCCGATGGCAATCTTGTCAACTCATGACAAGATCAGCACAAGGGGAACGATAACGCAAACCTAGGTAGGAAATTAAGCCCTGTTGGACACCTACTGTCTCCGGCTACTGTGCTATTTAATTGTGGGGTTTGAAGGGATGAATTTTGAGTTTCCTCAAAATTTTAACTCGCGCTTAGGCGATGTCCGTCAGCTTGAGATCTCGCAAGGCACTGATATCAACTTCAATGGAGGGTCCCATCGTTGAAGTGACATACACACTGCGCCAGTAGCGGCCTTTAGCACCGGAAGGACGGTTGCGGTCAATGCTTTCTTGCAACGCCTTGAGGTTAACTAGGAGATCTTCAGTTGGGAAAGCAGCTTTCCCAAACATGACATGGACGATGCCCGTGCGATCGGCCCGAAATTCTAGTTTACCGGCCTTGAACTCGTTAATTGCTTGACCGAGGTCAAAGGTTACTGTACCACCTTTTGGCGAAGGCATCAACCCCCGAGGACCGAGGAGTTTACCTAATTTTGCCACTTGGGGCATCATATCCGGGGTGGCAATCAGTTTATCGAAGTCCATCCGGCCTTGTTGGATTTCGGCGATCAGTTCCTCTGAACCGGCCAAATCCGCACCGGCACTGGTGGCTTCATTAACTTTTTCCCCCCGAGCAATGACCGCCACGCGGACGGTTTGACCCGTTCCTTTGGGGAGGGCCACGGTGGTCCGCAGTTGTTGGTCGGTGTACTTAGGATCGATGCCTAAGCGAATATGAGCTTCGGCGGATTCAGGAAATTTAGCTGTAGCGGTCTCTTTTAAAAGGTTGAGCGCCTCTAAAGGTTGATAAGGCCGCTCTTCAACCTTTTTCGTGAGTTCTTGTAATCTACGCGAGATTTTTTTGGACATTTTTCTCTCCTGGGGTCATAGCGAGGCGATGCCTCTGCCCCTTGTATGGGTCACTCGGTTGAGATCAGAGCAGATGGACTGCATCGATTGCAGTTGCCCTGTCTTGGGATCTCTCAATTTAGGTAAATCCAGAGATTTCAAACCCCAGTTCTTAGAATTTAGCAGTTTTCTAAACCTCTAAAAATCTAAAATCCAAAATCTCCAATCGGTTCCTAATCAGCGACGGTCACACCCATATTACGGGCGGTCCCTTCGACAATTTTCATGGCTGCTTCAATGTCATTGGCATTGAGGTCAGGCATTTTAGTTTGGGCGATCTCGCGGAGTTGATCCCGGGAGATTTCGGCCACTTTCTTGCGATTGGGTTCCCCTGAACCTCTTTCAATCCCTGCTGCCTTGCGAATCAAGACAGAGGCGGGAGGGGTTTTCAGAATGAAGGTGAAACTGCGGTCTTCAAAGACGGAAATTTCTACCGGCACCACGAGACCCGCTTGATCGGCAGTTCTGGCGTTATATTCTTTACAGAACATCATGATGTTCACGCCATGCTGACCGAGGGCAGGCCCGATCGGGGGTGCGGGGTTGGCTTTTCCGGCATTAATCGCCAACTTAATCACCGCAACTACTTTTTTTGCCATTTGCTGTGTTAGCTGCTTTAACTCAATTTGCGGACTTGATTAAACTCCAGTTCGACGGGCGTATCTCGTCCGAAGATAGACAGGAGTGCCTTGAGCTTACTGCGCTCTGGGCTAACTTCTATGACTTCCCCATCAAAATCTTTAAAGGGTCCAGAGACCACTTCAATTTTTTCTCCTGGAGTCAAATAAGTTTTTGCTACTGGCTCTGCTTCGTCCCGTTGCCTGAATATTCGTTGAACTTCCGAATAACTCAGGGGCATGGGTTTGACGTGACCGCGTCCGCGTCCGTAACGGCGTTTTTGTTCTGCCCCCACAAAGTTAATCACATGGGGGGTGTTTTTGACAACCTGCCAGCTTTCATCGTCCATGTCCATTTGGACGAGGACGTAACCGGGGAAGATTTTTTCATCCGTTTGCTGTCTGCTTCCATCCTTGCGGATTTTAAATGCAGCAGCTTGGGGAATCTCGACCTGAAAAATTCGGTCACCCATATCAAGGGTTTGAATTCGCTGTTCTAGGGTCGCTTTGACGCGCTTTTCACAGCCCGAGGCAACTTGAACGGCAAACCAACGGCCCGTTGATTTGGTTTCTTCGCTTTCGTCGGTTTCTGACGGTTGAGTTGAATATTGAGAGTCGTCGTCCGATGCAAACATCATCCGAACACCTGTGTAGCTGCCCAACCAAAAAATTTATCGATGAAATAGATTAAGCTGGCAATTAAGGCGACCATCGAGAGGACGGCCAACGATTCACTAATTACCTGCTGCCGAGATGGCCAAACTACCTTAGCCAGTTCTTCTTTTGTTTCCTGGAAAAACTCTGCGGGATTGAAACCGCTTGCTGTTTCTTGGTCTGCTTCGTTTTTCTTTGCCACAATTGCTTTTCTTCTCCCACTGAACGCAACAACAGGCAGTTCTTTCTTGGCAACAGCTTTCATGTGATCGCCAGTGAATTACGCCACTCCAGACTGGATGGCTGCACAAGTCGCCGTTCTAGCTTAAACTTTTTCTTGTTCTTCCAATATTTGGTATGAACCACCCAGATAATAATTCTACCCGAAAGTTTTTAGGTTGTTTGCTGTTTTTGCAGCAGACATACTTTCGGGCAGATATCTTTCGGAAGATGGTTCAGCGCGCCCTGGAGGACTTGAACCCCCGACATCAGGTTTTGGAGACCTGCGTTCTACCAACTGAACTAAGAGCGCACGGGTTGAATCGGCTGGTTAGAGCGATTCACCCATTTCCTATCCTATACCTAAGATTGCGATCGCGTCAACCCACCCGGGGCAATTTTTTTTGAATTGGTGTTAGATAGGGCGGTCAAACCGTTGTTTGATGCGGGTGGCTTTACCCACGCGATCGCGCAGATAGTACAGCTTCGCCCGTCGCGCTTTACCCCGACGCAAGATTTTGATGCTCTCAATCCGAGGGGAATGCACCAAAAAGACTCGTTCCACCCCGACCCCTTGGAAAACGCGGCGCACGGTAATGGTTTCGTTAATCCCACCATTGCGCATGGCAATCACCACGCCCTCGTATGGCTGGGTTCTTTCTTTGCCCGCTTCTCTAATTCTGACTCCCACTCTTACGCTGTCACCGACGTAAATCTGGGGGAGGTCCGTTTTTAACTGTTCCGCCTCAATGGCACGGATAATTTGTTCAGCCTTCATAGTTATGGTTTTTAACTCACAATCTCCCATCATACCCCTCAATCGGCATTTCAGTCTAGCCAATCTCCAAGAGTTTTTTCCCTGAATCTCTTGCCCGGGTTTTGTCCAAGAATTCTGCCCACAGAAGCGGGCCCAACAGCATCTCAAAACCTCCGGTCCCCTCCCCTGTGTCTTGGTCCGGGTTAGGGTGGGGTCCTCTTAGGGTCTGACAAGAGGAGTTTTGTTAAGCGTAACTGCACCTGATGGTCCCCTCCCCTGTGTCTTGGTCCGGGTTAGGGTGGGGTCCTCTTGAAGCGCGATCGCGCTTCACTGAAGAAAGAGGTTGGCACCCGGCTCCATACAGGTGCTTAAACCTCCAAGAGTGCGTGAGGTGGCGATCGCATAAGGGAACTCCAAAAAATAAAATCTCCAAAACGTTCGTAGTGACTGATCAACGGAGTAGCCCCGTCAATGTCGGAGTAAATGCTTGCGCCCCTACACATACCTTCCTTTTAGTTGAACGGTTGAAGGATTTATATTTTGCGATCGCCTAACGAAGAACCCCACCCTAACCCGGACCAAGACACAGGGGATGGGACCGGAGAAGGGGTGATGTGGCGATCGCCTAAGGGTATTCCAACAAATAAATCATCCAAATTCGATGGTTAAGCACCTCCCAAGACTGTATGACGCCGCGCAGGGCTTCACGGTGAGCAAAGCCTGCCCTGAGCTAGTCGAAGCCTGCCCTGAGCTAGTCGAAGCCTGTCCTGAGCCAGTCGAAGGGGGGGTCGAACCACGGGCTTCGTCTGCGAGTGCCCCACCCTTGAGTGTGCGGGTTTTTTGGAGATTTTATTTTATGGAGTTCCCTAAGAAGAACCCCACCCGAGCCCGGACCAAGACACAGGGGAGGGGACCATCAGGTGGCGTGACTTGGCGATCGCGCAAGAGGGAACCCCACCCTAACCCGGACCTTGGTAAGGGGAGGGGAGCATCAGGTGCAGTTAAGTCTATAAAACCTACTCTTGTAAGTCCCAACCGCCCCTGCCATTGTCCTGCCTCCATTTCGGCCCTTTCCATCCGATCTGGGTTGAGTCCTACTGCTCAAGAGAGAGCGTTAATCCTCCAGAAAGCCGAAAAAATCCAAAAAAACTAGATAACCCTCTGTTATCTAAGGCTAAAAGCAGAAATTCGCTAAAAAATCTCAATTTTCAGATTTCAGCCCGGGAATTTTAGTGCTACAATATAGTGAAAATGTTGTCTTCCAAGAGAGGTTGCATAACAACGTTGAAATTCTTTGCTCTAACTGGCTACCCTTGGCGTGGCCTTTGGTATCTGGATATGCAGTTGAAGCGTAAACGGCATTGCGACCCGGCGCTGTCTTGGACTGATCGATGTGAAGCGCCTAGTATGGTCCGATCGACCTGTTAGATAAGGTTTGCGCTCGGTACTATGGTGGCTTGTTTCAAGCTGCTGCTATCAAGGCCCTACGTCTCGACGGGTCCGCAAACTAGGTCGATCGGGGTTATAGACCCACAAAATTTTGACAATGAGGCGAGTTCCGATAAACGTCTCTAAACAAGCTGGATTTTTCCTGCCCTAGCTCTATCCAAAATAGAGCGGATTCATGACAGAGAAACTCGCATCAGACGAACGAAACATCTGTCAGATCCACTCATTAAGCATCATGCTTGCGGGATAGAGCGTCGGGTTGAGATCTCCAGCCACTGCCTAGGGATGAGGTCGGTTCACAAGAACCTGACCCAATCTTTCACCTGTGGCAGCGATGTCAATCAACTTAAATATTCACGAAAAGAACAGAGTCAATCGCCTTAGTCGCTTGGTCTGCTAAGGCTACTATGCCCTGTATTTCAACGGTTTGGAGTAGAAAAATGTCTCAAATGATAGATCGCAAAATTGCACCCGCCCCCATGACTGAGAACGTGAGCGTCGTGGACTTAATTGATGGTTACTTCACCGCTTATAACTCCGCTCGGTTGCGGGAAGTCTGTCACCTGCTGACGAAAAAGGTGATGCGGGAGGGGGTGACGGTGGGACTGAGCCTATCTGGGGCCATGACTCCGGCGGGATTTGGGGTGTCAGCCTTAGCACCGCTGATCCGCAACGGCTTTATTGATTACATCATCAGTACCGGCGCAAATCTGTATCACGATATCCATTACGGACTGGGATTAAACCTCTATGCGGGAAATCCGTTCGTGGATGACATCAAACTGCGGGAAGAAGGCCATATCCGCATCTATGACATCATTTTTGACTACGATGTGTTGTTAGAAACCGATGCCTTTATTCGGACCATTTTGCGCGCAGAACCGTTTCAGAAGCGGATGGGAACCGCAGAATTTCACTATCTGCTGGGGAAATATGTCCGGGAAATTGAGAAGCAGCGCGGGGTAGAGCATTCCTGCTTGCTGGCAACGGCGTATGAGTGCGGAGTGCCGATTTATACCTCGTCGCCGGGAGATAGCTCGATCGGGATGAATGTGGCGGCGCTTGCCCTAGAAGGGTCGGAATTAATTATTGATCCGGCGATCGATGTCAACGAAACAGCGGCGATCGCTTATGGTGCCCGGGACCCCAACAAAGACTTCCCCGGAGAAAGTGCCGCCTTCATTCTCGGTGGCGGTTCTCCGAAAAACTTCCTCCTGCAAACCCAACCCCAAATTCACGAGGTCCTCGGTTTAGAAGAACGGGGACATGACTACTTCATTCAGATTACCGATGCCCGTCCCGATACCGGCGGTTTATCTGGGGCCACCCCCTCTGAAGCCGTAAGCTGGGGCAAAGTCGATCCCAATGAACTGCCCAATACCGTGGTTTGCTACACCGACAGCACGATCGCCCTGCCGATTCTCACCGCTTATGTGATGAATCAATGTCCCCCGCGTTCCCTCAAACGCTTGTACGATCGCCGCCAGGAAATGCTGACCAAACTGCAATTAGACTACCAATTGGCGCAAGCGAAAAAATCGGAACGCAAGGTCCCCACGGTTTCTAAAAGACCCGAACCTGTTGCCACTTATCCCTGCGGTACGCCCATCCGCAAGGGCCGTGGTTAGCGGTTAATCCTCCATCCGGTTGCGATCGCCCGCACCCTGAAGGGTGGGGCTACAGGGACAAAGCCCGCCTGCGCGGGCTAATAGAGGAAAACCACTGGAGACAACCGGATTTGCTATAAATTAGTCTTCCCCGGATTTAAACCCTCCGAGTCGCTCAAACTCGGGGGGTTTTGTCTTGCCCTGTTTTATTGTCATACCAAATCCGGTGGTTAAAAGTCCATTTCCTGTATTAGCCCGCGCAGGCGGGCTTTGTCCGTATAGCCCCACCCTTTAGGGTGCGGGGCATGGGGACTATACCAAATCCGGTTGTTAAAAGTCCATTTCTGGATTAGCCCGCGCAGGCGGGCTTCGTCTGTATAGCCCCACCCTTCAGGGTGCGGGCTAAAGCAGACTTATGATTGTCATCAACAGCCGGGGTAGATTTTGACGGCAAATACAACAGTCTTCTTACGGTTTGCCCCCCTGAGTGGAAACCGAGATTTTCCTATCCTAGAGTCATGGTCAAACCGGAATGAAGATTGAAAACGTTTCGCCCATCGGCGGCAAATACAACAGTCTTCTTACGGTTTACCCCCTGGCAAATAGAGTGTCAGTTCGCCTACATTAGAAAGAAGTAACCCCCTCTAAATAGGCAACATAATTGCTGAAAAAGGAGGGAGGAAACCCTAGATTTTCCCAAGGTTACATAAAAAAATTATCGGTGTTTTGACCACTTCCTGGTTCGATAAAACCCGATTCTGCCCACTCTACCGATTTCAGAATTTACTCTTGTTTTGGAGAGGAAACGCGATGAGAACAGCAATGAATTTAGACCTGTTACGCGAGGTCGATGCCTGGGGACGTCAATTTGAACAACTTTTAAATGAACAATCCCCCTGCCAACGTCCCGAGATGGGTAGAGTGTGGCAACCGGCGATCGAACTGGCGGAAACTGAGCAAAGCTTTGTATTGCGGGTGGAAGTACCCGGTTTAACCGGACCCGAGATTGATGTGCAAGCAAGTCGCTTTCAAGTGGCGATCGCCGCCCACCGTCAGCTACCCCAGCGCGTGAGTAAGAACAGCGGTTACCTGCGTTCCGAACTCCAGTACGGCAAGTTGCATCGGGTCATCTCCTTGACGAAACCGATTGTGCCGGACCGCATTGAATCCCAGTTAAACAATGGCATTCTCACCTTAACCTTGCCGAAATTCTCCGCCCAACAACCCCAGGTGGTCAAGGTGCAGTTGGATCAACTCAAATCCAAGGTTAACCCAGTAATGCCGGTGGAGCAGAAACCGGATCTAACCGCACAGAAAACGGAGGAAAAAATCTCTCCCAGGGAGGGTGAATTGTTAGATGACTTATGGGCAACCCCAGGTAAATCGGCTCACCCCAAATCTGGAGGTTCAATGGATTTAGGAAGGATTTAGGGACAAGGGTGGGGAGATGGGCCGATCGCCAGGATGGTATAGACCCAAAAATCACCGGCGATCGGCCCATAAAAACACCGCGCACAGCCTGCTTTCTCGGTAAACCGTCCCTAACGAGGTTCGGTAAACTCCCCTTCAATAGAAGCCCAACCGCCCACACCATATAGATTGGTAGGCTTAAAAAATATTCAATCTGGAAAAACTGCCTGGGTGCAGTTCATCCGATAGCCCAAATAAACCGGGCTAAATCAGCCCAAACCCTTTGTTAGTAGTAAATTAGGAGTAAAACATCCATAATGGGTAAAGTAGTTGGAATTGACTTAGGAACCACAAACTCTTGCGTTGCCGTGATGGAAGGGGGTAAACCCACCGTGATCGCCAATGCAGAAGGCTTCCGCACCACGCCTTCGGTGGTTGCTTACACGAAAAACAGCGATCGCCTCGTCGGTCAAATCGCCAAGCGTCAAGGGGTGATGAACCCGGAAAACACCTTCTATTCCGTCAAGCGGTTCATCGGACGCAAACATACCGAAGTCACCCATGAAACCACCGAGGTTTCCTATAAAGTCCTCAACATCAATGGCAACGTTAAGCTCGATTGCCCTGCCTTAAGCAAGCAATACGCTCCCGAAGAAATTTCCGCCCAAGTGCTGCGGAAACTGGTGGATGATGCCAGCACCTACCTCGGTGAAAAAGTCACCCAAGCGGTGATTACGGTTCCCGCCTATTTCAACGACTCTCAGCGTCAAGCGACGAAAGACGCCGGGAAAATTGCCGGGATTGAAGTGTTACGGATCATCAACGAACCCACTGCCGCTTCTCTGGCTTATGGGTTAGACAAGAAGAGTAATGAAACAATTCTGGTGTTTGACTTAGGGGGTGGGACCTTCGACGTTTCCATCTTAGAAGTCGGCGACGGTGTGTTTGAAGTGCTCGCCACCTCTGGAGATACCCACTTGGGTGGGGATGACTTTGATAAGAAAATTGTGGATTTCTTAGCTGAAGAATTCCGCAAAGCCGAAGGCATCGACCTGCGCAAGGATAAGCAAGCCCTACAACGGTTGACTGAAGCCGCTGAAAAGGCCAAAATTGAGCTCTCTAGCGTGACTCAAACGGAAATCAACCTGCCCTTTATTACGGCAACCCAAGAAGGTCCGAAGCACTTAGATACCACCTTGACGCGGGCTAAGTTTGAGGAACTGACGGCAGATTTGATTGACCGTTGCGGCATCCCCGTGGAAAATGCGGTTCGCGATGCCAAGTTGGATAAGAGTGCGATCGATGAGGTGGTCCTCGTCGGGGGTTCTACTCGGATTCCAGCCGTGAAAGAACTGGTGAAAAAGGTTCTGGGTAAAGAACCGAACCAAACCGTGAACCCGGATGAAGTGGTGGCTGTGGGTGCTGCAATTCAAGCGGGTGTGCTGGCAGGTGAGGTTAAAGACATTCTGCTGCTTGACGTGACTCCCCTCTCCCTGGGTGTGGAAACCTTGGGTGGCGTGATGACGAAGATTATTCCTCGCAACACCACGATTCCTACGAAGAAGTCGGAAGTGTTCTCCACGGCAGTGGATGGTCAAACGAATGTGGAAATTCACATTCTGCAAGGGGAACGGGAGATGGCGAACGATAACAAGAGTTTGGGAACGTTCCGCTTAGATGGTATTCCCCCAGCACAGCGTGGGGTTCCTCAAATTGAAGTGACCTTTGATATTGATGCGAACGGGATCCTGAATGTCCATGCGAAGGATAAGGGGACTGGGAAAGAACAGTCGATCAGTATCACGGGTGCGAGTACCTTGCCTGGGGATGAAGTGGAGCGGATGGTCCGAGAAGCGGAATCGAATGCCGCAGCGGATAAGGAACGTCGCGAGAAGATTGATTTGAAGAACCAAGCGGATTCGTTGACTTATCAAGCTGAGAAGCAAATTGCTGAGTTGGGAGATAAGGTCCCGGCAGATGAGAAGGCGAAGGTGACTGATTTGATTCAGGCGCTTAAGGATGCGATCGCCAAGGATGATTTGGATCTGATGAAGTCTCAGATGACTGAGTTGCAACAAGCTCTGTATGCGATCGGTAGCAAGATCTATGAGCAATCCGGTGGTGATGCAGGTGCCCCCCCGAATGATAATGGCGGCGGCGGCGCTGGCACTCCTCCCTCGGGCGGTTCTGATGAAGATGTCATCGACGCTGAGTTCTCTGAAACGAAGTAGGGTAGCATTATCCTGTATAGGAAAAGAGGTGGGGTTAATCCTGCCTCTTCCAGAAAGCCCGTTTAGGCGGGCTATTTTTTTGGACATGGGTTGGGCGGGGCGATGGCAATCAACCGTAGATACGATGTGAGCAAAATAGAGAAACTTAAAACAGGGGCAATTGATGGATTACCCCTGTCTATCGCCGTTTAATTGCGCGATCGAATATCAGCGGCGATCGCTGCCTCTACTAAATCCGATAAAATAGCTCGAATCATCACCAACTCAATCGGCGGATTTTCCAAAAATTCTGGACTACTCGCCTGAATAAACGCATTATACGCATTAATCGCCGCCCATAACCGTCTGGGGTCAACCTTGCCATCTTTGAGCAGTCCGAGCAAACTTCTCACTAATTGTTCGGCTACCTCCCGGGATGGCGCACCTAGTATTTGTAGCAACCCTTGAACCAAGACGTTCAAGTTGGCACTATCTACCGCAGAAGACCCCGTTAATAAAGCAGTTAAAGAGGCTGAGATTGCGTCACCCCCACCTCCTTCCCCACCCAATTCTCCTCCACTGGTACTAATATCTACGGTTGAGGAGGATTGCTGAATGATGTCTCCCGCTGTCTCATTGACTGCATTGGTCACTTCCGGAGAGAATACAAATTCAACATTTGGAGAGTCTATTGGGGGATTTATGGAAGGTTCCGAGGTACTTTGTTCCCCATCCCCAGGAGTTTCCCCCGTTGTTGTGGATGTAGCTTCCTGGCCGGGTTCTTCGGGGATTTCTACGGCAGTTTCCCCTTCAGTTTCTGCCGCGCTTTCCTGGAAGTTGGGTTGATTAATATCGGGACCGGCTTCAATCGTTGGGGTGGGTGTTACCAGGTCAGTTGTTTCCGTTTCTCCTGGAGATTCTTCTATTTCTCCAACTGGGGTTTCATTCTCCGGTTCCTGTCCGTCTGCTGGTGGCCCTATATTGTCTCCCGGATCAATTGCTGGTGTTTCCTCTTCCGGATCGGGGTCATCATTTTTTTCTTCGTTTGTTGGGCTTATTTCATCGACTATATCGCTTATGACTTCAGGTGGCTGTTCATCACTAACCGCATTAACTGAATTTGGGATGAGACCTAAAATTAGAAAAGCCCCAATGAATAAGCTAATATTGTGACGCCATGAGAATATTTTAATCGCCATAAATTTAGTCCATTGCTCCGACTTAAAACCTGAAAAAGTGACTATATCCAACGCCCAATCGGAATCGAGCTCCATCCCCTGCACTTCCGGTAATATCGGCAATGGCGGGAGTGAGGACGAGGGGAATATTTCTGAAGGGAACAATCGAAGCGGCCAGGGTTAAATCTTGACCACTCCAGTCGGCGATCGCCGAGACTTGTTGGTGAACTCGTACCCCCACACTGCCAAATACATTCACGGTATTGACATCATTATTAAAGTCATCTTCAAACCGAAACCGTCCATTACCGACGCCGAGAGAAACCGTCACTCGGCTAAACGGTTCTTCCGTACTCTCCCGCAGGGGAAAGACTTTACTGACGACCCCATAAGTGCTGGTTCCTGCATCAGTAAATCCCCAAACAATGGCATTTTCAATCCCGGCTGCGACTGCAAAGTTATTGGGCAGTATGCGATGGAGTTTGAAACTGATGCTGCCTCGTTTCATAAAGCCATCATCGTAGCTTCTATTATCCACCAAATCCAGGACCGTGACGGTGGTTTGCAACCCCACAGTGCGGCGGGGATTTCCTAGTCCAAATCCCGTAGAAATCGTGCCATCGGAGGATTCAGTAAATCGGGTTCTATGTTGAAATCCAGCGCCCCAGAAAAATTGTCCAAATCCCGGACCAAAGGCGGTGGGGGAAATGGAACTGGAACCCGGTGCAACCCGAGTCGTCCCTCCCCGTCGGATCGTAGCGGTTGGGGGTTCGATGGGAACGAAGGTTGTCGGAGGTAAAGGCAATTGCCACTGTTGTCGCAAATCTTCGCTTTCTGGACTTCCAGTGGTTCCTGGTGAGGTGGACTCGGGTAGGGGAGGGTCTTGGGCCGTTAACGGTAGAGTTTCAGCGAATAAAGAGGGATTAAATGGGTTGTCAATTGGCGGAGTTTCACTGATAGAATTCTCCCCTAGGGGAATCATCGGCAGAGCGGGGCGAGTTGTGATTATTTTGGTTGGAACTTCCCTGAAGTTGAACTCTGAATCCATTTCCAAAAGAGGTGATAAGGCGGAAGCCTCCTCTAGGGGATTAGCAAGGACCGGGGTATTGTGGAGTAAGGTAATGCCGAATAGAGAAAGGGCGATCGCCATGCAGCGCCTCTGGGTAAATGGGCGTTGATGGGGAATTAGCTCGGTAGGGTTTTTTAGCGGTTTCAAGGGTTCACTCCTCACTGATTTTTAGGAAATAATGGAGAGAATATTTATCCCAATATGGCGCTCCTGTTTTTACCCAAAGTTGTAGGTTCATGTATCCTCAAATCCGCCTGAAACTTTACGGATCAGGGGACCCAAATAGGGTAAAATATTAGGGGCGTTTGAACAGTAACTATAGCGGGGCTAAATAAACTGGAGAATTCCTCAAGGGAGTGGGAGCATCTTGCTCCCTTGTTGTAGTAGGGAGCAAGATGCTCCCACTCCTGAATTCTTTTAGATCTCAACCGGAACTCATATCTCAGGAGTTAGTTATGGATTGTTGTTTAAGTCAGATATGGCATCGCGAACTTCCTGGAGATAGGTGTTATTGGGGTCAAGTTTGTGGGCTTGTGCAAAAGCATCTGCTGCTTCGTCATAGCGGTTTTCCATCAATAAAGTCATACCTTTGGCGGTCCAAGCGGCGGCATCTTCAGGATTGCTAACGATCGCCTGATCAAAAGCCGCGATCGCATCCTGATGATTTTGCAAACTTAATTGCCCCCACCCTCGCCGATGCCATGCATAAGGTTCATCCGGCTGAATTGCCAGGGCTCGATCCAAAGCCGAGGGGTCGTTTTGATTTTGCTGCAAAAATTCAGTAATTAGACTTGCCCGACTCATCCAAGATTGATAGGTATTGGGCTGAATTTGAATGCCCCGATTGTATGCTTGAATCGCCTCTTCCAAATTATTCATCCCCCCTAAAGCGAGACCTCGATGAATCCAAGCATGGGAATATTCATCGGGATTAATCAGCAGGGCGCGATCGAAGGATTCCAAAGCCGCCTCATTGTCACCTAAAGCTAATAAAGACATTCCCCGCAAATCCCAGGAAATGTAATCAAAATCCTGGATTTCATTGACTTTATCAAAGGCTTGAACCGCTTCTTCATGACGTTGGAGTTTGGAGAGGATGATTCCTTTGTATCGCCATAAGGTGGCATAAAATCCCAACTCACCATTGATGGCATTTAATATTTTTTGTTCTTCTTCGTTGGTCGGCTTACCCAATCTTTGGAGTTCTTGCTGTTTTTCCTCATAGGGGAAAATTTCAATAGCCCGAGTGTAAGAACTGAGTGCCTCATTGAACTCTCCCAATTCAAACAACAGATTACCCCGACCATACCAGGCTTGATAAAAATTGGGGCTCAGTTCAACGGCTTTATTATAAGCCTGGAATGCGCGATGTTTCAGTTGCTGGGCTTCGGAATCTCCGTAATATTGATACAGATTAGCTAATCGCCAGAGTTTATTGCCATGATTAACCCATTCTCGGGAATCCGAGAGTCCTGCCTTGGGCATAAACAACGATTCTAGGGAGCCTACATCTTGTTGTTCCAGGGGAGTTGGGGCTGTGGATTCTAGGGTCAGTTGCGATCTCTGGATGCCGACTTCATCTGCAAAATCCAGAAATATCGAAATCGGAATGCCTTGGCTAAACCCGGCTTTTACCCGAAAGTCACTGGTTCCGGATTCTTGTTCAGCGAGTCTTTCCCCTTCCGATCGCCCATGAACGCCAATCACTCGTCCATTGGAATCTAAAACCGGCCCACCGCTCATCCCGGGATAGGTATCACTGGTATAAAACAGTTGATATCCTTCTTCAATGGATTGTTTGGCTAATCCCGAAGCCATATCTAATGGCATTCTCAGCCCCGGACTCAACAAGCGATCGCCTTCTACTGGCGCTTGTTCCACTTCTTGTCCCTCAACGGGAGTACCGGAAACAAACACCAAATCCGTTCTACCCGCGAGTACATTTTCCCGTCTTTGCAAATCATAATTCCCTAATCGGGCCGTTTGATAATCGCGATCGCTCGTAAACTGCAAGACTGCTAAATCTTTCTCATAAATTTTCCGAACCTTCGTAGTATAGTCCTCCACCGCTAAAGTATGTCTCTCTCCATCAGCGGTCATAATTTGATATTCATCGTTTTGTTGCACCACGTGCCATGCCGTTAGCACATAGTAAGTATTCCCTTCCCGAGCAATAATAAACCCTGAACCCGGAGGTGCCCCAGACTCAATTCTCACCGTGATCTGTTGAGCAATCGTCTGGACCTCTTCTTGGGTTAAAGCGTTTGCTATGGGCGGCTGCATGATCACCAGAGCAGCAGTAGTCCCGAACAAGGCGGCCTGAAGTGCATATTCAAATCTCATGGTTACACCTATTCACTACACCACATCAACTGTACTTTTCTGGAGGAGGGATGCAGTCACAATCCACCCATGCTTGAGGCTCATTTTCACCTGAATTGCCAACACCCGATGGTTCATACTTGCCTAAAGTAGGCTCTCAAAATGACTGCAACCCCTGAATTTCCAACTCCTCTCCTCCAGAGGCTTTACCAGAGTCTTCCGGGCTGGTAATTTCCCTCAATTGGCGCTAGATCCGATTGTTCCAATGTCGGGGAAATTGGGTGAGATGGAAATGATTCAGCCTCATGAAAAGGCGTCACCGATCGCACCGGATTTCCGCTTTCCCAGTTGTCCAAAGGAACCACTTCACCAAACTCAGTAGACCACCGAGAACCGGGGGCCACAGGGGCAGGAGGCAGATTTTCCTCATGGAAAGAGTCTAAGGGGACTAAATCTCCCAAACCAGAACGTTCCGGGGAAGAATCTAACTCCAAACGAGGCAAAAATGGGTTAAGTTTAGCAGTTTGCGTTTCTAGGGGAAATGACAATCCCCTCCCCCCTTGTCTAAAGGTTTCAATCGGAATCGCCAAACTCGATCGCGTCATGATTTCGCGGACGGCTGCATCGGGTCTGGTCCCATCCAGAAAGACATAAGGATCTCCCCAAAGTGGATAGGCGTGCATTCCATTGATTGCCACCACCTGACCTTGCCGATTTAAAACCGGACCGCCACTCATGCCTTTTTGAATGTCATTGGTATATCCAATCTGATATCCACCATTGACGGCGCGATCGCTTAACAGGGTGATTTCGCCCTGGGTGAAGACAAAACCCAGGCGGCGATCGGGATTCGCGCCAAAGGGAAATCCCCCTGCAAACACATCATCGCCCACATTTAAACTGGAAGCGTTGCCCAGGGATGCTACGGCATAGTCCGCATTCGCACTAAATTGCAACACCGCCAAATCTTGACCATTGAAATTAAACCCTCGGGCAACTGTCGCCTCATGAAAGCGACCATCTGGCGTTTGGATTCGGTAGGGAGTTCCCAGGGTTAAAACGTGCTCATTGGTGACCACGCTATACTGTTGTCCTTGTCTTTGAATGACAATCCCCGAACCATTATTGCGATCGCCCGAGAAGATTTTGACCGTAATCGATTGGGCCAACTGTTGTAGATGTTCCGTGGACAGTCTATTGGAAACAGATTCCGGTAAGACGCTGGGGGTAAGATCCAATCTCACAGTTCCCTCAGAAAATGCCGGTACTGGCAGTAAGGTAACCAAACTGCCAATACAAGCACTCAGCGTCACTAAACGCCAATCATTCATCAGATTTACCAAGCCATCCCGCCACTAGGTTCAGTTGTTGCCGGTGGAGTGGCTGCGGGCGAGCTGGTAGGGCCACTACTTCCCGTTCCGAGATCCAAATCACTCGGGGCAACAGAGGGGGCTTCACTCAGGAAGCGGTTCATATCCAGGTAGGGACGAGACTCGGATTCATACAGTGGTCCAGCCCCGGCACGACCCATTTGGATGTCAAACAGTTGTTGCAACGTTTGACTGGCATTAGCACCTGGTTTCAGGGTGTAGAGAATATCGCTACAAGGTCCCCCCGACGCACTGGACGTACAAATCACAGGTTGACCGTTCCTCATGCCCGTGGTGACGAAATTGAGCTGTCCACTCACATAAGCGGATTGGAACCGTCCCGAGACTTCCTGACACCGACGTTCCGGAGTATAGCCCGAACCATCGAAATGGCGAGAAACCCAGTTAATCACCGGAATGGCTCGACCCGTTTGGTCATTGACTGCCGCCGTCACCGGGACGCCGGTGAGGGGACCATTAATGTACCGCGCACACACAAACCTTGTACTCGCTTGAGCAGGCTGCTGGAGGGTGAAGGTTGCACCGATCGCAACTGCCGCAGCCGTCAACATGGACGTAATGGCGAATTTTGCTTTCATAATGTATGATGAGATACGGATAAGTGGAATCAAGAGCTTGCATCTCTTATTTCACGCCCAGGAATATCCTGGTTTTTTCATATTAACAGAAAAACCCAGGATATTTTTTATCTTTACAAAACTTAACAATTTTAATTATCGGTATTGATAGCGGTTTATGTTAATCCGAATAAAGTAAGATATCCGCTTATAAATCTATTGACCTGTTTTAGTATTTTTAGCTACATTAAAATAACTGAACTTCCATTATTTTCCGGTTGGAAATGTAGTGTTATCAAATGCTATAACACCCACGCTCTATCAGTTCAAGCCAAAATACAGATTCGCTCCAGGCAAACGTTCCCCCTCTCATTCACGGGTGAAGGGGGGAGTCTGGAATAAAGTATGATAATTGATTTGAACCTAGCCAATCCAGTTTCAAACCAATTGAGACATCAGGTTTCCCCGACTAATTCTCGGAAAAATCGGCAAAGAAATTATGGGGTGATTGAGCGCTACTCTTACCCCGGGAATTAAGATAAAGGTTTAACAATAAGGGGTTGACTGTAACCCCCAAATTGTTCAATCCTGTTCTGTGATCAGTTGTTTTAGCTCCGTCAGCAAAGACTCCATTTTATAGCGCTTATCTGGGTTCTCCCATGCCTTAAACTGGGTAAATTGTTGCAGAAGTCCTTCCACCTCCCGTTGTTGTTGCGCTGAATCTCTGGGTCTTTTTTTCTCCCGGACGATTTTTTGGATGGTTCGTAGACTCAGAGACTGAGCGATCGCCCGGTCTAAAAGTGCCAACCGCTCAGACTCGGACTCTAACTTGGCAATTTCCTTCGCCTTGGTCCACTTAATCCGTCCATAGCGGAGCGCTTCAAACAACTCCGGAGGCAGTTTCAGCAAAGGCAGGCGATGGGTTCGGAATGATTCCGGGGAAAGTCTGCCGATGGTGGCAAACACATCTTGAATCAACTGTTGTTCTCGATTACGGACAGCGCCGTCCGTAAATCCCCGTTTGCCATTCGCGATATGGTTGAGCAGGGAGATAATCCAGTCCCGGTCCTTTTGCAGGCGCATTTCCAGCAGTTGTAAAATGCCTTCGGTTTCTTCAACGGGATTCAAATCCTCCCGTTGTAAGTTTTCAACCAAGGCGTACTGTAGGACTTCCGGATCGGTCATTTCCCGGACTGTCACCGGCACGACCTTTAATCCCAGGGCCTGAGCGGCTTTATAGCGACGTTCTCCCGCGACTAACTCATACTGATTCCCGGCGATCGGGCGCACGAGTAGGGGTTGCAGGATACCATGTTCTTTGATACTAGCGGCCAGTTCCTCCATTGCCACTTCGTTAAAGTAGTTTCGGGGTTGAAACTGGGACTGGCAAATTTGTTCAAGTGGCAGGGTCTTCGAGGAGAGGAACGTGGGGATAAGACGTTGAGTATTTTGGGTGTCCATCTGCTTTTTAAGTGGTGAGTGGGAAGCGATTAAAGAAGGCGATCGCCGTGGTGCGATCGGGCGGGGTACATCGGGTCAGGGCTAAAAGCAGGGTGGACTCGATGAAAAAACGCTTCCCAGAACTGGGTTGGGATGAATTCTCCTGAACGTTGTAAATACATGAGCGCAATATCTTAATAGGATTCTATATCTATCTCTAGGGAGAGATTCGAGTTTTTATGCGTTTTTTTGGCTGATTTATGAAAATTTCACAGAATTAATGCTCAGGGGCCACGGAAACCCCGCAGAGTTTTTATGAAAATTTAGGCCGCTTTTGGAGTTGGATGACTTTCAAATCAAGGGTTTGAGAGGAAGTTCTGGAATCATTCCCGCAAATAGAGAAGCGCTTTTTGACCGGGAAATTTTTATGGCGAGTTTCGTTGCCGAGAGTCCAGAGTCACTCATCAGACAGAAGCGCTCATCCTCAGCGCATTGAAAATTCTGGCAGCGCTTCGCACTAAATTTTTAGGGTGGGGAGGCTACTGTTTCTGATTTAATGTTGTTCTGAGTCATCTGGACAGTGAAGAGTTCTGTATAAGTCCCCGTCAGTCATTCATGGGGTGCAAAAAAAATGGACGGGCATAAAACCAGTCCATAACTCCTACTGGTAAGGATTCTAAGCTTAACCAGTTTTACCATTATGCACCGAAAAGAGCGACTCAGCCAAGCGGGTGCGTCAACCACAGTTTCAAGAAGCGAGTGGCGACATTTCTTTTGTTTTGCAGATTTATTCGCGATACTAATTCGTTTTTCTTTCGCAAATTGAGACCTCAAAAACTGGATAATCTGGAACTGTTCATAACAACAAAACTGTCGCCCTTGCGCCCATGATTCAGGATTGAACATAAAAGGACCTTGAAATCATGGTTTGATGGGACTAGAAACTCCCGCT
>JAABSJ010000142.1 GCA_011390515.1 Oscillatoria sp.
GAGTTGAGGTTCACTTTCAGTTAAGATGTGTTTGATTAACTGTTGCAGCGATCGCACCAAAGCACTATAGGGAATATTCCGCTGATATTGGTCAAATTTACCGGAAATAAAATAGCCCCGATGAGCGGTAATCGGTTTGTATAGTTCCTGCACCAAAGCCGATTTACCAATGCCTGAATATCCAGCAATCAGCATCAGTTGACTTTGCTTCCTCACCCGTTCAAAAGCAGCAATTAAGGTTTCAATCTCGGCCTCTCTGCCATAGAGTTTTTGAGGCAGTTGAAACTTATCGGAGATATCCTCAAGCGCTATCGGGAAGGGAGAAATTTGTCCAGTGTTCTGGAGTTGCTGCCAACAAAATTCTAAATCTGCTTTTAATCCGTAAGCACTTTGATAGCGTTCTTCCCCCGTTTTTGCCATCAGTTTGAGGATAATTTCTGAGAGAACTGGCGGAATCCTCTCAATGTCCTGTGCCGAAAAATTCCCTTCTCCATGAAGGTTTTCTGCCAGTAGATCGGGGGGGATGGGCTGTTTGGCAATATGACAATGAATTAATTCTAAAGGGTCGGTACTTTCAAAGGGTAAGCGGTGGGTCAGCAGTTCATACAAGGTAACCCCCAAGGAATAAAAGTCACTGCGATAGTCGACACAGCGATTCATTCTGCCGGTTTGTTCCGGAGACAAATAGGCGAGAGTTCCTTCCAAACTATTGGGACTGTTGAGCGTCGTATTTTCTCGGGTTAATTGGGTGGAAATTCCAAAATCAATAATTTTAACCTGTCCCGTTGTGGGGTTCAAAACAAGATGACCGGGATTGATATCTTTATGAATAATATTGGCAGCATGAATCTGGGCCAGGGCTTCGATAGTTTTAATTGCAATTTGCAGAAATTCCGATCCAGTAAATTGGCGATGCTGCATCCAATAGCTTAAAGATTCGCCTCCAAAATCCTCAATCAACATGACAAGGCGATTCTGATATTTTTGCAAATCATAGACTTTAACCACTCCGGGTACATTCAGAGATTTAGTAATTTCATATTCCGTGCGATAGCGAATCAGTTGTTGAGGAGTGGGATAATTTTCTTTTAGAAGTTTTAGGATAATAGATTGGTTATCTTGCTCACGAATCCCTCGATATAAAAGGGAGTTAGAACTTTCATAGATTTGCACTTGAACGGCAACACCAGGAAGAGTCAGCATAATTACAGGGTCGCTAGAAAGCTATGAAATTTGAGAGAATGCCGGGAGAGGCTAGGCAGGTAACGAGCCCCCTCAAAAGAGGAAGATCAACAAACGGGAATCCGAAAATAATAGACCCTCATCAACCCCCTAGAATGGATGGTTTGAGTGTAATTTTGTCGCCCCCTTGAACGAAGGCAGGTGCTTTCTAGGATAGCTTATTTGTTCTGGGAATTTGGAGGCGATCGCCCATGGAATCTGGGGTAATCATCCCGATTTCCCCGCCACCGATTCTCTAGGGTTGGGACTTCCGGAGTCCCCCTTTTCCCCAGGGGACCCAACTTGATACGGAATCCG
The DNA here is from genome assembly GCA_011390515.1 of Oscillatoria sp. Classification (GTDB taxonomy): domain Bacteria; phylum Cyanobacteriota; class Cyanobacteriia; order Cyanobacteriales; family Laspinemataceae; genus Laspinema. Next base: position 1,540 of record JAABSJ010000142.1, read on the forward strand.
GTTGTAATAGGTCTATAAAAACCCGCACCCTCAAGGGTGGGGCACTCGCAGACGAAGCCAGCGGGCGCGGGCTGAAGAGAAAACCGACTTTTCACAACCGGATTGGGTATGACCCCTTTAGGGATGATGCTTCCGTTGAGCGCGATCGCCATAAATCTGCGCCACTCGATCGCCAGGATTCTGCTTCACACCCTCCCCAAACAACTGCGCCGCCTCTGCAAACTTCCCGGCATCATACAACGATAATGCTTCCGTAAATCTCTTAAAAGTGCATAATTTTAGCACTGTTATTTCCGGGGATTCGGCATCAATTCCCTTATCAATGCTTCCGATTTTCCGGGTTTGTTAACAAAAAAGCGCTATCGATGCTTTGATGTGACTCACATAAGAGGGGAGTTTTGATCATCATTTCACCCGTTTGGCAGATGGTAATGAAGCACCAAGAGGGATTGATTTCTAGCAGGACCGATCGCCCAATTTACCCCGCTTCCCCGGCATGATAGGAACTGCGAACCAGGGGACCCGATCGCACATGAGAAAACCCCATCTCCCGGGCGAGGGCCCCTAATTCCTCAAACTCCTCCGGTGTCCAATATTTCTGCACTGGCAAATGCTCCAACGAGGGCCGCATATACTGCCCCAAAGTCAGGCGATCGCAATCCACCGCCCTCAACTCCGCCATCGCCTCAATCACCTCATCGTGGGTTTCCCCATGTCCCAACATCAAACCCGACTTCGTAGGAATCGTTGAATCTAGTTCCTTGACTATCTTCAACACCCCCAAAGAGCGATCCAACTTTGCCCCTCGACGCACCCGCCCTTGTAATCGTTGGACTGTCTCAATATTATGGTTATAACAAGCCGGTTTGGCTGCCACCACCGTTGCAATTCTCTCCCGTTGTAAGCGTTCCAACTCCGCCCCCTGTCCCCCCCAGAAATCTGCCGTAAGCACTTCTATCTGAGTTTCCGGAGTGCGATCGCGAATTTCATTCATCGTTGCCACAAACCATCCGGCACCACCATCGGCCAAATCATCTCGCGCCACCGAAGTCAGTACCACATATCGCAATCCCAACAACTGCACCGCCTCCGCCACCTTTTGCGGTTCCTGGGGGTCCAAGGGCATCGGCGCATGACCCTTATCCACCTGACAGAACCCACAAGAGCGAGTGCAAGTTGGACCCATCAACAAAAACGTCGCCGTCTGATTGCCATAACATTCCCCGCGATTGGGACAGCGGCCCTCTTCACAAATGGTATGAATCTGCCGTTGCTTGATAATCCGTTGCACCTCGGACAACTCACTCGCCTTGCCAATACCTCGGCGTCGCAACCAGTCGGGCATCGCCTCAATTTCACTTCGGAACGGGGTTGCAGCAGTCGGATTCGTGGGGTTAGTTTGAGCAGACATAGCGTTAAAAGGGTGAAGGGGGGTAAAAACTGCGCCATTCCAGCGTGGGACTGAAGCCAGCGAACCTATTCTACTCTAAGCCTTTGCCCCTTGATCTGTAACCCCAGACACGCTCCAGGGAGGGAATTGCAATCATGATGAGGTTAGCACAGACTCGGTTCGTGCAAAAAGAACCAACAGGGAGATCAACCCGGGCGCAAAGCCCAATACAATCAAGAAAGCTGTCATTTTGGGGATCTGTCATGCCCTCCGTCTAGTTGTAGCGGGGGTGCATCAGCATCCCAGGGGCAGGCATAATGAAAAAACTCTCTTGTTAGAATTACAGCTTTCACTCACCCCCAGAGGAGTCAGTCGTGGCAAGTCACAAGATCCTAGTTATCGATGATAGTGCAGTGATCCGGCGCATGGTCAGAGATATGCTGCCTGCCGGTAACTTTGAAGTGTTAGAAGCAAAAGACGGCGAACAAGGACTCAAACAGATCCGCGAAGAACGCCCTAACCTGATTATGTTGGACTTCCTATTGCCAAAGGTCAGCGGTTGGGAGGTGTTTCAGCAGTTGGAGAAAATCTCCAAACATGAAGGAAAAATGACTCCACTCGTTTTGATGTCAGGACGGAAGGAGGAAGTCGCGGAAAAAATTGCCGAACCGTTCAATTATTTTGAATTTATCGAGAAGCCATTCGAGAAGAAATCCCTGATTGAAGCGATTAAAACTTCGATGGCAAAGGCCAAAAAATGGCAACCGGAAGGTGCTACACCCCCTAAATCCGTCCCGGGTGGAGCGGATGGAGGAGCCAGTGCTGCGGAAATTAAGGCCCTCAAGCAGCAAATGGCTAAGATGCAGGCTGAAATTAATGCCTTAAAGAAACAGATGAGTCAAGTGGTGACCCTCATCAAAACCAAGTTGAAGTAGTCCCTAGGCCCAGGGATGGGGTTAATAAACTTAGTGCAATCCCACCGTCTCGTTTCTGCCCGACTTGACGGGGAATTGGCGTGGGTTGAATGGGGGGTGAATGCCCCTAGGACCTCTGTGGAGAGAGTTGCTGAGGCGATCGCTCTTTTTTGGTGCGATCGCTCTTATTGCCGATCTCGTCCCTGTGGTCCAGAATTCTTATGTCTGAACTTTTAACAGAGAGTTGACCGAAATGGCTATTGAGTCCCACTTTGCCGATCGCCTCCGGGAAGGAACACGGCGATCCCTAGAGTTGATAGACCGCTTTTCAACAGCGCGAGTCTTGGTAATTGGCGATTTGACCCTGGATGAATTTCTCACGGGTCAGGTGGAGCGTATTTCCCGAGAAGCACCTGTTTTAATTCTGCGCCATGAAAGCACCCGCCAAGTCCCCGGAGGGGGAGCCAATGCGGTTTACAATCTGGCAAAAATGGGAGCGAATGTTAAAGTCGCCGGTTTAGTCGGCAAAGATGAACAAGGAAAAGCCCTCTGCCGCATTTTTGAAGAGGCAGGAATCGATACTGGGGGAATTTTCATTGATGGCGATCGGCCTACAGTCACCAAAACCCGGATTTCCGGCCATGCGCGTCAGTCGGTGACTCAGCAGGTGGTTCGGGTCGATCGCAAATCCGATGAGTTACCCCGCTTAGACTTACAGCAACAACTCGCAGACTACATCCGCGCTCAACTCCCCACGGTGGATGCCGTTGTCTGTTCCGACTATGGCGATGGTGTCCTGACTCCCCTGGTGATTGAGGCGGCATTAGGACATGAACTGACGGTGGTGGATGCTCAAACCGCCCTCCATCGCTATGCCGGTGCGACCATCTTTACCCCCAATGTCCCCGAAGCAGAGCAAGCGGTGGGATATTCGATTACCACACCCCCATCGGTCACCCAAGCGTCACGGGACCTGCTGACCCTCACCCAGGCGCAACAAATGCTGATTACCCGAGGGGATGAAGGCATGACCTTATGCGATCGCGCCGGGATGGAACATCACATCCCCCCGTTCAATCGCACCGATGTGTTTGACGTCACAGGTGCCGGGGATACGGTAGTTTCAGCACTCACCCTCGGACTCTGTGCCGGGGGTTCCTACTGGGAAGCGGCAGTTCTGGGCAATTTGGCCGCCAGCATTGTCGTCCGCCAATTTGGGACCGCCACCACCACTCAAGGGGAAATGAAGGAGGCGTTAGCCTTACTGTTGAGTGAGGACACGGTTTAACGCACCCTTGACAGGTTTGGGGTCATTTGTCATTTGTCCTTTGTCCTTAGTTGATGCGGAGGATGGGGTTCATGTTTGTAGTAATGACTTCAGTCGTTTCCCCGTGACTTGGCATCAGCCAAGTCACGCGCTCAAAGGAGGCTTAATCTCCAGTCCCCAAACAGGTGCTTAATCCGCTCAGGGTAAGTGTCATGGCGGATGCCATGACACTCTTGGCAACGACTGAAGTCGTTACTACAAACATGAAACCTATCTCCCCTATCTCCCCAAACAGGTGCTTAAGGCGCTCAAGGTAAGTGTCATGGCATCCGCCATGACACGATGGCAACGACTGAAGTCGTTACTACAAACATGAACCCCATCTTCCCGGTCCTCCCAACATAAGCACAACCAATCAGAGGAGAAACGACTGAAGTCGTTACTACAAACATGAACCCCATCTTCCCGGTCCTCCCGACATAAGCACAACCAATCAGAGGAGAGGGGAAAGCTCAGAATTCTGGGCCGATCGCACAGATTCTTGCTTAGAAATGTAAAAATATTATTATTTTATTAGCGCTTCCCCTTGACCCGAGACTCAACTGAAGGCTCGCCGGATCGTCTCCACAAGGGGATCGCCTAGAGTGACTGGGTTTTACCCCATTGTGCCCTTCCCGATTTCCCGGGATTCTGAGGGACGATGGGGGGCGATCACGCTCTCCTTTAACCGCATCAGGCTAACGGTTTGGAGAGTTTCTATCGGTGAAATAGTAGCTTTTTCAATGCAATTCGGTACAATAAAAGTGAAAAGCAGTTCGTGATTCAGGTCACAAACATGGTTTTAGCAATATGGAGATTCACAGTCCCCTGACCGGCGCAATCCCTCTGGGAATCGCCCAGGAAACAATCTATAGGGCCGCTTTGAGCCCAAGAAAATTCCAACCGATTCAAGGTAAAGGGTGCAACCTGACCGTTCAGGTATTCTACAGGGTCTTGCTTAACCAATTGATGTATTTTTTCTAAAGCTGCGGGGTTTTTTCTGTGATTGCTATTTCACCTCGTCCAATAGAGCATAGCTGGAACACTATTAGCTTTGCTTCCACGCTTTATTTGTGTCCAATCCTAGATCTGCTGTTGGTTGATATTCCGCGCCAATGGCAGGCTGAAATCCGTCTCGGACTTCAGGAAGCGTTAGTCAATGCTGCCAAGCATGGAAACAATTTAGATCCGAGAAAAACTGTTGTGGTTCGATTTAGTGCGATCGCCGATGAATATTGGTGGGCGATCTCCGATCAAGGAAAAGGCTTTGCCTGTGCTTGTCCTTGTCATGTCGAACCCGATGAACATTTGCCTCATGATGAAGGAGAATGCGGCAGAGGGCTTTTTATTTTACACCAAATTTTTGATCAAGTAAATTGGGACAATAACAGCCGAGAACTCAAATTATGTAAACAATTTAATCAGTCTTCACGATTACCTAGACTTCGATAAGCGATCGCCTAGGTCACCGGGTCCCAGAATCCCGGGTGGATCATTCTTGAAACTTGACCCAAACCGGGGAAAATTGCTCCCGTGAGGTCATACGGGATGGACTATTGACTAGAAGATTTAGAAGGGCGATCGCCATGAGTTGGACAGGGGGGAGCGCTAATCGAGCGGTCAATCCACCCCATCGCTTGCTGTAGTCGTAACAGAGCTTCCTCGGGGTTCTCTTTGAGCAAAAACACTAAAGCGGCAGCCGCCTGTTCTTTGGCGCGAACCGAGCGGTTAGACTTCAGGCGATGCCAATCGGTTTCCGTTAAAGTCAGGCGTTCGGCGAGGGCCTGAGCGAGCTCTAAGGTACTAAACTCTTGTAACTTGTCCGAAAGCGGACTGTGCAGACCCATCGTCCGGTTGCCGTGGGTTGGAGTGGGGTTAGCCATTGTACAAATCCCATGAATTCAATGGGGGCGAGTTTCTGGTGCGCGGTCAGGAATGGATAAGCGCATCAATCCACCCCATTTTAGGGGCAGGATGTCTTGAATGGAAAAAGAGTAGAAATAGCATATCATATTTATGGAATCCTGCACGGTGAGCTTGTAAAATTATCAATTTTTATTTCTAACAGTCCCGAATGACATTACCCTCCGACCCATCCGACCCCTCAGACTCTCAGCGATCGGGCTCATTGCCAAGCGATCGCAGGGTCAATCGTGAGGGTCCCCCCGGATCTGACAGCAACCCCTTGGGAGAAATTGAGCGCCAGGTGCAAGAAACCGAGCGATCGCTCAATCACCTCAAAGAGCGAATCGCGCAAGTCCAGCGCGATCGCCAGCGCCAACGAGAACTCCTAAACCGACGAGATGACATCCGTCGCGAGGTTCGTCAAGCCAAAAACTTGAACCCGTCCCTGATCCTTGAACTCAAACAAGAGTTAAAACAAATCCGGGCTACCCTAGAGGCGATCGAACTCAACTTAGAAAGCGAACTCTTCAGTTTTAGCGCACTCAGAGAACCCTTTTGGCAAGCCCTTCGCTTTGGTGGCATTGGCATCATCATCGGCTGGTTATTAAGAGCCTGGGCCAACTAAACTCAAAAGTACAACCCTCACCCCCGTTCCCTCCGTTAAAATCGTTACCATCTCAACCTCAAAGAAGAAACTCTAAAATGAAACAAAGGATTGTTGAAATTTTGCGAACCGGCGAACCCCAAACATCCGTAACCATTCAGGGGTGGGTCCGCACCAAACGAGAATTAAAAGAATTTACCTTTGTTGAAGTCAATGATGGTTCATCCTTAGCGAACCTTCAAATCGTTCTCAATCCTGACTTACCCGAATATGCCGAAATTCTCAAACAACTCAACACCGGCGCATCCCTAGAAGTCTCCGGCATTCTCGTCGAGTCTCCTGCCAAAGGACAACGGATCGAACTCAACGCCTCCGAGGTCAAACTCTATGGCGAATCTGACCCGGAAACCTACCCCCTCCAGAAAAAGCGCCACTCGTTTGAGTTTTTGCGAACCATCGGACATTTACGCGGACGCACCAATACTTTTGGGGCCGTCTTTCGCGTCCGCAACGCTGCTGCGACTGCCATTCACCAATTCTTCCAAGAACGCGGGTTTCTCTGGGTTCATACCCCCATTATGACCGCTAGTGACTGTGAAGGTGCGGGGGAAATGTTAGCCGTCACCAGTTTAAATCTTCAGGATATTCCCCGGTTAGAAAATAGCAATCAAGTGGACTATGGAAAAGACTTTTTCGGCAAACCGGCTTATCTAACGGTCAGCGGTCAATTAGAAGCCGAAGTTATGGCAATGGCTTTGAGTGATGTTTATACCTTTGGTCCCACCTTTCGGGCGGAAAATTCCAACACTTCCCGACACCTCGCTGAGTTTTGGATGGTAGAACCGGAAATGGCCTTTTGTGACCTAACTGGAGATATGGATTTAGCCGAGGCATTCTTAAAATATATTTTTAAGTTTGTTTTGGAAAAATGCCCAGAAGATATGGAGTTTTTCAACCAACGCATCGATAAAACGGTGCTAGAAACGGCGAATAATATCATTGATAATCAGTTTGAGCGGGTGACCTATACCGAAGCGGTTGCCCTGTTGAAAAAAGCCGATAAAAAGTTTGAGTTTCCGGTAGAGTGGGGACTGGATTTACAATCGGAACATGAACGCTATCTGGCGGAAGAGTTATTTAAAAAACCGGCAATTGTTACCGATTATCCTGTAGAAATCAAAGCCTTTTACATGAGGCTGAATGATGACAACAAGACTGTGGCGGCGATGGATATCCTCGCCCCCAAAATTGGGGAAATCATCGGCGGTTCCCAACGGGAAGAACGTCTGGATATTCTCCAACGAAGGTTAGAACAGCAAGGACTCAGTATTGAGGATTATTGGTGGTATTTAGATTTACGCCGCTACGGGAGCGTTCCTCATGCCGGGTTCGGATTAGGCTTCGAGCGTTTAGTTCAATTTATGACTGGGATGAGCAACATCCGGGATGTGATTCCCTTCCCCCGTGCACCCCTGAGTATTGATTTTTAAGGCAAGGATGAAGAAACCGGGTTTCTGCCCTAGATGGATGGGTTTTTGTCAGAAATTTGGATAAGAAATCCGGTTTCTAACCTTTAGGGTAACTCTGGACTAGGGATTGGAAAAGGTATTAATATTACCGCCTCCAATATGGCGACCGGGAGTTGAATTGGGGACTGAAAACGGCTGAATGGGTTGAATGGGTTGCACTCCTGGGGTGTCTCGGTTGAGATTAAGGCCAGAATTGTCCAATTGAGGAGACTGAACCGAGGGGGGATTTATGGGTTGATAGGTCGGGATATTGCTGGGTTGATTCAGGGGAGAGGGACTGGGGAGATTATTGGGTTGATTCCGGGGTTGCACTCCTGGAGAAACGGCAGGAGAGTTGCCCACAGGTTGGTTACTAGGAGGCTGATAGATCGAGGAGTTGGGGGTTAGATCCGTGGCAGTTCCGAGGTTGTTGGGTGCTTGGGGAGCAGGGGGGGGTAGCGTTGGAGCCAAGGGAACTTGTCCCCCTCGCAATCGCAATAAATACTCATAGGCATTGGTGGGGTTGGAATTAGGAGCCAAGGGGGAAGGGGGAAGGGGTTGATAGTTGTTCGGATTGTTGTCATCCTCGGAATAATCCAGGGTATAGTTCGGACTCATTTCTCCCGGCAATCTCGGGGTGATGGGCCTATTCGGATCCACAGACGACGGATTTGAACCGGACCCCTCGACTGGGTAGGAATTGGGGAGAGTCTCCGGGGTCCGGTTAGGCATTTGCGCCGGTTGAGGCGAGTTGCCGTAGGGACTTGGGGAATTTAAGGGCGTGCCGTAAGGGTTATTGGGCCCGGGTGGAATTGGGTTGGCGTAGGGATTAGTGCCATTTTGGGGAGTGGCGTTAGGGGTTTGCGCCGGTTGAGGGGTGTTTCTGGAGGGAGTCGGTGAAGGTGCGGACCCGGAGTTGGCCGGATTTTGAGTGGGGTTGGGGCGATTTTCAGCAGAACTCCCGCGATTGGATTCTGTTTGACTCGCTTCGGGATTGTCTGGGTTGCGATCGCCACTTGTGGAGTTGTTGGGAGAATACAAGCGATCCATTGCCGATTGCAAGGGACTCACCGGCAATCGGGTCAGGTCTGGGGCCTGAAAATTATTAACGCGACCGGAATAGATTCCCAAGCGATTCCCGGGAGGCGGGGGGGTCCCATTGCTGGGTTCGGGAACTGTAGGCACGCCGAGAATACTAACCTCGGGTAATTCTTCGGAGGTTGGATTATCGAGTGGGGGTAAAATCGAGAGTTCTGGCAGATTGTATAGATCTTCCCAGTTTTGATTGGGGTCCTGCTCGCCCTCTACACCCCGGTTAGTCGAGGATGGTAGGGGGATCCGTTGCGATCGCGTTGATCGAGACCTCCGGTTATTGTTGCTCGGGGTAGGCAGTGGAATGGGCAAAGGTGGCTGCATCTGCTTCAAATCATTGAGCAGCACCATAGAACTATCAATCTCTGCGGCGATCGCACTGTCTTCCGGGGACATCTCCATCCACTCCTCCGGTTCATTGCCCACCTCCAACTCCTCCTCATCCTCTAGGCTAAACAGATAGAATCGTTCGGGGTTGTTGGAGAACTCCCAGATCAACAGGGTTAACAGTCCCAAAATCAGTACGGAACCCCACACGAAGGGTCTCGTGTAATTTCTTAACTTGGCTCGGATTTTGCGGATGGCAGGAGAGGTTGGTTTAGGGTGTGACATAGCTTTTAATGCCGAGCTAATTGACAAGGCAGAGGGATGAACTGAGCCAACATTGCTTATTTTATAGAATACTCGCACTTTAGAGGCGAGGAAATCAGTTCTGGATTAACTTGTTTTTACAAAGATTGTCTACTTTTTATTATAGAGCTTAAATGGATTGATGAACCCTTATTGATCGGGCTGATCATAATTATTAATCTTTAGTCTTTGGATTAAGAGCATGAGAGCCAGGGCGATCGCCCTGGCTCTAGAGGGTCCCTCTACCATGACCCCAGTTTATCGTGAAGCCCGCACTAACAAAAATCCGCCAATCACTACCCCCAGCGCCATCGGCAACCAAGCTGCCATAAAGGGAGAGAGAATCGCCAGTTGACCCAAAGCATTGGCGAGAAAGGCCGTTAAATAGTAGCCAAAAATGATAATAATGCTAATCCCAAAACTGGTCGCTTTACTGGCGCGGCGCGGTCCGAGTCCCAAGGTGGCCCCGACTAAACCAAACAGAACACAGACAAAGGGCAGGGCATATTTTTGCTGAATTCGCACCTCTAACTCCCGAATATTTTTTTCACTGCCGCCATAGCGAATAATTTCCAGTCGTTCCTTGGCTTGGGCAATGCTCATTTCCCCGTAATCGCGCCCTCGGGAAGCTAAATCTAAAGGAGTGCGAGGGAGTTGGAGTTCTTGATGTTCAAACCGGACAATATTGCGATAAGAGCCATCGGGGGCGATTAAATAAATCGTGCCATTAAAAAAATCCCAGCTATTTTCTTTGGGATTCCAAATTGCCGATTCCGATGCAATAATTTGGCTGATTCCGGTCTGGGAACGGTCGAGAATGGTTAAAGTTTTCATCCGTTCCCCATCGAACTCTTCGGCGTAAAATAGGCGTTTCATCACCGTAACTCGGTCCCCATCCTCTTGGGTTACCCGGTCAAATTCCGTATAAATAATATTCCGGTCCTGGAAAGAGGGTCTCTCTTGATTCATGGCCCGCTGTAAGGTGATGGTTGCCTCATAGTTGGCTGCCGGAACGATTAGTTCATTAAAGGCAAAGGTCAATCCAGTGACGCAAAAGCTCAGGGCGATCGCCGGAACGACTAATCGATAGACGCTCACGCCACAACTGCGTAATGCGACGATTTCGCTATCGGCAGACATCCGCGAATACCCCATCAAGGTGGCGAGTAACACGGACATCGGAAAGGCTAGAACGATAAAATCTGGGAGTTTTAATAGGAAAACTTGCACGGCAATTTCTATCGGTAAACCTCTTTCCGTGACGCGCCGCACGAGGTCAAATAAGGTCCCGATCGCCACCCCGACGGAAGAAAATGAGCCGACTCCAAAGAGAAACGGCCCAATTAACTCAAGGGCGATATAGCGATCCATCACCGAGCCTCGCAACAGCCACCAACTGAAGGATTGAAAAGATTTTAATGAATTCGAGATCATTGTAAGTGTGAGGAGGAGTTGATGCGATGGCAGTTTTTAGCAGTCCGGAGGAGGGACTGCATGAACCCTAAATCTAGTTATTAAAATGAGGGAAAATCCCTCGGGTATTTTCAACTAATGAGAATTACATCATGCTATTTTGGGGATAAACGGGAATTTACAACGGTAATTTTTAAAGAAAAAAGCGAGATTTAACAGAGATTGAGCTATTTTTAAGATAGCGTAAAATTTTCCCCGAGATAATATTGTCGGACCAGGGGATTGGTGGCGAGTTCCTCGGGGGTGCCAAATGCCAGAATTTGTCCATCCCGCATGATGTAGGCGCGATCGGTGATGGCGAGGGTTTCGCGGACATTGTGATCGGTAATTAGGATCCCCATTTGGCGATCGCGGAGTTTGGCGACGATTTGCTGCATTTCCGACACGGCGATCGGGTCAACCCCAGCAAAGGGTTCATCTAACAGCAAAAATGTAGGACCCTCTCCTCTCACCGCTAAGGCCCTTGCCATTTCAGTCCTTCGGCGTTCTCCCCCGGAGACATTTTTGCCCTTCGTATCGGCGACAATTTGCAGCCGAAACTCTCGCAGCAGGGTATTCAAACGCTGCTGCCACTGCCAAGGCGGAACTTTGGTTTGTTCCAACACCAGCAAAATGTTATCTTGGACGGTCAGATTCCGAAAAATGCTCGGTTCCTGAGCCAGATAGCCGATTCCCAAGCGAGCGCGGTCTTGGATGGATAACGGGGTAATATCTACGTTATCAAGCCAAATTTTCCCCTGGGTGGGTTTTTCGAGTCCCGTCACCATATAAAAGGTGGTGGTTTTTCCGGCACCATTGGGACCGAGCAACCCGACAATTTCCCCTTGGGACACCGAAAGGCTCACCCGGTTGACGACGGCACGCTTGCCGTAGGATTTGTGAACATTCTCCAACCATATTTTCACTCGGAACTATCCTCTTGGGACTAAGGGCTAATCTCTACAACCGGAGCAGTGTGCTCCCCGATTGGAGAGAAGGAGTTACCGAACAGGCGATCGCCCCTGCCCACTCCTTCTTAACCATTTTTAACCATTCAGGAGTCCATCGTCTCCCTTAAAGTCCAGGGGTGGTCCCATCCGGTAGGAAATAAATCGACTCCACTTGTTTGTTGTCTTCCGGAAGGGCAATAAATCGGCCCTCATCCAAAAGATAGGTAATCGTTTCCCCCCGAATACTGTTGTTATCTTGGATCACATACGCATTACCACTGAGCACGATGCGTTGCTCTCGGCTAAAAAACTGGGCTTGGGCTGCGGTCCCTTGCATATTTCGCGCAGGATAGTTAATGCGGACATTGCCGCGTGCTGTGATAATCCCAGTTCTGGAGTCAGATTCTTGCATATCCGATCGCACTCGCAAGGCACGGTTGTCCTGCTGGGCATTCGGCGTTTGCGGATAACTCGGCATGGCAACAACGCTCGACAAGGCGACTGGCACCATCAATGCCAACCCGAGGCGAAGCAATAAATGTGAGGAACTTAAGCGGACAGAGGGGATCATAGCTGAGTTTACTGGTTATAGGCACGATAAGCACATTCGCCAGAGGATGCAGATGGAGTTCTGGCATCTTCTATTGGTAGTTTAGCCAATCCTACCAATCCGTAATCCGGATCGCGTCCGAGGGCAACTTCTGTAGCCTCCGTTCTGCTTGATGTTTGACGGTTTCCAGGACTCCGAAGTTTCGGAAGCCTTGACTAGGACAAGATTTTACCAAACTTTATCTCCCTCTGGATTAAGGGCCACAGTCTTTCCCTCTCCTGAGCGGTTGTGACCCCTTTTCGCCACACCGGGGTCCAGTGTTCCGGGCAATGGCCTACAACATCCCTAAGTCACAGGACAAAAGTTGTAGGGGACGGAAATTAGGCTCAAACAGGGATTGAGGATGAATGAAAAAGCGACGGAGCAGGTCAAAACCATAGCGAAACAGACTACGAGCCCGACGACCTGGGCCTTGATGAGACGAATCGGCTGCTGTGTATGTCGCCATAGACCCGCTTTCATCGCCCAGACAAACGCCAAAGCCAAGAGCGCGAGCAGCTTCGATAGACGAGCCTCATCGGTGAAATGGGTCGATTCGAGGCAAAACCCTCGGGTCTTGAGAGCGCCAAACAGCGTTTCAATCCCCCAGCGATTCCCATAGTCAACCAAAGCGGTCTGGGGGTCATGGGTCGTGATGATCATCAGAAAATCATCATCAGTCTTTCTGGACTTCTGCTGCGGGTCAAGACGAGTGCCAAATCAGGAAATACCGCTTTGAAGCGGTCAAGCAAGTCCATTCGCTCTGCACTAATACTGTTGCCTTTCTGCTTATTGAGCATCGTCCACATCAGTGGATAGCTGATGCCTTCATGGACTACACACAGCATTAAGATTTGGGATAGGCGTTCACAC
>JAABSJ010000143.1 GCA_011390515.1 Oscillatoria sp.
TCGCTAAATCGGGAGGGAGACTTTTATCTAAATCCACCGCAGAAATCCCCTTTGGAGATAACTTTACCCGATCGCCTATATAATAAGACAGGTCCGGCTGGCACTCTTTTTTCCCCGATTGCCGGTAACTACAATTGACCTGGACTCTCATGGGTATGCTTTTTGCCATTCCCCATAAATTCACCCACAGGGCAAGAATTCCATTATCTTCAGCATGATTACACCCCACTGCTGAAATTTCTATTCTCCCTTGTCCATTGTAGTAGTAATACGGAATCCGGTTGTCAAAGGTCTGTTAAAACCCGCAGGCTCAAGCCTGGGGCTATACGGACGAAGCCCGCCTGCGCGGGCTCAAAGCGAAAACCGACTTTTACCAATCGGATTTGGTATAACCCTTAGCTTTTTCATAGTCTGGATTTTCAAGGGTGTCGATGTATTGGTCCCAGGTGGCAGTCACCCAGACATCCGAGGAAAACTCTGTTTTGAGTAAATTCATAACATTTACCAGGTGTGTTATAGCATTTTGTGGATTAGGGGACTTACGCAATCTTTAATATTAAACCTCTTGCAAAAATCCGGGTTGATCCCCCCAACCCCCCTTAAGAACGCCAATCGGCTTTTTAGAATTTTCCAAGAAGTCTATTAAACCCGAAATGTAGAGGCGATTCGCGAATCGCCTCTACATTTCGCTGTGATTGTCCAAATCTGCGTCAGTCCTCTCGAATGGGTCTTTTGCTGGGATTATAGCAGACTTTGCCAGATGCCAAAGGTTAATTTTGTCAAAAAAAAGGACAAGGCACTGCCTTGTCCTAAAGTGTAATTAGCTGTTCATTTGATTAGCCGATCGCCGATTCAAATTGTTGCAATTGAGCCAAATCCGGGGCCGAGGTTTTCCCAAAAATGGGCGGTAATTCCCCCACCTTAACCAGAACCGAACGCACCTCTTGATTAGAAATATCCGCCAGGGTTCGATTACTTAACAGTGCCAGGGTTGCCGCAATCCCTAATCCATGACCCACTGCTGCATTGTATTCCACAATTCGTCCTGCTGCTGATGCAAATCCCTCAAAACCAGAAGCGGGACTAACAACCGCTAAATTCCGGACAGATTTGAGTTGTGCGTGACGGATGCCGACATTAAAAATAGGCTTACTAAACATGGTACTGACAAACCCATTGGCGAGGGCTTTATCGCCAATGCCAGGAATGCCACCGCGCACATCAAAATGATAGGCAAAGGTTGCTAATGCCTCAGAGTTGGGAACGCCACCGGCTAACATTTCAGCACCACTTAAAGGCTCGATCGCCTCAGTGATATTGCCCGCGTGTCGGATGTACAATTCCGAGGCATGGGTTACCTTTTTCGCCCCAATACTCTTAAACCATTGCTCAACAAATTTCATCTCCTCCAACATTGCCGGAGTCGGTTTCCCGCCATTGTTCGCGAGAGTCTCCGCTTCACTGCCGGTAACCGCAATCATCAACGCATTCCAAGAGAGGCGATCGCCGGATAAAATCGCCACATTTCCTCGGTCTAAAATTGCCCCACTCTCATACAGAGATAACTTCTTACCTCGGAACGAATGATAGGCGATGGATAACGCATTACAGCGAATATCAATATAATCTTTCCCCGCCCACAAGGTTTTTAAATTCCCCTGGGAATCCACCAACTCCTGCCGCAGTGATTCAGCTTTGCGCTCATCAAATCCTGCCGCAGACTTGAGGAAATTCTGGGCTTCCGTATCTGCTAAATTTATAAACCGTTTCAGATAGATTAATTCTATCTCTTTGAGGCGCTGAATACTCAACCCTTCCGTTTCAAACACCAACGTCACCGGCAGTTCAGAATCCGGTAAGCCAAAAGTGCCAAATCCTTGAGACTTTTTCGCCCCTGCCGCTTGTGCGAGTTCCGCATTCACGGTAGAATCAATAAATTGTTTGGCGGTATAGGTTTCACCGCGACTGGTGAGAATACTGGTCAAATTAGAACCGGATTTAACCACCGAGGCGATTTTAACCTCGCTGAGAATCGCCACCCCGGCTTCTTGGAGCATCTCCCTCAAAGCCCGATCGCCCTTTTCAGGGTCAAGAGCAATTTGCACCACCCCCGCCCGTTTTAAAAACTCCTGATACAGGGCAGAAGGCGCACCAAATGTATCCAGATTCAGGGATGTTTGTAGCTGCCGATTAATTTGAGTGCGATCGAGATAAGATAATTTCCCTCGAATCAAATGACCGCCAATGCCTTCTCCAGCATTTGCCTTAGACATTAACAGCATCTTGGGATACTTTTTCGTCTGACGGCGATACTCTCGCGCTGCGGCTACCATCGCCAAAACCCCGGGTACTTCATCCCCAAACCCAATGATATCGTAATACCGTTCTGCTGTATTCAAATTCATAATTAATGTTTGCGATCGCCCAGTATTTGGTAAACGCCGGTACAACCCGACGGAGATTATTCCTTATACCTAGGCTAACACCGTTCATCCGGAGGCACCGAACCCGAAGAAAACTCCCCCAAAATGTAGGGGCGATTCGAGAATCGCCCCCACATTTCGAGTGTGCTTTGCCAAGATAAATTAGCCCTAAACTTCAGTCGTTCTCTAATGTTCGTAGTAACGCCTTCAGGCGTTCTCCCTCTTAGTTCGTAGTAACGCCTTCAGGCGTTCTCCCTCTTAGTTCGTAGTAACGACTTCAGTCGTTCCCCAACCCCATCCCCACCCCCCTAAAACTCCACAATCCCAACCCTCACCGTCAATCTGACCCCAAATTTCGTTAAAGTTAAAAGCAGTAACCCCTTTAGGAGATTTCAGGATGTCAGCTCAACTCCTCCTTGTCGATGATGAACCCGGATTACGGGAAGCGGTGCAAGCCTATCTGGAAGATGAAGGATTTTCTGTGCAGGTGGCGAGTAATGCCAATGATGGATGGGATTTGCTGCAACAGCAACATCCCGATTTAGTGATTACAGACTTGATGATGCCTCAAGTCGATGGATTTGAATTTCTCAAACGGATGAGAGAAGACCCCCGGTTTAAAGTGATGCCGGTAATCTTTTTAACCGCTAGAGGGATGACAGGCGATCGCATCCAAGGCTATCAAGCCGGTTGTGATGCCTACCTCTCCAAACCCTTTGACCCCGATGAATTAGTGGCGATCGTCCGCAACCTGTTAGATCGTCGCGCCGCTGCCAGTGGGGACGGAGAAGCCCCAGATTTAGCCTCCTTAGCCCGAGAAATTGGGGAAATTAAGTCCATGTTATCGGGACGGCATTCGATCGCCCAAACCCCACCCCCCATCAAAATTGACCTGACCCCTCGCGAACAAAGTGTTTTGGATTTAGTCGCCAAGGGACTGATGAACAAGGAAATCGCCCGCAATCTCGATACTAGCGTTCGCAATGTTGAAAAATATGTCAGCCGTTTGTTTAGCAAAACCGGCACCAACAGCCGAACGGAGTTAGTGCGCTATGCGCTGGAACATGGTTTGACCGAATAGGGACCGATGGCTCGTTGCGGGTGATTGACTTCAACCTGTTGAATCATCCTCCGCGATCGGCAAATGATTAAGAAAAGTTACATTTCTTTAAAAAATGGTCATAATTTCTCATTTTGCAGAAAATTTTTGCTAACGTTTGAGCCATTACTTCAACAAACAATAAGAAAAAAGACCTAAAACTTATGAAAGTTGCACAAATTTCTTCACCCTTGGGACAAGTTTTAATGATGGCAGCGTTAATGATTTTGATGAGTTTGGGGACAATGGCCGTTGTCGTGTTAGCCGGGGGGTTCTGAGGCAGAGAACATGAGGGTTCTCTACCTGGGTGCTTCTCTTGATTGGATCACAGACGTAAGAGCAAATTAGAGCCGTGGGTATCGGTGCCACAGGTATGGAATAATCCGTAAGTGGCACCTAACTCATGAACTTTGGCGGTTTGCTTGGGACTGGGTTTCCAGGGGTTAGGGTTTTTGTAGGCATAATAGGTTTCGATGCCATCAATGCCCAAATTGGCGGCTTCGGGAATCAGGTCCGCAGGCGATCGCTTGGGATACCGCGCCGGGTGAGCCAAAACCGCCAATCCGCCTGCGGATTGAATGGCATGAATTACCTGGGAGGCTTGATAATGGGGACCCTTGACTACGTGACCTTGGAGATAGGGTTGCATCCGAGGATGTTCGGGATTGAAGGCATATCCCAGAATATGAACCTCCGCATCCAGGAGCCCCGCATTAATTTCGACCCCGGTCCAGAGTTGGGGGGCTTGAGGCAATTCAGCAACGGTTCTGTCACTTTGATATAAATTGGAGTGGTCGATCCACCATTCATCTAACCAGCGTTGAGCGGCGTAGTAGCCTTTAACACTGTGATGATCCGTAATCGCCAGTCCTTTGAGACCAATAGAGATGGCTTGTTCCATCACTTGTTCCGGGCTTAACTTGCCATCGGAACAGACGGTATGGAGATGAAAATTATAAGTAGTCGGGCAACTATCAGGGTTGAGCGCCTGAAACACGCGACCAAGGGCCGCTTTATTCTGTGCGGTGGGCTGAGTTGAAATAGACTGTTGAGAGACTAAGAGCGTCATAACTACCTCATAAATTTGGGAGTGTTCGGGTTGAACATCAACACACCCTGAAAAGGCGAGGGTTGACGGCAAAACGTCACCTTCGGCAGTTCATCTCGACCTCGGCATAAGGGTCGGCGATCGGAAGGGAAGGGCGATTATAGTCCTAAACCCGGAGCACTCGCAACGAACTTTTTGAATTTAGAAGTCGATCTTGACGAGCGCGAGAATTTGCTTTACATATTTTAACAGTCCGAATCGAGTGCTCACCAAAAAATTAAAAAATTATTAAATATGGCTGGGAAAAGCCAGAATTATCAATCGACAATTAACAACAGACGATGGATTAACCCCAAAAGATTCAAGCCAAATCCCTGGGGTGAGAGTGGTCAAATAAGTACAAATTCAGGGGACAAGAAACCGGGTTTCTGGCCCTAATTTGTGGAAAATTGGCTTAAATTTTCTCAAAAAACCGGGTTTCTAAACGATGTTATTCGTAAACACCCGCACCCTCAAGGGTGGGGCTACACGGACGAAGCCCGCCTGCGCGGGCTAAAGAGAAAACCGACTTTTTACAATTGGATTTGGTATTACATAGACCGGGGAAACTCCACAAAAATAACCAAGCCAGGGGCTTGGTTATCCAGGGAATATGCTCGGGGAGTCGAGGGACCGGCTCCCTAGTGAACCTAAAATGGGGCTGAGAAATTGGGAAGGGGGGGAAAACAGAGGCGGCAGTCGGAGGGTGTCTGCCGGTCCCCCACCTGTGGATTGAGCGATCGCTCGTGAACAGAGACCGATGATTCGGGAACCTAGTAATGATTAGCACAGGGAATTACTTCTCCTGAGATTCAGTATTACGAGATTGCCACGCTTTTTCCAGAAGTGCTGACCAACGCTTTTGGACCTGTTTGGGAGTGCATTTAATCTCTTGGGCGATTTCGGCGTCACTGGCCCCAGAGCGCTTCAATTTTAAAAGCTGTTGCTGTTCTTCCGAAAGGTCTCCGAGGAAATTATCCCACTGCTGCAAGGGCATTCCCAGATTTTGATCCAAGTCGGCACCCAACCATTGATGGACGAGTTTCCAATGTCCAGAGCGAGCGAATTTTTCGACGTGATACTTGAACCGTTGTTGTAGGTAATCCCGCTGACGGGCACTCAGACCGAGGATTTCGTCAATTTCAGGGGCGGCCAAGTCTTGCAGTTTCAGCACCAAGTAATCGATACAGTCGGATTGACCTTGAGACTCCAGATATTGAATCAACTCAGCAATGACGCGATCGCGCAACACGGCCTCGGCTGGGTCCACCATCTCAGCAATCATTTTTTCCCGAACCTGCTGCGCTGCATAAGAGCGACTTTGAACCTCAGCATCTTCACCCTTGGGAAACTCGATCGCCTGTTCGATATCCACCAAAGTTTCCGGGGGTTGACCTTGGGCGAACCCTTGAGCACGCAGCACAATCAGTTGTTGATTGTAGCGACCCGGTAGGGTAATCCGACGCTTGGCGTAATGTTCCGTAAAGGCCATATACTCTGCCAGTTCTAACTGAGTCCGAGGGGTGTAGGTTAGGGGCATTTCATGTTCCCGACGGAAGGCACGCAGCACCTCGATATAGAACCCTTGCAAGAAATCTTCGATTAAGGTGTATCGCGCTTGGAAGCTCAGACGAGAGTGCAGGTGGGCAACATGACGGTAAACCATCGAGCTGAGTTGAGCATGGAGGTCCACCCGACCTTGACGAGAACCGAGCTTGTAGTAGTGGAGAGACTTTTGTAAGCGATGGCGAGCTAGAGTAATCTGCCAGGAGCGAACTTCACCAGAATTTTGAATCCGATTGCTTTTCTTGCAAATCCGCTCAACCTCTTTGGCAATCCGTAGGGCCACATCTTGGGCGCTTTTCGAGCCGCTTTTCAGCTTTTGGCTCAGTTCATCAAGGACTTGCTCACACAACTGTTCCGTGTCCATTCCCAGTATGAGGATGGGTTCTTCGGTGGGGTCTCCAGATTGGCTCTCCACTTGAGGAGTGCCTGCGGTTGTATGCGGAGTAGCAGGAACTTGAGCATCGTTTTTCCGGGAATTGGACGAATTGGCTAGTTTAACGTTCATGAGTTTTGCCTCGGGTAACGCACCGGACTAAAGAACCGTAGACATTGAGGGAAAGGAAGAGAGGGTCGCTTGTCGGTTGAGCCTCTTGCTTTGCTCCCTGCGCTGTCTACACTTAGACTGTCCCAAGATTGAGCGGACTTTGGGGGGGAGAAGATCCCTCTTTCTAAACCGGCATACTGCTGTAACGGGACAGGATGCACCACTGTCTGTTCTTTTCCGGTTGCGATCGCCATAAGGCTGAGGTTTTACGGGTGGACAGTCGAGAAAGTGGTTGGTTCCACCCACTCCGCATTGACAACTGGCACATGGGTATCATTTAAAACTTGGATATCAAATCTCCGTGATTTTCTTCGTTGGAAAACCCGGTTCATCCGGATCCAATGGTCGGCAATGTTTACAAGATCACCCCTCGGGATGGTTAGCAAAAACCCGCAGGCTGAAGCCTGGGGCTATACGGACAAAGCCCGCCTGCGCGGGCTGAAGAGTAAAATAGGTTTTTTACAAGCGGATTGGGTATGAGAGCGTTCGTTGTAGGGTGCTAAAAAAAACCTGCCTGCGATCGCAGACAGGTCAAGAATTCAAGTTTTCTTAGCCCGCGCAGGCGGGCTTTGTCCGTATAGCCCCAGGCTTCAGCCTGCGGGGCTATATCATCTCAAATCACATTCGCAACCAGTTCAGCCCCTAAACCCTCCCGCACGATCGCCGGTTCGTTGTCGGTTAAATCCAGAATGGTCGAGACTTGATATCCCAGATCGTCTCCGGTATCAATAATCACATCCACCAGCTTTTCCACTTGGTCAAATAACTCCGCCTTACCGATGAAATCATTGTGTTCCAAATCACTCGGGAGATGCGCCGAGGTGGAAATAATTGGATTTCCCAGTGCCTCTAGTAAATCTAAGCACACCCGACTATCTGGAACCCGGATCCCCGTGGTTTTCCGTTTGGGGTCCATCACCAGCTTCGGCACCAGCTTCGTTGCCGGGAGTAAAAAAGTGTAGGGTCCCGGAATCAGACGCTTAATAATCCGATAGGCTGAATCGGTGACGGTGGCGTAGGCCGCAATATTGGATAATGAAGGGCACAGAAAGGTTAAGGGCTTATCATTCGAGAGTCGCTTAATCTGCCTAACTCGTTCGATCGCCCCTTTCACGGTAATATCACAGCCGATCGCATAAACCGTATCCGTAGGGTAGAGCATCACCGCACCGTTGTGCAGTGCATCCACTATTTCTTCAATTTTGCGAACTTGGGGGGTTTCCGGATGAATTTCGTATAGAGTTGCCATAATCGGTGAATTTGAATGGGAAAATTAACTTGGACTGGATTGCCCCTCAATTAGTCATTAGTCATTTGTCATTAGTCATTTGTCGTTTGTCCTTTGTCAAGGGACCAGTGACCAATGACCAATGACCAATGACCAATGACCAATGACAATTTCGCGAACATCCTGGGCTCTTGACTGTTTATTGTGCGGATTGATGAAAAAAATTGCCTATCTTCAATGTCCCACCGGCATTGCTGGTGATATGTTCCTTGGCGCATTGGTGAGCGCTGGGGTTCCGTTTGATTATCTCAGGGAGCAACTCGACTGCCTCGGTATTGGTCCGGAATACCAACTCAGGCAAGAATGGGTGCACCGCTACACCCAGCAGGCGATGAAGATTCATGTGGACCTCGTTGAGACTGTTGCTCAGTCTAATCCAGATTCGGGCGATCGCCACTCTGATCCTGATCATCCGCATCATCATCATCCCCATGAGCATGATCATCCCCATGAGCATGAGCATGAGCATCATCATGAGCATGAACACAAACATCATCACAGTCATCACCCGACGCGCCACTTACCGGAAATCGAGGCGCTGATTCAAAAAGCGCAGTTACCGAAACGGGCTGAAACCTGTAGTTTGCAAGTGTTTCGGACTTTAGCCGTTGCCGAAGGGGCGGTGCATGGGATTGCGCCGGAACAGGTGCATTTTCATGAAGTGGGTGCAACGGATGCGATCGTGGATATTGTCGGGACTTGTTTAGGATTAGATTGGTTAGGAATTGAGGAATTATATTGTTCACCCTTGCCTACGGGAGGGGGTACAGTATGGGCAGCACATGGCAGATTGCCGGTGCCGGTGCCTGCGGTCCTGTCCTTATTCCAATCGCGGCAGGTGCCGGTTTATAGTAATGGGATTGAGAAAGAATTAGTCACCCCAACCGGCGCGGCGATCGCTGTTACCCTCGCCACTGCCTTTGGCAATCCGCCACCGATGACAATTCGTGCCATCGGATTAGGTGCAGGTTCTCGGGATTTGCCGATTCCCAATATCCTGCGCCTGTGGGTGGGGGAATTGACGGACAATCAGCCAGAATCCACGGTGACTGAAACTATTTCAGTCTTAGAAACTCAAATTGATGATGCCAATCCCCAGGCGATCGCCTATACCTTAGAACGATTATTTGCGGCAGGTGCCTTGGATGCCTTTACGGAGGCGATTTCTATGAAAAAATCCCGAACCGGCATCTTGCTGACAGTGATTTGTCATCCCGAACAACAAAAAGCCTGTGAAGCGGTCATCTTTCGGGAGACGCCTACCTTGGGGATTCGGATTTCGACCCAACAGCGATCGATTTTGCATCGGGAACTCCACACCGTTTCCACCCCATTCGGGGAAGTGCGGGTGAAGGTTGCCACGGATAGTCAGGGAACCATTACTAATGTGCAACCGGAGTATGAGGATTGTGCCACCATTGCGCGATCGCAGGATATCCCCTGGCAAGAAGTTCATCGTCAGGGATTACAGGCATGGTATAGCAAATTGGATTAAGTGGGGAGGACAAAACTGTACCGTTTCTCTACGGTTCAATGTTTCAAATCTTATGGTGAAACTTGAATGAAAGTATTTGAAATCCCCGGACATCAGGTGATTTTGGGAGATGTGACCGATGCCTTAGAAACAGGGATTAAAGATAACAGCATCAATTTAATTTTTGCCGACCCTCCCTATAATATAGGCAAAACTTTTAATGGCAAAAAAGAACAGTGGAAAGGTGATGATGCTTATTTAGACTGGTGTTATCACTGGTTGGATTTATGTTGTCAGAAACTCACCGACACCGGGACATTATATTTGATGTCTGCCACGCAATATATGCCTTATCTGGATATTTATCTGCAAAAAAGACTAACTATTTTATCCAGAATTGTTTGGCATTATGATAGTTCTGGAACCCAAGCGAAAAAATACTTTGGTTCATTGTATGAACCCATTCTATTTGCTGTTAAAAATTATCGAAATTATACATTTAATGCCGATGAAATTCGGGTGGAAGCGAAAACAGGTGCAGTCCGCAAACTGATTGATTATCGAAAAAAGGAACCGGCTCCTTATTGTACGACAAAAATCCCAGGAAATGTCTGGTATATTCCGCGAGTGAGATACAGAATGCCAGAATATCGAAAACATCCGACGCAAAAGCCGGAAGCCTTACTCGAACGAATTATCAAAGCCAGTAGCAATCCGGGGGATGTAGTATTAGATTTATTTGCCGGAACCTTTACCACCGCAGCCGTTTCTCAGCGATTAGAGCGGAAATCTATTAGTATTGAGCGGGAATATGAATATGTAGAAATTGGATTGAATCGCTTGGGAACAAGCCTAAATTATCCTGAATTAAAGGATGATTTTACCTGATTTGAGGGGGGTGAATTACTCTAAAGATTTAAGCATCCAAACGGAATGACCTTGATAGCCTAATTTTTGATAGAGATTTAAGGCGGGGGGATTATTGAGGAAGACTTGTAAACCCATCTGCCGATCGCCTCGTTCCCTAGCCCAATTTTCAGCATATTCCATTAAGGCTGAACCCAGTCCTCGGCGACGGTGTTCTGGTGCGACATAGAGGACAAAAATATGAGCGTGGCGATCGCCTTTAACCTGATCCACTGCATTTCCTAACCACAAACAACCCACGGGTTCAGAATTACCAGCCGATTCCACCCACCATAATGGCGTTTCCTCGGCAAAATATTGATCAACGGTTTGGGCTAAATGGTCGAATTCATGGTCTGGGTAAAGTTCCTGATAGGTTAACTTCAAGAACTTTACCAGTAAGTAGCGATCGCGGGATGAACCCACCCGCAAATGATATCCTGGAATCAGTTCCAGAGTTGCCGGTTTGCTATGCAAATTCGCCTAACTCTCTTGATTGAAAAACAGCGTATCTTCGGGTAACCCTTTAATCATAAGGGACAGAGAGGGAGGCAGTTCAGCAACTTTGGGGAAGGAGATACTAGAGAGGCGATCGGCAGGTTGCACTTGTTCTTCGATGGGTGCAGGGGCCATCATATCCGCAGGTAAGAAAATCCGCGCACTCACGGCGACTAATGCGACTAAAAAGACTAGGAAAATGAAGAAGGGCAGAATTTGCGATCGGATGATTGACATCATGGGAGTAGCAGGTAGGAGGGTGTAACTAGGGATATGAGACTTGAGTCGGTTGCACCCCATTTGACTCAGGGGTGAGTGTCCTGATTATCTCATGATTTGCGAGGCGATTGCCAGACAAAGGGTGGGGTGGGAATCCTCACCCTTTGTTGGGGACTACTCTAGATCGCTTCCGGGACGAGGCATCAGTAAGGCATTCGACTTATTCAATTGCCGTAACCACATCCATCCACCAACCCCGACAATGAGGGAAATCCACCCGATCGCCGGTTGTAAGAGTAAGAACCCTCCAGTGGTTAACAAAAACCCAAACAGCAGTAAAATCCCTGCCGCCACGCGCTGCAAATCCAGACTCAAATTCTGGGCGGGTTCTAATCCGGTACTGGCGCGTTGCTTGGTCCAACCAGGTCCCCCGGGACGAACCCGGCGATAGAATTCATTGAGGGTTGCTTCTGTTTCCGGTTTGGTTGCAAATAAGGCAATCACCCACAAGAGGGTAACGCTGGCAGTAATGAACATCAGGCGTAACCCGAAGTCTTCAATCTTGAACGCCGGGTGCAAGCTGGTGAGGGAACCGATGATGAAACTGCCGAGAATGGCGGTGAGTTCGGCAGCCGCATTCACGCGCCACCAGAACCAGCGTAAGACTAAGACTAAACCTGAGCCGGTGCCGATCGCAATCACCAAACGAAACACGGTAGCAACGTCAGAGGCAAGAAAGGCGGCGATCGCGCCAATTGCAGTTACCAATACCGACGATAACCGCCCGATTAACACCAGTTCGGTTTGAGTCGCTGAGGGTTTGATAAAACGCAAATACAGGTCATTGGTAATAAACGAAGCCCCCCAGTTAATAGAGGTAGACACCGTACTCATAAACGCTGCAATCAACGATGCCACCACTAACCCCAGCATCGCCGGTGGCAAGAAGTCTAGCATCAGTTTCGGATAACCTAATTCTTTGTCCTGTAAATCGGGATACAGCACGAGGGCCGCTAATGCCACTAGAATCCAAGGCCAAGTCCGAATCACATAGTGCATGATATTGAACAACCATGCGGCTTTTTCTGCCTCGGTTTCGTTTTTTGCGGCAGCAAAGCGTTGCACAAATTCTCCACCGCCATCACTCCGTCGCCAGGACCACCATTGAATGGCAATATAGGCCAAAAAGGTACTGGCGGTAATCCCGGCAGTTTGGCTGAATTGAATGAAGGCGTTGCCTTCCCCACCAAAGGTTAGGGGTAACAGGGATAAAATATCTTTGTCAGAGACGAGAGGGACTTGCCGGACCAGTTCATGAATGCCACCGACGCTACCCACGGCAAAAAATGCCACCAGAATGGCCCCAAATAAGGCCAGGAAAAATTGGAAAAAGTCCGTGGCAACGACACCCCACAATCCGGCTAATCCAGCGTAGATTAACACGAAGATGCTGACACCAATCACGCTGATGAGTTTGAGGGTATTTTCTCCGGCATCAATGCCGAGATTTTGCCAAATTCCCAAGGCATCTACCACTTTCACCATTGCCAGCATGGCATAGCCGATGCCGATGCAGTTCATAGGAATGGCAAAAATAAAGGCTTTGACACCGCGCAAAACGGCTGCCATATTCCCGCCATAGCGGATTTCGGTGAGTTCTGCATCGGTGATAACTTCCGATCGCCGCCACATCCGGGCAAAGATGTACACCATGATGATGTGGGAGATGCCAAAGGTCCACCATTCCCAGTTTCCGGCAATCCCTCGGTTGCCGACGACGCCGGTAATGTAGAGAGGGGTATCAATGGAGAAGGTGGTGGCAGCCATACTGGTCCCCGCTAACCACCAAGGCAGCGATCGCCCGGATACAAAGAATTCTGCCAGATTCTTGGAGCCTTTGCGGGAGAGATATAACCCCACTCCCATTGTGGCAACCAGATAAAACAAAACAATTAACCAGTCTATTAGTGTCATTCTTTACTTATCAGAACCTAATCGCCAATCTTAACGTGCTGCATCTTCCCAATCCGAAAGGGCGATCGCATTCCATACCCGAATCAATTTAGTTATTTCTTAGGGGATTGCAAAAAATAAATCATCCAAACGTTCGTAGTAACCCCTTCAGGGGTTTCTTTAAAGATGACTCGGTGAAGGAGTCACTACGAACGTTTTGGGGGTTTTATTTTTTGGAGTTCCCTTAGCCCGCGCAGGCGGGCTTCGTCCGTATAGCCCCACCCTTGAGGGTGTAGGGTTTTTTCCCCCCTAAATTGCCCCGAGTACGCTTGCCAGCAGCGCTTTTTGGGCGTGCATTCGATTTTCGGCTTGGTCCCAAACTCGGGATGCTGTCCCTTCGATCGCCCCATCGGTAATTTCTTCACCGCGATGAGCGGGTAAGCAGTGCAAAATAATAGCACTTCCATCGGCATGATTAAACAAGTCTTCATTCACTTGGTACGGCTGAAATAGAGGGATGCGGGTTCTGGCTTCTTCCTCTTGTCCCATACTCGCCCAAACGTCGGTATAGAGCACTTGTGCACCTTTCACCCCCTCGATCGGGTCATGGGTGATTAAGATTTCACTTTTCCCTTGGGCGATTTTTTGGGCTTGTTCGACAATAGAAGGGTCGGGTTCAAATTGTGCAGGGGTGGCGATGCGGATATTCATGCCAACCATTGCCCCTGCCAGGAGGAGGGAGTGGGCGACATTATTGCCATCCCCTAGATAGGTGAGGGTGACATCTTCGAGTTGTCCAAAACATTCGCCCACGGTCATGATATCGGCTAAGGCTTGACAGGGATGTTCGCGATCGCTCAAGGCATTAATCACGGGCATTTCGGCATAGTTGGCAAAGGTTTCTAGGTCCGCCTGATCAAAGGTCCGAATCGCCACCACATCCAAATATCGGTCTAATACCCGGGCTGTATCGGGTAAGGGTTCCCCCCGACTTACCTGAGTGACATTGGGATTTAAGTCAATCACTTGGCCCCCCAGTTGGTACATGGCCACGGTAAAGCTGACCCGAGTCCGGGTTGAGGCTTTGGAAAACAGCAACCCCAGCACTTTTTCACATCGGGGGGTGAGGGTTCCGGCTTTCATCTGCGTCGCGAGATCCAGCAGTTGATGCAGTTCTTCAACGCACAGATCGGCAACGCTGAGTAGATCTCGTCCTGTTAATGTCGCCATAGTTCTCCTGATTGTTTTGTTCTCTCTTATGGTTTGGCTTTGGGTTGCTCTCTGAGGGATTCAGACCCCAGCACCCTCATGGGATTGCTTGTCCTAAAACAGTACCAGATTCATGCCCTGGCGATCGCCCCTCTTTCTCCCAGTCGGTTGAAAATTGATGACAATTCCCGATGATTTCCCCCAAGTTGCCTCTATAGCAGTCCTAAATGATTTGTAACATTTTTAGCTCCCCTCTCCCGTTCTGGGAGAGGGGTTGGGGGTGAGGGTCTTCCACAACTGATTTAGGACTG
>JAABSJ010000144.1 GCA_011390515.1 Oscillatoria sp.
AATCATCGAATCTGTGCAGATAACTGGCTTTTATTAGATAAAGATGCCCCAAATCCCATTTTTAAGGGGGGCTTTTTAAAGCGGTCGAATTTGGGCAAAAGTTCCCAGATTACAATGGCCTCCAATTCCTGATTTTGATATTCCGGTGGCAACGGGACTCGCAACACCCCATCCTCTCCTACGGTGGTTTTCAAATGAATGCTCTGCATGATATTTTCCTCTTAGATATATCTCAACGGATAAATACATCAGTCATAGCCCTTTCACCAATGGATCGATTAATTCATCGGGGATGCGATTGCGCTCAATATACTGGTGAATCTCTTCCTGGTTGTCGCTGTAGTAGCTCAAGGCATCAAAGACCTGGGCTAGGGTTAGATGGGGCATTCCGATGGGAATTTCTTCCGGCAGAACTCCCATTCGCCAGGTTTCCACAATGGCTCTAACTGGGGTGCGAGTGCCTTTGATAATCGGTTCACCCCCCAAGATTTCATCATCTCTGACAATATAGCGATTTTCTGTTGCTTTAACCATTGCCGTTGCTCCTAATATCAAGTCCAGTGGATTAACCTAAAAAATCCTTTCTTCCTCTTCTCCCCCTTCCCTTGCAGGGAAGGGGGTTGGGGGGTTAGGTCAGGGACTAACCAGGGGAGGACAAAGCGCTGTCCTCTCGGGACTATTTACTCAAAAAAGTCGATCGCAATTCGATCGCCCACTTGTATCCCCAGTTCCGCAGCGCGTCCTCCCCCCAGTTCCAGCACATACTCAACCGGGGTATTGGGTGGTCCGTAGAAGGGACAAGGGTCGGTGGTACAGGGGGGAACATCGGCTGCGATCGCCAGGACTTCTCCATCCCGCAAAAATATCATATCCAGGTTAATCTCAACGTTTTTCATCCAAAACGTGACGGGTCTGGGAGGATTAAATGGAAACAGCATCCCCCGATTGGGGGCAATCTCACTTCGGTGCATCAGGCCGATCGCCTGTTGTTGTGGTGTGTTTGCCACTTCCAATTCAATGGTTTGGTCGCCGATGATTGTTTGTGCGGTAATGGGCAATTTTTGTCCCCTCTCTACTTGGACTCTTGGTGAGAAAGACACGCTCTCCCCCTGGGGTTGGGCGGTGGCAGAGGGGGGTAACCCCGAAGGTGCACAACCCAATAAAAACAGGCTGAGACTGGTGACGATCAACTGGGCTAAACTATTCATTATGCTACGGCTTAACGGTTACTGCTTTGATTCAATTGGAGAGCGAATAGTTGCGATCGCCGATCCACAAATTAACCGGGACGGCATATCCGCGCGGATTCACTTTGAGCTGGATCATTAAGGGTTCGAGTTTTTCCTCCTGGTCGGTCAAATCTAAAGTTTCCAATATTTCCTCCCGTTGCGATCGCATCAGGTAAAATTTTTCTCCCTCATACTCCACCAAGTCTTCTGAAGATTTCCCCTTAATCATCACTTGATTCTCCCCTAATTCCATCGGGCGATCGCCACTTAACCCCACCGCTACCCAAGGGGTTGGCACTTCCCCAGTTTCTTCCGGTGTCGGCGGTTCCAAAATGACATAGAGGGTCAAATCCGGGTCTAACAATTTGGCATTGGGGTTACACTGATTCTTCTTCCGATTTCGGGGTTGGTTATTCTTGGGACAAGGCACAGGAGTTCCCGGCAGTTCTTCCCATCCGGAAATTTCTTCTAGTTTTTGGAAACTGGAAATGTTATAACTGACCCGATTGGAAGAATTTCTAATAAATTTACTCAAATTAACCGGCTCAGTTTCTAAGGTCACTAATTCCCCATTCGCTTCGGTATGAACTGCCGAAAATGCCACAGTCAGCATGGCGGCAGTTTGAATCAACAGAGGAATTAAAAATCGACCCACCACTAAGCTGGGTTTGATTTTTTGGGGAGAAGAAGGCTGCTCGTTTTCCATAATTTAGAAGAATCCCCCGCCTCATTGTTTCGGGGTCAGGGGGAAATTATAATTGACCAAAGAATGCTGATTGTTAATCCAAAATGGGAGCATCTCAATTTTGCCTAAAAACTGCTCTGACCTCTCCGGTAGCCCTCTCCACCCCTCCCCGGCCCTCCCCTAAGAGGAGAGGGAGGTATAAGGAATGAATGTCTTTGCGGGAGAGGAAGAATAAGGAATTTTTTTTATTGCTAGAGGGGGGGAATAAATCTCTTTCTCCCCCTTCCCTCTTAGGGAAGGGGGCTGGGGGGTTAGGTCTCTTTTCAAAGCAGGCAATTCCTACTCATGTCAAGTCTTCCTGTTCAACAGATTTAATCCGACTGCCTACGGCGAGGCCAATGGCAATTGTGGCCATTCCACAGAGAACAAAGACGATGGATTTCAACACTAATCCGGTTTCATACTCTAGGACTCGGGTGAGAATTTGCAAGGTTAATAATAGCGTGCCCCACCAAAAAATTCGCCGATCGCCTTGGGTGAGACCGTGACGCATCAATCCGTATGCTAACAAAAATAGCAGAATGTTAAACATTAAGGGACCCAGCAGGGGTAACGGTTGGATGCCAAAATGCCAAAACAGCATCCCCGTGGCGATCGCAATCACCAGGCCGATCGCATGATTCAAGTAGGCATCCGGGGAGGAAAAACTGCGGAAATTATCCCCAGGACGGCTAAAATGCCACACCAAGGCCAGCCAACTCCCGAGCACGATTAATACATCGAGGAGGTAGGCAAACCCTTGTTGCAGGGGAATTTCAGCAATGGTGGGGTCCCAAGGGGCGAGGGGGGACGTGGAGGACCAAAACCAATGGAAGGAGATTACATAAAACGAGAGGGCCAGAAAGATGAGGGCAAAGGTGCGGGCGACGGGTCGAAAATGGGGGAGTTCTTCGCCGATCTCAAATAGGGAGGTGACTTGCCAGGGTTTATCATCATAACTCCACAGGAGGGCCGGGGGTAGGGCGTAGGCGATCGCCAGCATCCAATGATTCGGCACATTCAGCAGACTGAACCCCACGATTAGATTGACTTGCAGCGACTGAATCAGGACCAGGGTTGCCAATCCAAAAATCCAGGGCGATCGGCACCAGTAGGCCAGGGGCACTAACAGGAAGGCGGAAATTAAGGGCAAATGGAGGACCACAGTCCGGATCCAAAACAATCCCTCTCCCTGATACACCTGGGCTAAACCGGGCCAGTATCCGGATCCAATTAACAGAATGGCTAAAATGCCACAGCCGGTCAAACGCAAGCTGTAGGCCATGACCAGCACTGCTAACCCCCAAATTAGCCAAAATTCTCCCAGGGACAGACTCATGAGGAAGATTTCCCCAATCAGGCTCATGTTTAAGCCGAGGAGGAGGGAACTGAGGAAGAATAATCCGTGGCCGGTGCGAGTTTGCCATTGGCTGAAGCGATGCGATCGCCCGAGGGGATCTCCCCACAAATAGAAGGCGCACAGATTCACGGCAATGAAGAGTCCCACCAGTAAAGCGGTTTTGGTTTCCCGGGCCCAGACATCCCAATTGGCTTGGACTAGGGCGATCGCACCGCTACTGATCAGCAATGCGCCCACCCCCACCAGGATGGCAACAAACCGATTCTGATTCCGGCGATCGAGGGTTTCAAACCCATAGCGACTGGACAAGTCTTGATACTGCTCCTCGGAAATCAAGCCCTCCATCGTCCATGAACGAGCCTCTGTGCGTAATTGGCGGCGAAACTTTTCCGAAACCATCAAGGGAAAGGATAAAAGATGACAGCGTTGCAGGTTCTAAACCCGCTGGTTGGGTTGGGGGTATCAAAGATGACAGTCCCCCGTGAGGGTGCCTAGGACCCCGGCGTTCATACCAAATCCGGTTATAAAAGTTTCTGTATTAGCCCGCGCAGGCGGGCTTCGTCCGTATAGCCCCAGGCTTTACGCTGCGGGTTTTTGTTAGCCCGCGCAGGCGGGCTTCGTCCGTATAGCCCCAGGCTTTAGCCTGCGGGGGTTTTTATAGTATCTTTTAGCCTGCGGAGGCAGGCTTCGTCCGTATAGCCCCAGGCTTGACGCTGCGGGCTTTTTACTTAGATTCAGGATCGAGTTGGGACCTGCCGTTACGAACGACGCGCAACATTTCTGAGAGTTGACTTTCCAGATTGTAGAGGACGCGATCGGCATAATCATCCGCGCCTTTTTCGATCGCCTCCGCTTCAGAGATCGCCCGGGACCTCATCTCCTCTAGGTCCTCCATCGCTTGCCGTCGCAACCGTTCAATTTCCGAAATTGTCTGTTCCTGGGCGGATTCGCAGTCAAGCTGGACCTGTTGGCGCAGATGGTCTGATTCTAGCTTCGCCTGTCGGACAATCCCCATTTCATCAAGAATTTGGGCCGCCCTTTGCTCGGCAGCTTCCAAAATTTCCTGGGCATATTGTTCCGCTTGGAGAATGATTTCGTCTTTGTGGCGGATGATTTCCTCTACTTCCTCAAAGGCAGCAGGTAAATTCAGCCGCAAGAGATCGAGCTGCTCTAGCAACTGCTCCTCATCCACCAGGGTCCTTCCCGTAAACGGGATGCGCGGACTTTCGAGAATCATCTCCTCCAGTCGGTTTAGTTCCCTCTGGATATCTAGGAGTCCCTGCTCGTGCTCGGGAGATTCTTCTGGGAGACTCGATCTGTCGTCTGGGTCAATCCGGGCTGTGTCTTGGCGTAACATCGGTAGATATCAAGCGCAACGTGCTGAGGAACAAGGTGATCGATGGAGCCGCCAAATCGGGCAACTTCCTTTACTACACTACTGCTTAAAAAGCTGTATTCGTTAGAAGTTGCTAAAAAAACGGTCTCGATTTCAGTGGCTAGGGTTTTGTTGGTATGAGCCATTTGGAGTTCTAGCTCAAAATCCGACAGCACTCGCAGTCCCCGTAACAGGACACTCGCCCCTCGAATTTTGGCATAGTTCACCGTCAAGCCCTCAAAACAGTCTATTTCTAAATTAGACAAATGGGGGGTGGCAAGGCGAATCTGTTCTAAACGCTCTTGCACGGTAAACAGTGGGGTTTTATTGGGATTGATCACCACTGCCACAATTACCTGGTCAAACAGCTTAGACCCTCGCTCTATGATGTCAAGGTGACCTAGGGTAATTGGATCAAAGCTGCCCGGATAAATTGCAATCACAAGAATTTAGTTATCAGATTCGCAGTTAGGGACTTTAGAGAGCAAGTCCGGTGGCATTTCGGTGAGGGCAAATGTGCCGTTTGGACATCTGCGTTTTATGGAAATGGCAACGGCTAACAAACCCCATCATACCACCTTTAGGATGACTGGCAACTCAACTTCCTCCCTTGTTGATAGTTAGGGTTGATTTCTTACCCAGGGACTGCCTATTTTTAGGGGAATTTTTGAGAAGATATCTGCTCACCCTGAACAGTTGATGTCTTTTGGATCAGTTCCAGAAATTAAAGGTTAAATCAAACTAAACATTTACTTCAGGACTTTATCCAAATATCAGGGATTTAGAACAGGACTGACGCATATTTTGAGAATTTACCCTCAATGTAGGGGCGATTCGCCTCACATTTAGGTGCATTTCCGGTCCCCTCCCCTTCCCTGTGTCTTGGTCCGGGTTAGGGTCTTACAACAGTAGGTTTTTTACGCTTAATACCAAATCCGGTTGTTAAAAGTCGGTTTTCGCTTTTAGCCCGCGCAGGCGGGCTTCGTCCGTATAGCCCCACCCTTTAGGGTGCGGGTTTTTATAGACCTTTGACAACCGGATTCCGTATAACTCCACCTCCGGTCCCCTCCCCGATGTCTTGGTCCGGGTTAGGGTGGGGTCCTCTTGACGAATGCGATCGCCCCGTCAACAGGGGAAACGACATCCGTCGTTACTACAAACGTCCCCATACCCCAGAAGGATTTGCCTTACGCTTAACTCCACCTCCGGTCCCCTCCCCTTAGCAAGGGGAGGGTTAGGGTGGGGTCCTCTTGGGGATTCGCCTTACGCTTAACTCCACCTCCGGTCCCCTCCCCGATGTCTTGGTCCGGGTTAGGGTGGGGTCCTCTTGACGAATGCGATCGCCCCGTCAAGAGGGGGAAACGACTGAAGTCGTTACTACAAACGTTCCCATGCCCCATACCCCTACAAGAGTAGGTTTTTTACGCTTAAGTGCATTGCTTCAGGCTGGCCCTCGGGATTAGCTCTCCGGAACCATGACATTTAGACTCAGGGGCACGCATTCAATTTCTATGGGTGTGGTCCCTCGGAGTTCCCCATCCACGGTCACTTTTTGGGGGGGGGTTGTGGTCACTTTGATGCGATTGGTCCGCAGGTATAAGATATCACTGTGTTGAGAAGCGACTCCCCGTAATGCGCCTGTCATCAAGCTAGAAACGGCTCCCAAGGTGCTCATTTCGGTCTGGGTCGATAGAATCGTCACATCGAGCAATCCATCATCGGGGATCACGCCTCCAGGTCCTTGGGCGAGGACGGAGGTAGGTGGTGCAGCATTGGCAACAGTGACCGCGATCGCCCGGAGGGTACTGATTTCTCCCTCGATTTCTAGCTCGACTTGAAACGACTGGATATCCCAGAGTTTCTCAATTCCGGCGACTAAATAGGCCATTGCGCCAAACCAGTTTTTGGCCTCGCGATCGGCTTGTTCGACGGCTTCGGCTTCCCATCCCACTCCCGTGAGCAAAATGCTCCGTTTGCCATTGCAAGTAGCCGCATCGATCGCCCGGATGAGTCCATATAAAATCGTCTGACAGGCATCGGGTATATTTGTCGGAATTCCCAAGGCAACCGCAAAGGCATTGGCGGTCCCTCTGGGGATCACCCCTAATGGAATTTCCGTCGTAATTAAGGCTTCGGCTACCGCAGAAACGGTGCCATCGCCACCGGAGGCAATCACTAAATCAACTCCCCGATCAATGGCCTCCTGCGCCAGTTGCCTGGGTTCTAAATCGGGTTTCGTATATTGGATATCCAGTTTAATTTCTGGTTCTAAAAGGGAGAAAATCTGTTTGAGTTCGGCCTCGGGATTGCCGTTGCCAGAACAGGGATTAAAAATTAAGCAAGCTGAACGGGTGCTCATTCGTTTTCTGCGGTTCCTTCTTCAGAGGTTTCAAGGGTATTCTCTAGGGGTTCGATATAGTGGCTTTCGATGAGAAACGCCCCTTTTTTAAAGCGGACGCTCCAATATCCTCCAGGTTTGCGATCGAGGATCGTGCCTTCTTCCCCCAAGCTGACGGCATTGGGTGGACGGAGCATGGGGATGGGTTCAGCGGTTTTGAGGTAGGCGGGTAAGGCGACAATCCGGACCCGATCGCCGAGGGTGAATTTTTTTGACATTGCTTTGGGAATTTGAGAATTGATCTCTTAAATTTTAAAGGATAAAATCCATCTCGTCCCAACCGGCTAAATAGTGGTATGATTGAAGTAGATAGGTAATCAGGACTCACCTGAACCCTATGACCTCAAAATCTATTCAATCCTCTACCTAATTAGAGGGATTAATTAATGAAATAAGGCCCAAATATCTCTGATAGAGAGCCAATGCGATCGCCCCTTGTTAATCCGGTGGCTTTTGATAGTGTAACTCTTCCTATTTCCAGAGGCGGGCCAATTCTCTCCAACCGCATACCCGGGGACCTACCTGCGGACTGTCCTACCCCCGGTGATCATCGGACCACATCTTAATCCAAAACACAATACGAATACACTTCCGGATTGACTATCGGAGATTTTGAGCCACCGCAGTGCCAGAGCAGGCGAACAGGGGCAACCTTAAAATCTACAGAAATGGGTAAGATCCGCTATTGCGCCAGTAACTTTTATGATAAAACATAAAATCTATACTGCGATGCTAACTGACCTTCGCTGATTCTCTCCTGTCCTCTCTTAACTGCGTCCTCATCAACCCACCAACAATGACTGCAATTGATCAGACTTCCATCTTTGAAACACTTTTAGAATATCTGCGCCGATCGCGAGGCTTTGATTTTGTTGGATATAAGCGTTCCTCCCTCCAGCGTCGAGTCACCAAGCGAATGGAGGTGCATCACATTGACAACTTTGGGGAGTATCTGGAATACCTGAAAGCTCACCCCGAAGAATTCCCCGCCTTATTTAACACAATATTAATTAACGTTACTAGCTTTTTTCGAGATCTCACGGCATGGGAACACTTAGCCACCGATACCCTGCCGCAGATTATTAAACAGAAATCCCCGGATGAACCTCTGCGCTTTTGGACTGCGGGTTGTGCCTCGGGAGAAGAAGCCTACAGCTTGGCTATGTTACTGGCAGAAACCCTCGGCATGGAAGAGTGTCTGCGCCGGGTGAAAATTTATGCCACCGATGTAGATGAGGAAGCTTTGACACAGGCACGGAATGCCAGCTATAAAGCCAAAGACATCGAGTCCATCTCCGAGGAGTTCCAGCAGCGATACTTTAATCCGGTCGGCGATCGCTTCGCAGTGGATAGGGATCTCCGTCAGGTGATAATTTTTGGTCGTCATGACTTGATTCACGATGCTCCCATTTCTCGCATAGATTTGCTGGTATGCCGCAACACCCTGATGTATTTTAATGCGGAAACCCAAAAGCAG
This sequence comes from Oscillatoria sp., assembly GCA_011390515.1. Taxonomy (GTDB): domain Bacteria; phylum Cyanobacteriota; class Cyanobacteriia; order Cyanobacteriales; family Laspinemataceae; genus Laspinema. The sequence goes on from JAABSJ010000144.1 coordinate 8,564, forward strand.
ATTTTGGCTCGCTTTCATTTTGCACTCAAAGACACGGGCTATTTATTTTTAGGTAAAGCCGAAATGCTACTCACTAACGCCGATCTGTTTAGTCCTTTAAACTTACAACACCGGATCTTTCAGAAAGTGCGAAAAATAGACCGGCGTGAGCGCCTCTTAATCTTAGCGCAGAGTAGAAAAGAAGAAGCCGGGATGCGATCGGCTTTAAATATCCTTCTGTTGGAAGAGGCTTTTGATGCGATGCCCGTGGCGCAAATTGTAGTGGACTCTCAGAGCAATCTCGTCCTAGCCAATCAGTTAGCTCGGTCCCATTTTGACATTGATAGACTGGACCTGGGACGACCCTTCCAAGATGTAGAAATTTCTTACCGTCCTTTGGAGTTGCGATCGCCAATTAAACGGGTCTACAAAGAAGGCACCTCGATTCTCTTTAGCGATGTCATTCGCACTAAGAGCGATGGCAGCATTCAGTATTTGGATATCGAGATTTCCCTCTTACAGCAAAATCCTAGGGATCCCCTCGGCGTGAGTATTACGTTTAACGAAGTCACTCGCTATCACCAGATCCAAGAGCAACTCGAACGGTCTAAGCAAGAACTCGAAACGGTGAATAATCAACTCCAGTCCCGGAAGGATGAACTGGAGACGACCCACGAAGAACTCCAGTCCAGCCATGAAGAATTGGAGACGACCAACGAAGAACTCCAGTCTACCAATGAAGAGTTGGAGACGACCAACGAAGAACTTCAATCCATCAATGAGGAACTTCAAACCATCAATGATGAACTGGGTCGAAAAACCGTAGAACTGAATCACAGTAATGCTTTTTTAGAGTCTATTTTTGCCAGTCTGCAATCAGCGGTGATTGTGGTAGACCGTCAATTTCAAATTCAAACTTGGAATGAAGCGGCCCAAAAGCTCTGGGGACCGAAATCGGATGAAGTGCAGAATAAATCTCTGTTTGGTTTGGATATTGGCTTACCCGTGGAACGTCTGCGCGAACCCCTTTATCAATGCTTGAGTGGAACACACCCGGGTCAAGAAATCCTCATCGATGTGTTAAATAGTCAAAGTGACGTGATTCAGTGCCGCCTGAGTTTTAATCCGCTCAAAGATGGGAGCAAAGAACCTCATGGGGTGATTCTCTTCATCAAGGAAGTTTAAGCGGGTCTATGTTCTTGAACCGGGTCTCTTCTCCCCCCTGGGATTTCGGCCTGGATTTCCCGAAAATAATTACCGGATAAACCGGGAGTCCCCACTGAACTCCCCGCTTGAGTTTTTTAACATTTTTCGGTTCGGTGGATGCATCAGCAATTAGCGACTATCCTAAAGTTAGATTGAAACGGGAAGGAGAAATAAGATGGAAATTTTCACAGGGCAGATTGAACAGGCTAGAGAGCGTTTAGAGCAAATGCAACTACTCGCTCAGGAGTTTTCTTCACGTCCACCGGACTTGTTAGAACAGGTGTTTGTCGAACTCTCAACGGCATTGGAAGAACTTCACGTGGCGACAGAGGAGCTTCAAGAGCAAAATCAACAACTGCTCTCGACTCGTCAACAAGTAGAAAGAGAGCGGGAGCGCTATCAACAGTTATTTGAAGAAGCACCGGAAGCTTATTTGGTGACCAATGCGGTTGGGGTGATTGAAGAAGCCAATGCGGCAGCAGAACAATTATTTAATGTGCGTCGCCCCTTCCTCAGAGATAAACCCCTGGCAGTTTTTGTGGTCCTAGAAGACCGGAGTGCCTTTCGCAGCCAACTCGACCAACTCAGAACCGTAGGACCCTTAACGGAATGGGAAGTGCAAATGCTCCCGCGCGATCGCGAGTCATTTCCCGCTGCAATTTCTGTTTCTCCGGTTCAGGATATCCCGGGAAATCCCATTGGGTTTCGCTGGTTAATTCGCAATATTAGCGATTTGAAAGAAACGGAAAAAAACCGCCAAGAGCTTGTCGTACAACAAGAACTACATCTCGTTAAATCTCGATTTATTCAAATCCTTTCCCGTGAATTTCGCACCCCCCTGAATACGATTCATCTATGCACGCAACTCCTAGAGCGATATAGTGATGGAGTAAAGCAATCCAAACGAACTCCAATTTTCCCAAGAATTCGGTGTGCGCTTAAACAAATAACTGTGCTTTTAGATGATATTTTAATTTTCAATGGAGACAAAGATTCCTGTGCGCCTCATTTTTCTCAAGTCGATTTAGAGAAATTTTGTTTGAAGCTGATAGAAGACTACAAATATATCTATAACCCCGGAGAACGCTCGATAAATTTTCAGGCCACTGGAGACTGCCTCTCGGTTTGCACAAATACAAAACTGCTCATCCATATTCTTCGCAATATTTTGTCAAACTGTTTCAAATTTACTCCAGAATTCAGCCAGATTAACATATTTTTACAGTGTGAAGAGGCACAGTTTGTGTTAAGTTTTCACGACCAGGGCTTAGGGATTTTACCCGAAGATCTCCCTCACCTGTTTAACATCTTTTATCGAGGGAATAACGTCGGGGATATTCCCGGGTCGGGTTTAGGATTGGCGATCGTCAAAAAATCTGTAGACTTACTCGGTGGGGAAATCTCCGTGGAGAGTCTCCTCGGCATTGGCACTACTGTAACCATTACCCTCCCCACCACCCCAAACTCCAAATCCTTACCGTTAAAAAAGAACCCTCCCTCACCCAGAGAATAGACTGTTCCCCCGGGAGCATCTCAATTTGGCCTAAAAACCGCTCGGACCTCTCCCCTGTGCCCCCTACCCTACAAGGGGAGGGGGGAATTTACCCCTCGGACCTCTTCATACGGAATGCGGTTGGAATCGGTCTTTAAAAACAAGTTGAGCAATTGTAGGGTGGGCATTGCCCACCAAGATTTGGTGGGCAATGCCCACCCTACCATTTTTAATGCTTTTATCAACCGGATTTAGGTGGGCAATGCCCACCGTACCATTTTTAATGCTTTTATCAACCGGATTTAGTAGGGTGGGCATTGCCCACCAAGATTTGGTGGGCAATGCCCACCCTACCATTTTTAATGCTTTTATCAACCGGATTTAGTATCAGGAGGATCAGGGTAAAGGCCGGTGATGCAACTGATACCAAATCCGGTTGTTAAAAGTCGGTTTTCCGTATGAGCCCGCGCTTCTCGGGCTTCGTCCGTATGCCTCCGGGCTTTCCTTACGGAACGCTCATAGAACAGCCTGCGGGTTGTTGCAGACCTTTGACAATTGGATGGAGCATGATATCTATCTTGAGGATGAGTTGGGATCAACGGTGAGAAATCCCGTCGCTTGTTCTATCGATTCGATGAAAGATAACGTTGAGCAATTCCGGTTCCGACGATCGCCCGATTTGAGACTTTCCTGAAACTTTAAGGAGCCTTCTGGGGCGGCGATCGTCTAAGGTGGGATGTAGTTATTGTCATGATCAGTATCAATCCTTATGCCGAGCTTTTCCTTATTTCGTCGTCCGTCGCCAGACCCCGTGATTCCTCCTGAATCGGGGGGGCTGGGGACCTTTGGAGGTGTTTATACCCCGTCGATTTTGACCATTCTCGGGGTAATCATGTACTTGAGATTTGGATGGGTTGTGGGGAATGTCGGGTTAATCGGTACCCTAATCATCGTCACCCTCGCCACCTCGATTACCTTTTTTACGGGCCTCTCCATCTCGGCGATCGCCACCGATCGCGTGGTGCGCGTGGGGGGAGCCTACTACATGATCAGCCGGTCCCTGGGAATTGAAACCGGGGGTGCCGTGGGGATTCCCCTGTATTTTGCCCAAGGACTGTCTGTCGCCCTTTATACCATTGGCTTTGCCGAAAGTGTGGTAGAGGCATTTCCCGAATTCAGAACCATGCAACGGGCGATCGCCTTATTCACCACCTTCGCCGTGGCCCTGCTGGCCATGAAATCAGCCAGGACCGCCATCCGCGCCCAATATTTCATCATGGCGGCGATCGTCCTGTCTCTGGTCTCCTTTGCTTTTGGGAGTTCTGTAGACCCGAACACGACCATCGAAATGTGGGGCGCTAAACCAGCAAATTCCGAACCCTTCTGGGTCGTTTTCGCCGTCTTTTTCCCGGCAGTTACCGGCATCATGGCGGGGGTGGGAATGTCCGGCGACTTGCGAGACCCCTCCCGTTCCATTCCCGTAGGCACCCTCGCTGCCGTAGGGACCGGCTATGTGATTTATATGGTACTGCCGGTCTTCCTCGCCATGCGTGCCGATGCCAGTACCCTGATTGCCAATCCCTTGATTATGCAACAAATGGCCTTCTGGGGACCGGCCATTCTCCTGGGGGTCTGGGGGGCGACTTTATCCAGTGCCTTGGGGAGTATTTTAGGTGCACCTCGGGTCCTGCAAGCCCTGGCCAGGGATGGGATTTTACCCTCTGGTCTGCGGATACTCGGGAACGGAAAAGGACCCGATGATGAGCCATTTATCGCCACCTGCGTCACCCTGGGGATTGCCTCGATCGCTGTAGCGGTTGGGGATTTGAACATGATTGCCCCAGTTCTCACTATGTTCTTTTTAACCACCTACCTGGTTTTAAATGTCGCCGCAGGCATCGAAGGCTTTTTGCAAAGTCCATCCTATCGCCCCACCTTTCCGGTCCATTGGTCGATTTCCCTTTTGGGTGCAGTCGGTTGTATCGCCGTGATGCTCCTGATTAATGCGATCGCCACCGTGGTTGCCGGAATTATCGTCCTGGGAATTTATATCTGGTTAGAACGTCGCGAACTCGAATCCGCCTGGGGAGATGTGCGCCGGGGAATGTGGATGGAAGTCGTGCGCACGGGGATTTTCAACCTCAGTCACGAACCGGATACCAAAAACTGGCGGCCTCACATACTGGTGCTTTCCGGTGCACCCACCCGGCGCTGGATTCTGATAGAACTCGCCACCGCCTTAACTCACAATCGCGGGTTAATTACCGTCTCCAGTGTTCTCCCTAGCGGTTCTCGGGATCCGTCCCAACAAACCAAACTCGAAGCCACGATTCGGGACTATTTAGACAAACGCGGAGTTCAAGCCTTAGTGAGATTAATTACCGCACCAGACCCCTTTGTGGGCGCGGAAAATCTCGTAGAAATTTATGGACTCGGACCCTTGGTGCCGAATACGATTTTACTCGGAGATAGTGAAGAACCCTCCAATCGCGATCGCTATTGCAACATGATCGCCAACCTCCACCAAGCCAAACGCAACCTAGTGATCTTTCGGGAAAACGCCGAAAAAGGGTTTGGTCAACGTCGCCGGATTGATGTGTGGTGGGGTGGATTACAAGCCAATGGCGGTCTGATGCTGATTTTGGCCTACTTAATCCGCAGCAGCAGCCAATGGCAAAATGCCCAAGTCTATCTCAAACTGGTCGTCCCCGATCGCGCTGCTGCCGAATCTGCCGAAACCAATATTGCCACCTTGGTCAAACAATTACGCATCGGTGCGATCCCCCAAGTGCTAATTTCTGACGGACAACCCTTTAATGAGATTCTCCATACCTCTTCCGAAGAAACCGATCTGGTCTTCCTCGGCATGGCCACCCCTCGCGAAAATTATACGGATTACTATGAACAATTACAAGCTCGCGCTGCCGGTTTACCCACCACCATTTTCGTCCTAGCTGCCCCAGATTTTGCCTTTGAAGAGGTGTTAACGGACAATGCGTAATCTTCTAAAAACAAGGGTTTTTAGAAACATTATTCTGAGCTAATCTTCCGATGTTCGTAGTAACGACTTCAGTCGTTCTCTTGTCTGATGTTCGTAGTAACGACTTCAGTCGTTCTCTTGCTTAGTTCGTAGTAACGACTTCAGTCGTTCTCTTGCTTAGTTCGTAGTAACGACTTCAGTCGTTCTCTTGTCTTAGTTCGTAGTAACGACTTCAGTCGTTCTCTTGTCTTAGTTCGTAGTAACGACTTCAGTCGTTCTCTTGTCTTAGTTCGTAGTAACGACTTCAGTCGTTCTCTTGTCTTAGTTCGTAGTAACGACTTCAGTCG
>JAABSJ010000145.1 GCA_011390515.1 Oscillatoria sp.
TCATCCAGGGTACTCGCCCCAATACAGCGCAATTCCCCCCGGGCTAACATGGGTTTAAGCAGATTTCCCGCATCCATCGTCCCTTGTCCGGCACCCGTTCCCACCACGGTATGCAATTCATCGATAAACAGGACAATTTGACCATCGGATTGGATAACTTCCCGCAAAACCGCCCGCAGTCGGGCCTCAAATTCCCCGCGAAACTTGGCCCCAGCAATTAGACTCCCCATATCTAGGGAAATCAGTTGCCGATTTTTCAGGGATTCCGGGACATCTCCATTGACAATCCGTTGGGCGAGGGCCTCAGCAATGGCGGTTTTACCCACCCCCGGTTCCCCGATTAACACGGGATTATTTTTGGTCCGGCGGGAGAGGACCTGAATCACCCGACGAATTTCCTCATCTCGGCCAATTACCGGGTCGAGTTTGCCTTGTTTGGCTTGTTCGGTGAGGTCCCTACCATAGCGTTCTAAGGCTTCATATTCGGTTTCTGGACTTTGGTCCTTGACTTTGGCACTCCCCCGGATTTCTTTAATGGCTAAATCCAGTTGTTGTTGCTCAAACGGGGTGCGGGCGTCCACCGTAGAGGCTTTCAGGGCGCGCCTTCCGAGGCGATCGTCCTCGGCAAAAGCCAGTAAAATATGCTCGATGGAGATAAATTGGTCTTCGAGATTTTGCCTTGCGGTTTCGGCTTTATCTAATAACTGATCTAACCCGCGACCGAGGTAAAGTTGGCTGGTATTGCCGACTTTGGCTTGGCGCAGGGCAAAGGTACTAATTTGTTGTAAGAGTTTCTCTGGCAGGATTCCGGCTTTAGAGAGGATCCGCTGGGCGAGTCCTTCCGGTTGTTCTAAAAGGGCGATCGCTAAATGTTCGACTTCTAATTGCTGATGTTGGTAGCGACGGGCGACATCTTGGGACTTGACAATCCCTTCCCAAGCGCGATCTGTAAATTTGCTGGCGTCAGTAGGCTGCATCTTTTAAGTGCTGTTGGCCTCCAAAGGTAGTCTTTAATTTAAAAAGTTAACCGGCTGCAAGTCGCATCCGGACTCTATAGCTATGGTATCTTATCGGAGTTTTTCACCCCGGTCACCGTTCCGAGGAAGGAGGCATGGGGAAGATTCTGTGGGGGTTCTTAGTTTGTAGTAACGACTTCAGTCGTTCTCTTCGTTCGTAGTTGCAACAACCGGCGGGGGTTAAAACCCCCGCCTAACAGCTAAAGTCGGTTGAAACCGACTGAAAACACCACGGGATAAACCTTGCAGTCGTCTTTAGACGACTTTAGCTATGAGGCGGGGGTTAAAACCCCCGCCGATTGTTGCAACAGGTGCTACGAACCCGGAAACGACTGAAGTCGTTACTACGAACGGGAAGAGAACGACTGAAGTCGTTACTACGAACAAAAGAAACGACTGAAGGGGTTGATTATGCCGGTTTGGTTTGAATCAGTTCGATTTTATAACCGTTGGGGTCTTCCACGAAGGCAATAACTGTGGAACCATGTTTCATGGGGCCTGGTTCGCGGGTGACTTTGCCGCCTTGGGCTTTAATACGATCGCAGGTAGCATAGATGTCATCCACGCCTAGGGCAATATGACCATACCCCGTCCCAATATCATAGTGGTCCGTATCCCAGTTGTAGGTCAGTTCGATCGCCGCTTCTTCCGATTCATCGCGATATCCCACGAATGCCAAGGTGAACTTTCCCCCGGGATAGTCTTTTTGCCGCAATAGCTTCATGTTGAGAACGTTGCAGTAAAAATCTAGGGATTTTTCCAGGTTGCCGACTCGCAACATCGTGTGTAAAATTCTCATGCTTTCTCCAAGTTTCCTGACTTTCTCTTATTGTAAGGGGCGGGTGCGTGACGGTCCGAAATGAGTTGGCATTCTCTGGGGGTAAGGGTTTGCTGATTTACAAGGTGGGGAGGACTGCCTCGGATCCGGATCCGGAAACATTATTAAATCTGCGCCTCAATCCCGAAGTTGGCTGTATCGTAAAACGTTGAGGCAATGATTTGCTTTACGGGTTTGACGGTGAGGCCCCACTCAAAAACTCACCGAGGTTCAGCCCAAAGATATCTGAAATTTCAGGAAAGACTGAAACATGAACGGAATTGACAGCACAGCAATTGAAGTGATTCGCGCCCGGGAAATCCTCGACTCTCGGGGACGTCCTACGGTGGAGGCGGAAGTCTATTTAGCCAATGGTGCAATGGGTTTAGCCCAGGTCCCCAGTGGCGCTTCTACGGGCAGTTTTGAGGCCCATGAACTCCGGGATGGAGATAAGAAGCGCTACGGTGGCAAAGGGGTGGCGAAGGCGGTTGAGAATGTCGAAAATAAAATCGCCCCTAGTTTGGCGGAAATGGATGCCCTGGATCAAGCGGCGATCGACTATGCCATGATTAAGCTAGATGGTTCCCCCAATAAGTCCAATTTGGGCGCGAATGCCATTCTCGGCGTTTCCCTGGCAACGGCTAAGGCGGGGGCAAATGCCCTCCAGATTCCCCTTTATCGCTATCTAGGCGGTCCTCTGGCGAATTTGTTGCCGGTGCCTTTGATGAATGTGATTAATGGCGGTGCTCACGCGGCCAATAATGTGGATTTTCAGGAGTTTATGATTGTCCCTTCCGGGGCCTCTTCGTTTAAGGAAGCCCTGCGCTGGGGTGCCGAGGTATTTGCCTCTCTCAGCAGTGTTTTGGATGAGAAGGGATTGCTGACTGGTGTGGGGGATGAAGGCGGGTTTGCGCCCAATTTAGAGTCAAATCAAGCGGCGTTAGAAATCTTGATGTTGGCGATTAAAAAGGCTGGATACAAACCCGGTGAAGAAGTTTCTCTGGCAATGGATGTCGCCGCCAGTGAGTTTTACAAAGATGGCAAGTATGTTTATGAGGGAACTGCTCATGAACCCAGCGAGTTAATTGATTATTTGGCGAAGTTAGTAGACGAATATCCGATTGTTTCTATTGAGGATGGATTGCATGAGGATGATTGGGAAAACTGGAAATTGTTGACCCAAAAGTTAGGCGATCGCGTCCAATTAGTCGGGGATGATTTGTTTGTGACGAATCACGTTCGTCTCAAGCAAGGGATTGATATGGGGGCCGGAAATGCGATTTTGATTAAGCTCAATCAAATTGGCTCTTTAACGGAGACTTTGGAAACGATTGATATGGCAACTCGCAATGGTTTCCGGTCGATGATTTCCCACCGTTCTGGTGAAACGGAAGATACAACGATCGCCGATTTAGCGGTGGCAACAAGGGCCGGTCAAATTAAGACGGGTTCTCTCTGTCGCAGTGAACGGGTGGCGAAGTACAACCGTTTGTTACGGATTGAGGATGAGTTAGGCGAACGTGCGGTTTATGCCGGAACTGTGGGATTAGGACCAAAGGGTTCTAAGTAATCGTTAATGCAACAAACCCCTGAGTTTTTAATCCGGGGGTTTGTTGGCAGTGGTGCGATCGCATTGATTAGACCTCTTGCAAAATACTCTAGAGATCCCCCCAACCCCCCTTAAAAAGGGGGGCTTAAGAGAATCTTAAGACGATTCTGCAAGAACTCTATTATTTTTAATTAAGTCATCAGGCGGGGGTTTGTCACTCCCGTTTATTTTTTTGAAATTGCCTTTTATTGCTGGATATCTTTGACTTGCAAAGACAGTTGACCTCGACCTATAGCAATCCTAAATCAGTTGTAGAAGACCCTCACCCCCAACCCCTCTCCCAGAACGGGAGAGGGGAGAAGAAAATGTTACAAATCATTTAGGACTGCTATAGCATTTCTAGGAGTTCACTAACGCTATGACCTTGCGCTTGGGCGATCGCCACGACTCCTTCCCAACCCGTTTCTGTGACGGTGAGTTTCCGGGTTTTCTTTTTTTCTCCCCATTTTTGCGGACGACCCTCATGGTAGGTCAAATTTTTTAGAGAATTGGGATGCAATTCTTTTTTCTCGGTCATGGCAATTGATTTACCTTGGCAATAGTATCGGATTTTTAATCGGGATGAGGACTCGATTAAAAATGTAGAGGCGATTCGCGAATCGCCTCTACATTATAGGGTCTGTCTTCCCAAAATGCTTAAGTTGTGTATCTGTACTTCATGAGTCCAGGAACAGCTATATAAAGCGCGTCTTTGGGAAAGAATCCCATTAGCCCTTTTGCCTTAATTCCTAGGGATAGAAACCGAGTTCGGGCAATCCGAGGGTTTCATCCCAACCCATCATAATGTTCAGACATTGGATGGCTTGACCGGCTTGACCTTTGAGTAGGTTATCAATGGCGGAAATCACGATCGCGCGATCGGTCCGTTGGTCAATTTCTACCCCGAGGTAACACATATTACTGTTCATCGCCCACTTGGTTTGAGGGAAGACTCCCGCAGGGAGGACCCGAACCCAAGGACTATTGCGATAAAATGCCGTGTAAATGGTGACCAAATCTTCCCGGACTAGACCGGGATCCCGCAAGGTGGCGTAGACGGTGGATAGAATTCCCCGGACCATCGGCATCAGGTGGGGGGTGAATTGGACTAGAATATCCTGTCCGGCGAGATCGCTACCAATGGACTCGATTTCTGGGGTGTGGCGATGACGCGCTACCCCATAAGCGGCGATGGAGTTATCCGCTTCGGCGAGGAGGAGATTGGTTTTGGCTTGGCGTCCAGCACCGGAAATGCCTGATTTTGCGTCAATGATGGCGCTATTGGGGACAATCATGCCTTGTTTGAGCAGGGGGGCCAAGGCGAGAATGCTGGCGGTGGGATAGCAACCGGGACAACCGATGAGTTGGGCATCCTTGATGCGATCGCGATATAATTCCGGCAAGCCATAGACAGCCACCGCTGCGGTTTCAGCATCCGCGCGATCGCCACCGTACCAATTTTTATAGGTTTCTAAATTACTAAATCGATAGTCGGCGGAAAGGTCGAGAACCTTGCAGCCTTTTTCCAGTAACCGGGGGGCCATTTGGTAGGCTAACCCATTGGGTAAGGAGAGAAAAACCACTTGACAGCGATCGGCGATCGTGTCAACATCCACTGACTCGATGATCAGGTCAGTGGCCTGAGAAAGGTGGGGATACAGATCCGAGAAGGGTTTACCGGCACTGCTATCGCCACCTAAGTACACTAAATCCAGTTGGGGATGATCTCTAATCAGTCGAACGAGTTGGACGCCACCATATCCTGATGCCCCAACAATGCCAACCCGCATAGTTTCTAATTCACCCATCACCTTACTCCACTCCAAATATAGAGATCTTGATCGCTCTAGCTGTTGCATTCTAGTACCAAACGGTAAAAGCGATCGTACAAATCCCTACAGCTTTTTCACTTTCGATGGAGGATGCCTACTGCCCTGACTCAAAAGGAGGTGAAACCCTGTGGCATCCTGGATATTTCCGAGGTGAATCGGCAAAAATTCCCCTTCGGAAAATCTAGGGCCTGCATCTGCGGATCAAATACTCTACCGGCGGCCTAGGGGGGGCTTTCTAACGATTGGGATACCAAAACATTCCTTTAATGCCCTCGGGATCGGACATAAATCCCAAAGTGCGGTAGAACTCGACCACATGGGGATCGGCAAACAGGGTGATATTGCTGATATCTTCAGTTCGCAGACGCTTGATGGTGTAATTCATCAGGGACTTGCCGAACCCTTTGCCTTGGTATTCGGGATGAACCACGACATCCCAGATGGTGGCATTAAAAGCATGGTCCGAGGTGGCGCGGGAGAAACCGATCAAGCGCCGGGTTTTTCCGCGCATTTCCCACATGGAAACCACGAGAAAACTGTATTGAATTGCTTTTTTAACCTTACGCAGGGGGCGACGAGACCAGCCGACTGCATCACAGAGTTCTTCTAGTTCATAAAGGTCGATATCTCGATCTGTACTGAAATAGACACGAGGATTGGTGCCGGGGCGATCGCTCGTCCCGGCAGATTGATATCCATCGATTTGCGCCCCAATTGGCGCAGAAGACGTATCAGAACCGCTAAATAAATTTTTCCAAAAACCCATGAAGGTTTGGTTAGGGTAGGAGAACGGGGTGGACAAGCGCTATCCCCCACCGAGGATAAGCTTATGATGCCAAGAGATCGACCCTAATTTAGGGCGATCGCGAGGTTGAACAAACGGTAAACTGCTGCCTGACAGTGCAACTGCATGGCGTACCCGTTTATGATTGTACAGTGGCAAGTCGCGACTTACGCCGATCGCCCTAAAGATGCTAACCCTTCGATTAGGGAAATGGCTAAACTGAAATCCCTGGGAATAGGCGCGATTGAGCGCCCCAAGTTTCAGCAAAAAGCCCGAGAGAATCTCAATCCCCCGTGGCGATTGTAAGAGTGTCCCCCATGATGGCATAGGATTAATATAGCAATCTACCTCAGCCCAGTTGATGCACCCCTGTCTTGATCTAGGCCCCCAATTGCGATCGGGACCTGACGAGACCGGGTATGCCCCCTTTGTCCAGATTAGCCGAGGCTCAACCCGTCCCCCGAGATTAGCCTCGGCTTAAACTTGTCAATAGGCCACCCTTGGGTTGGGGAGATGCTGCTTTGCATATCGTTGCGAGTCGTGCATTGGCTCGGATCCCAGGGGATGACAGTTCCAGCTAGGGTTAAACAGGCCGAAACTTTAAGGGATGTCCAAAAAATAAAATACCCAAAAACCCCGCACCCTCAAGGGTGGGGCTACACGGACGAAGCCCGCCTGCGCGGGCTACAAGAGACTTGTTAGGTCCTTAGTCATAAGTTTTTGGATGATTTATTTGTTGAAATACCCTAATAGCTTTCGCCATCCAATCAGTGTTCTATCGTACAGGACCCCGGGCTACTGTCTTCCTTTGTGTTTTTGACAGGATCTAGCGAGTTCTCCCACACCCCAATATGGCACCGGGTTTAAAATCATCTACGATGGACCTGCTCAAACGCTTTAACCGAGCGTTTCCGCAGTTCTACGAACAATTTGTCAGCAGTGAAATTCAGCTCCAAAACCTCAAGCTCGCCTACCAGCTTTACCGCACTAAACAAGCGGTCATTGAACTCAGAACCGAAGGGACCAAAAGTGCTCTGCATTTTGCCTACCGCAATCAATCTTTTTTGCTGAGTGACATTTTTGGGGTTCTGGCTGCCTATGGACTCACGATCCACAGTCTGAGTCTTTACGGCCAAATTTATCCACCGATGTTGGTCTTTATCAAGTTGGTGGTGTCTCGGGGGGGTAAAGCACTCACAGATAAGACCGGAGAAAATGTCTGTCGGGCCGTTCGTGAAGCCCTGGCGGGTCACTTTGAAGTGGAAGAGATGCTGGCGGTCGAGTTCAATCTGGATGCCGGTTTAGAGGACGTGGAAACCGAGTTCTACGTCGATCCGGTTTTCCATCTTCCCGCCCTTCTGATTGAAGCCGATAACCAGCCGGGATTGTTCTATAAAGTGATGTACGCCATCTGGCAAGAGGATTTGCTGGTCGTCAATGCGAACTTACTGGTTTGGCGGGGCCGCACCCGCCTGATTCTGTATTTACTAGGACCCAATGAAAGTCTGATTCCCGAATACCTCGGACAAAAGATTGCTGAAGGCGTGCGGCAGCGATTGCTCGGGAGGCGCTTTTAATCGGCACTTTGGCCCTAGCTATCCCCAAGTCCTTCCCAACCTTCTGATCCGGAATCCGGTTTTTAAAGGTCTATAAAAACCCGCACCCTAAAGGGTGGGGCACTCGCAGACGAAGCCCGCCTGCGCGGGCTAAGGGGATTGCAAAATATAAATCATCCAACCGTTCAACTGAAAGGAAGGTCTGTGTAGGGGCGCAAGCATTGCGCCCCTACATTGACGGAGTTACTAAGAACGAACGTTTTGGAGATTTTATTTTTTGGAGTTCCCTAAAGAGAAAATCGACTTGAGACAACCGGATTTGGTATGAAAAACCAAGGGTTCGATTCTTGATTCGATTCTTAAACAGAAGGAGACTTTATTCTCCTGCCGCTACTCTGGTGGTCCCCTTGGACCGGCTGTGTCGATCGCTGGCTTCTCCCTCGTCTGCGATCGCCCAAGTGATTGTATTCAGACGATTTCTTCGCTCTTGATAACAACATGGAAACGATTGACATCCTGGGGGTTCCTCACGCTTATGAACTCACAGATCCTCGCCCCTGTCCCCATGTTCTGGTTTTTATCCACGGTTGGCTCCTCAGCCGCCGCTATTGGCAACCCCTAATCGATCGCCTGTCGGTAGATTATCAATGCCTCTCTTATGACTTGCGCGGATTTGGCGACTCTCAACCCTATCCCCCCCCAAAACCCCAGTTCCATGCAGGCTACACTCCCAGCGCCTATGCCCGGGATTTGGAAGTCTTGCTGGACAAACTCAATATCTCCACGGCATGGCTGATTGGTCACTCCCTCGGGGGCAGTATCGCCCTATGGGGCGCTTCTCAACTCCCCTCGAAGGTAAAAGGGGCGCTCTGCGTCAACTCGGGAGGCGGCATTTATATAAAAGAAGAATTTGAACGATTCCGGGCTGCTGGACAAGTTTTTGTAAAAATGCGCCCCCGTTGGCTGTGCTACCTCCCCGGCATTGATTGGTTGTTTACTCGCGATAGTGTCGCCAGTCCCCTGCCGCGCCATTGGGCAAGGCAAAGACTCCTGGATTTTGTGATGGCTCACCCAGAAGCTGCGATCGGGGCTTTGCTCGATTCCACAACTGAAGTGGAGGTCCATCATCTTCCTCAACTGGTTTCCCAACTCACCCAGCCGGTGTATTTCATCACTGGCACAAAGGACAAGGTGATGGAACCGAAGTATGTTCGACATTTGGCCAGTTTTCATGCCCTCTTTGAAGATGGGGGGATGAATGTGATTGAAATTCCGGACTGCGGCCATTTATCGATGGTGGAGCAACCGGAGGTGGTGGCGGCGGAAATTCGCCAGATTCTGGGCAATCATGGTTAGGACTATGGGCGCTCGGTTGTTGCTTCTACCAGGATATTCCATTGGCCTCCCCCTTTTTAAGGGGGACGGGAGGGGGATCTCATGGGGGGGGAAAGGGGGAAGTTTCATAAGATATCTTGGAAAATAACCGGATTGATCCCCCCAACCCCCCTTAAAAAGGGGGGCTTTTAGAATTTTGCCAGAGGTCTATAAAAGATTTTATTTTTTAGAGTTCCCTAAATAAAGCTGGTGGGCATCGGTTAGGGCCATGCGGGATTGAGCGCCTAGGGTCAAGGGACTGCGATCGCCTCGGTTGAGGCGATCGGCTGCGGCACAGGCAATCATCGCCGCGTTATCGGTACAGTATTTCAACGGGGGAAACAGCACCCGCAAGTTATGAGGGGCGGCATCCGCCAGCAGATGTTCTCTCAGGGCGCTATTGGCCGCGACTCCACCCCCAATGACGATGGTATCCCGACTGCGATCGCGGGCGCAGGCAATGGCCCGTTTGCTTAAGGCCCTCGCCACCGTATCCTGAAAACTGGCCGCAATATCGTTAACTGGCAGTTCTTCCCCAGTCGCTTTGAGTTTCTCCACCAACCGCAGAACGGCGGTTTTTAACCCACTAAAACTGCTGTCATAAGGATGATACCCCCCGTCCGGCAGTCCAATTTTGCCCTCGGGGAGTTTAAATGCTTTCGGGTTCCCGGATTTGGCAAGGCGATCAATGATTGGCCCTCCGGGATACCCCAAATTTAATAATCGCGCTACTTTATCAAAGGCTTCCCCGGCAGCATCATCCCGGGTTTGTCCCAGGGTTTCATAGATGCCGCTATCTTGGACATCAATCAAGCTGGTGTGACCCCCGGAGACTAATAGGCAAATAAACGGGGGTTCTAAGGTGGGTTCGGTGAGGTAGGAGGCATAGAGATGTCCTTCCAGGTGATGGATGCCTAGAAAGGGTTTTTGATGCAGCATGGCGAGGGTTTTGCCAGCGGTGAGGCCGACTAACAGAGCACCGACGAGTCCCGGGGTGCAGGTGGCGGCGATGCCATCAATGTCGGCCCAATTGAGTTGGGCTTCGGCTAACGCGATCGCGATCGCCCCATCAATCACTTCTAAATGAGACCTTGAGGCCACTTCAGGCACCACCCCGCCATACTGCTGATGCACCGCAATTTGCGAGGACACCACATTACTGCTCACTTCACGATTCTTTACAATTGCTACCGCAGTTTCGTCACAACTGGTTTCAATTGCTAAAACGGTTGCCATTGGCTGGTAATTTTTGGAATATGAGGTTAACTATTGCCTAGCTTAATCTTTACGAGGTTGTCTTAGCAGAGTATGATTTTCTGGAAGTTCCCAGAACTCACCTGCTCTGACCCGATCGCGTTTGATCCTCGGTGTCGCCCTCCAGTCCGGCGGAGAATGACTTCTATCCTCTTTCTCCCCCAGCCTGATAAAAAGAACGCACAGATCGATAAACTAGATCGAGTAACAAAGCAGCCTCCGGTTTTGTTAACAATCTTGATGTTTCGTAACAAAAGGAAACAATTCTATGGGACGATTGTTCGCGTTGGTTCTGACGATTTGCCTTTGGTTCAGCTTTGCCCCTGCTGCATCTGCTGATTCCTACCAAAACCTCACCCCTTGCAGTGAGAATCCGGCATTCGTCCAAAAAGCTAAGAATGCTAAAACCCCAGGTGCAAAAGCTCGCTTTGAGAAATATTCCACCTTGCTCTGTGGACCTGAAGGTTATCCTCATCTGATTGTGGATGGCAACTTGGCCCACATTAATGAGTTTGGCATTCCGAGCCTACTATTTCTCTATATTGCAGGATGGATCGGCTGGGCTGGCCGTTCCTATCTAATTGCCGTTCGTGACAGCGGCAGTGCGGAAGAAAAAGAAATTATCATTGACCTTCCTTTGGCAATCAAATGTTCTTTAGGTAGTGCCGTTTGGCCTTTAGCTGCTTTTGGCGAATTTACCAGTGGTAAATTCCTGGCCAAAAATAATGAGATTACTGTCTCTCCCCGTTAGGAAAGCCCTGTTGAAAGTGATTTGAGATTTTAGATAGTCTAAAATCTCAAATCTCAATATTAACCTGTCTTGGATTTAGGAGAAACGTTCATGGATTCTTTCGTTAAGTTTCTATCCCTCGGGCCAGTTGTATTAATGGTATGGTTGTCCTTCACAGCGAGTCTCTTGATTATCGCCAACAACATCTATCCTGATGCCTTAGTTCCTCCGTTCTAAGGATGGCTACAAACCAATCAAGACCGACCTGTTTGGATTGATTTAAACAAAAAGCGATCGCTTCTATGTGAAAAGATAGAGGCGATCGCTTTTTGTTTAAGACCCATACAGTGTGGGTTGTGGCTATTTTATTGTTTGGAGTTGCATGAGGAAACAGGGGCAAATAAGGCCATCTCGATCGCCTCTAATGCCCGGTCAAAATCATCATTCACAATCACAATATCAAACTCATCGGCAGCAGCAATTTCGACTTGAGCACGGTGCAGACGACGGGCGATCGCCTCCTCAGAATCCTGACCCCTCACCCGAATCCGCCGTTCCAACTCTTCCGGCGAGGGCGGTAAAATAAACAATTGCAGCGCCCCGGGAAAGGTTTTGCGAACTTGCCTCGCCCCTTCTAACTCTATTTCCAAAACCACTAATTTCCCCTCGGCAATCATCGCTTCCACCGGGTTTCGGGGAGTCCCATAAAAATTCCCCGCAAACTCCGCCCATTCCAACAGTTGACCCGTCGCAATTAACCCTTGAAATTGCTCACGGTTCACAAAATAATAATGCCGCCCGTCAATTTCTCCCTCCCGAGGTGCACGAGTTGTTACCGAAATCGACAACTCCAGTTCCGGGTGACGTGCCAACAGCGATCGCAGCAACGTTCCTTTCCCCACCCCACTCGGACCCGTAAACACAATTAATTGACCCATCTGCATCACTTCCCCTTAATCCCTTACTAGACCCAAAAATTGCCCAGTCCTCCGAAAACAGGCTGCCCAAACGTTAGACATCTGGAACCCAAACCCCTTTCAGAACCGGGTCAACTTTTTCCTAGATTTACTTAACTATCTTTACTGGAAACGAACCGATTGGCAACCGTCTCCGGCTGAATTGACGAAAGAATCACATGACTTGAATCCATAATAATCACCGCCCTTGTCCGCCTGCCATAAGTCGCATCAATCAGCCGATTCCCCTCCCGCGCCTCCGTGACAATGCGCTTGATCGGGGCAGATTCTGGACTGACAATGGCAATCACTCGATGAGCACAAATGATATTCCCAAACCCGATATTAATCAGTTGAATATCCATAACTAGGACCATCCTCGGGATGTAAAACTGGTTTTCTTCTCAAAGCCGTTTGAACCCTAAACATGAGATTCGGATGGAGAGTAGACCTCTTGCAAAATTCTTTAAAGCCCCCCTTCTTAAGGGGGGTTGGGGGGATCAATCCTTTTTTTTGCAAGAGGTCTAGTTCGGGTCCGGTAACCTCCTCTGGTCCCCCTGGGGCGGGGAAGAGTTTTACTAAAAAGGCTGGAAACCTCAGCAGGCAGGTTTTTCAGCTTGTGGGAGAGGATAGCCCTCCCCAAGAGTCAGCAACGGGGATCGGAATTCAGCAGCCGGGAATGATACCCTGAATAGGGGCAGAATTTAGGATTTCCTCTCGCCCTCCCTGGAAGGAGCCGAATTGCGATCGCCACCCAGAGTCGGGACCGATTTCAGACTCTTGTGGGATTGACCGCGATCGCGCTCTAATTTCCATAGTATCTACAAAATTTGGGCAAACTCGACAATCCCCTGCACTCGGCAAGGCAATTCAGGGATTATTGAGCGTTTTGGGCTACTTTTTGAGAATTTGATGACTGGGATTGTAACTTTACGGGTATTTTGGACCATTAGCGATGCAACCTGTTGACTTGACTACCCTGATCGCCGCCTATAGCGAGTTGCGAACCACTTGGTTACCGGCGCGACTCGAACAGGTTTATCAGCGCGATCGCCATACCATATTTTTAGCCCTGCGAACCCTCACCGGGCGCGGATGGTTGGCGGTTTCCTGGCATCCCACTGCGGCAAGATTGCATCTGAGTGACCCGCCCCCGCGTAAACCGGATACCTTTACCTTTAGTGACCAACTGCGCCATCAACTGGGGGGTTTGGCATTTGTGGCGATCGCCCCCGTCTCCCCCTGGGAACGCGCCCTGGACCTCCAATTTGCCAAACGTCCAGGGGACCCGATCCTCTGGCATTTATATATTGAAATCATGGGCAAACGCAGTAACGCCATTCTCGCCAATGCGGATAATCAAATCGTCACTGCCGCCCATCAAGTCAGCGAAAAGCAGTCCAGTATCCGCCCCATCCTCACCGGCGCACCCTACGCCCTACCTCCCAGTTTGACGGACCCGATCCCCAGTCTGACGGAACCGCAATCCCGCTGGCAAGAACGGATTGCCCTGATTCCGGATGCCTTGGGACGGCAAATGCTCAAAAGTTATCAGGGTTTGAGTTCTCATTTGGTCAAAGCGGCGATCGCCTCTGCCAAACTCGACTTTGAACAATCCACCCACAGTCTGACCCAGGAGGATTGGAACCGTTTATTTGCTTCCTGGCAACAATGGCTAAACTTTATTCAAACCTGTCAAACTGGTGATTTATCCAGTATTTATCCTCATTGGACAGAAACCGGATATCAGGTCATCAACTGGAACCACAATCCAGAACCCCCGGATTTCAAGTCAGTCCAAGACTTATTAAATCGGTACTATACCGATGAACTGAATCGGTTTGACTTTAAACAACTGCGTCATCAACTCAGTCAAAAACTCGCCAATTTGTTAAATAAATTGCGAGTCAAAGGGCAGGGATTTGAAAACCGCTTACAAGAATCTTCCGAAGCGGACGAGTATCGGGCAAAAGCGGATTTATTGATGGCGAACTTGCAGGAGTGGCAACCGGGGATGAAGGCGATCGGCCTTCCCGACTTTGAAACCGGCGAACCCGTCACCATTCCCCTGGATTTAGAAAAAAATGCCGTGCAAAATGCTCAATCCCTCTACAAACGCCACCAAAAACTCAAACGGGCAAGGGGTGCTGTAGAACCCTTACTTGCTACTGTACGCCAGGAAATCGACTACTTAGAACAGATTGAAGTCGCCATTTCCCAAATCGACGACTACCGCGAACCCGCAGATTTACAAGCATTGGCGGAAATTCGCGAAGAGTTCATCCAGCAGGGATATCTCAGCGACCCCGAGTACAAGCGTCAAACCCAGGAATCTACCCCAGAGTTTTACCACTTTGTCTCTCCCAGTGGGTTTGAACTGCTGATCGGGCGGAATAATCGCCAGAATGATGTGTTGAGTTTTCGGGTAGCGACGGATTATGACTTGTGGTTCCACACCCAGGAGATTGCCGGAAGTCATGGGTTGTTGCGCCTACCCCCGGGGGCAGTTGCCGATGAAGCAGATTTACAATTTGCAGCAGATTTAACCGCTTACTATAGTCGCGCCCGTCAGAGTGAGCAAG
>JAABSJ010000146.1 GCA_011390515.1 Oscillatoria sp.
TAAGGTAGGGCTGTTTCATTCTAAAATTTTCCTTGCACCGTAAGCGTTACAGCCCAAGGGTTTTGGACCTTATTTCCTAATAAGAGGCCAAAAAGTAGGAAAAACCGTCTGTATCCCCTGCCAGACAAAGGTTAGCAACAACACAAAAATCAATTTGGCCGGGAGAATGAAACAGCCCTACCTTCTTAAGGGGGGGAAAGGGGGATCTCTGATAGAAGATTTTATTTTTTGGAGTTCCCTTACTCCGACACTACCTTCCTTCCAGTGCAACGTTTGGAGGATTTATATTTTGCAATCCCCTATAAGGGTATTCCAACAAATAAAATCTTCTATCAGAGATCCCCCTTTCCCCCCCCAAAAGAGAACGCCAATCGGCTTGAACAATTCTGCAAAACTTCTAATGCCCCACTTTTTTTATGGAAATCCCTAAGGGTATTCCAACAAATAAATCATCCAAATTCAATGGTTAAGGACCGAACAATAATCTTGCAGCCCGCGCCCGCTGGCTTCGTCTGCGAGTGCCGCACCCTTTAGTCGCGCTCCTTTTTTGGATATTTTATTTTTTGGAGTTCCCTAACAAACCGATTTACTCTAAAACTTGAGACTAGAACGGAATTTCATCCTCTGGGTCATCAACGGCTGGCTCTGGATAAGAGGTTTTGGCTGGGGGTGGAGAGACCCTGGATGCGCCGGTTGGTTCCGATCGGATGGGGGTATGTGCAGCAGGGGCGGTGGATCTGCGGGATTCTAATGCTACCACATTGGTGGCGGGAGTTGCCTTACCCGGGGAGGATGCATCCTCAGTTTGTTCTCCTAAGCTGTGGATGCGTTGTGCGACTAATTCAGCCCGTTTTTCCTTAAATCCTTCGGGACGTTCCACGGTATTCATGTTCAATCGCCCTTCAATCACCACGCGATCGCCCACGCGATAGTTACTGTGAAGTTCTTGAGCAAAATTTCCCCATCCAATCACCTTTAAATGACCCGGTGGATCACTCTCGCGATAACTGGGAAACTCCACTAACATTTCTGCGATCGCTAAATTGTCACTGGTATAGCGCAATTGCGGTTCTTGAATGATTTGTACCATTAAAATGCAGTTATTCATAATCTCTCAGTGTTAGCTAGAACTTAATCAGAGGAAATATCTAACAGGAATTGTAGGCACTGCCCACCTTAATGTAGGTGGGCAGTGTCCACCCTACAATTGCTCCATTATATCGGTCTTTGGAGTCCCTGTACTACCCACCTCGGGGATTTTCCCGAGAGCAGAGGTGAGGCGATCGCCAGAAAAAGACGCCCTTATGGGCGTCTCTTAAAATACCATGAAACCAGTCGCCGCCTTAATTATCGGCGCTCATAGTCATATCCCCGCCTTCCTGTTCCTGGACGAAATCCTGAACATACTTGCGGTACTGCATCAACGAGGCATCAACCCACTCGCGATCGGTACTGTTGGCGAAAATATGGACCATTGGTTCACCGGCATCAGGCAGAATCAACACCCAACTATCATCATGAGGGCGCTCAAAAATCTTCACCCCATCGATTAACTCCAAATTATCCGCCGGGTGCGTTTCCACCAAATGACGCATCAGCGCCCCTTTCACCGTCCAAGGACAGCGTACCGTCAGGGTTTTATGACAAACTCGCGGAACCTCCGAACGAACTTTACCCAGGGATTGCTCCTGTAGCGTCAGCATCTCAATTGACTTAGCAATACAGAACATCGCATCAAATCCCGGATGCAGTTGGGGGAAAATAAAGCCCATATCTCCACTGCCACCTAACACCACATTGGGATTCGTATGGCAAGCTTCCATTAACGCCGTGGGATTCGCCTTGGTGCGAATCACCTTGCCATCATGACGACGAGCAATATGCTCCACTGCCGATGACGCATGAACCGGCACCACCACCGTACTGCGGGGGTTCGTGGTCAAAATCATGTGTACCATCACCGCAGTCAACAACTCCCCTCGGATGGGACTGCCGCTTTCATCAACCAAAATCAACAATTCCCCATTTGCCGAGACTTGTGCGCCAAAATTCGCATGGAGGGCCTCCACCACTTGGCCGAGTTGCACGAGCAAATTCTCCCGTTCTTCGTTGACGGGGGCCATCTGACTCAAACTGGCATTCAGAACCACCGCATCGGAGCCAAATTTGGCTAAAAGCTGGGGTAAAACCGCTCCAGATACGGCGTAAGCGTAATCGATGACCAGTTTGGAGTTACTATATCGAATCGCCTCTACATTCAAGTGTTTTTCAAACCCGGTACTGTACAAATCCAGCACTTGACTCGGGTAGGCCATATTGCCAATTTCTTGAATCTGGGCGCGGCGAAAATCTTCCTTAAAATAGGCCCCTTCGATTTTCTTCTCCCGCGCCTTGGAGATATTGATGCCTTTGTTGTCAAAGAACTCAATCAGCAAAGAATCCGGGCGTTCTGGGTGCAAGCGGACATGAAGTCCGCCCTCAACGGAGAGGGTGGGGACGATATAGCGGGCGACGGGGATCGCTGTTGCTTCCAAGTTTTGGACATTGGTGCCGACGGACATCAATCCGGCAATTAAGGACCGGGAAACCATGCGGGAGATGCTGCGTTGGTCTCGGGATACGGTAATGCTGGCCCCGGGTTTGAGGGTGGACCCGTAAGCGGCCCCTAATTTCACCGCAAATTCCGGGGTGATATCAATATTGGCCAGTCCGGAGACCCCGCGCTGGGCGAAGAGATTCCGCTGGGCCGCTTGACCCCAAATTAAATTAATGTTGAGGGTGGCACCGGATTCGATTTTTTTGCTAGGCCAGACGCGCACTCCTGGACTGATTTGGGCTTCTTCTCCGACGGTGGAGAGGGACCCGACGACGGCCCCTTCCAGGACATGAGCACGGCGGTCAACTCGCACCCCTCGACAGGCGACACAGGCTCTTAAATGGGCTTCATCGCCGATGATTGCACCATTCCAGACGATGGGTCGTTTCAGGTCAGCATCGGATCCGATGGTGACGTTATCCCCAAGGACGGTGCCGGATTCGAGTTTGGCCCTGGCCCCGATGCGGCAGTTATGACCAATGACTGCGGGGGTTTCGATTTTGGCGGTGGGGTCGATAAAGGTGTTTTGACCGATCCACAATCCGGGCGATCGCAATTCGTAGGCAAAGTCGAGTTTGACTTTTTCCAAAAGGCCATCATATTGCGATTCCCGATAGGCATCTAAGTGGCCGACATCACACCAGTACCCTTCGGCGATATAGCCATACATGGGGTCGCCTTTTTCCAGCAAGAGGGGAAATAAATCTTTGGAAAAGTCGCTTTCTTGATTGGCGGGTAAATAATCTAGGACTTCCGGTTCTAGGATATAGATGCCGGTGTTGACGGTATCGGAAAAAATTTCACTGGTTGAGGGTTTTTCTAAAAATCGCTGAATTCGCAGTTGCTCATCGGTAATGACGACCCCAAATTCCACGGGGTTGGGAACTCGGGTCAAGACTAGGGTGGCTTTTGATCCCTTTTCTTTATGGAATTTAATCGCTGCGGTGAGGTCAAAGTCGGTGATGCTGTCGCCGCTAATGACTAAGAAGGTCTCATCCAGAAGTTCGGCAATATTTTTGACGCATCCAGCGGTTCCCAGGGGTTGATCTTCTTCCACGGCATAAGTCATTTGCACCCCAAATTCGTTGCCGTCTTGGAAGTAATCTCGCATGACGTCCGGCAGGTAGTGCAGGGTGGCAATAATTTCGGTAATGTGATGCCTTCTGAGGAGATTGACGATGTGTTCCGCGATGGGTCGATTCAGAATGGGGACCATCGGTTTGGGTAAGTCGCAGGTTAGGGGTCTGAGCCTGGTTCCCGAACCGCCTGCCATGAGCACTGCTCGCATAATTCCTCCTTGATCATTGTTATTTTATGGGACAGTTGCATTATTACTGTTCATAATGTGCAACTATTTGTCGTACTCTAGTATCCTATGCCACTTGCACAGCTTGAGAGTTTCATGAGCGATCGCCTTGACCTCTATAATCTCCAGAATCTGTGCGGGAGGGGTGGGGGTTGCCCTCGGTTTCGCGCTGTGGATTGGGCTTTCATGAGTGTCGTGGGCGGCTTTCTGTTTACGGTACAGATTTAATCCTTATGCAAAGGGGACTGCCCTGTCTCCATCCTCCAGATAGATGTTGGGGTCCCATCCCATGAATCCAGGGCGATCGCCGTTTCTATCCCACACCCAAGATTCCTCCAAATTCCCCTCGATGGAGGATCCTCGGCTGGGTCTTGTTTTCTTCCTAATCCCTTCCGATGACTCGTGGGGAGGGGATTAATCTCAATGCTTCTTTCCATGACTCGACAAGCGCTCTTGTTAACGGCAGATGGATTGTTGAGGGAGTCAGCACCAATCGTCTCTTCTCCCTAAATTGCGATCGCTCCTCTTGATACTCTTTCTCACCGATACCACAAAACGCGCTCCAACTCTGCCACTGAAATCACAAACCGCCCGAAATTAACCCGATTCTACTCCCGCTATCTCGCCAATGCCTCTAAACTCGGGTCCCACTCACCAGGCGATCGCTCGGAGTAGCATCAAATGAGTGCGATCGAGTAACCTTAGAGATAGAAGCGGTTCATCTGACCGCTCTTGAAAATTGCTCTCTAGGTCGCCCACAGGTCAAAAAACCCCTTGGCGGCCTGGAATCCAACATTGATGCTTAGGGGACTAAAAACGATGATGCAGTTAGTAGGTTTCGCCTTCCTGGTTCTGTATGCTGCCGGAGGTTGGAAGTTCTGGAAGGGCTTTAGACGGACCAATTTTACCGAGGGTCGTCTGTACTTAACCCTCTTATGGCCCGTTTTGGTGGTTAATAAGTCTTATCGCAAGAATTTTACCAAGGCCCTCAAGGGTCGCTAATCTCCCGCGGACTCCCCATCCAAATGGGTACAATAATCAGGCCAATCCTAGGGATAATGGTTCATGTCTAAAGTTTCAAATAGTAGTCCACCGAATACCGAGTTTTTAGGCCCTGACCCTTGGCAACCTGGGCTTTCTCCTGTGGCATCTCGCTTTAATCAGGAGTATCAGGGGGACCCGATTGAACTTCCCCCCGAAGTGGAGTCGATGCCGATTTTTCACGATCGCGTTTCCGGTGCGTTACAAGCGTCTCAGGTTTCTCCATTCTGGGAAATTGCTAAACCTAAAAAAAATCAGCGCTGTCTGGATATTGGCTGTGGGGTCAGTTTTCTAGTCTATCCTTGGCGAGATTGGGGGGCTTATTTTTATGGTCAAGAAATCAGTACCGTGGCGCGAGATGCCCTGAATTCTCGGGGTCCGCAATTGAATTCTAAGTTGTTTAAAGGGGTCTGTTTAGGACCCGCCCATCGTCTCAGTTATGGCGAAGATGCGTTCGATCTGGCGATCGCCACGGGGTTTAGTTGCTATTATCCTTTAGCCTATTGGACTGATGTTCTCGCGGAAGTGCAGCGGGTTTTAAAACCCGACGGTTCTTTTGTTTTTGATGTAGTCAACCCTGAAGCAACTCTGGCAGAAAATTGGGGAATTTTAGAAATGTATCTCGGCACTGAGGTGTTTTTAGAACCCATCACCGAATGGGAAAAACTGATTAAAACATCCGGCTGCAAAATCGTCAAGCGATCAGAAGGAAAGCTGTTTTCCATGTATAAAGTTAAATTTGACTAGCCAAAACTAACACCCAATCCGGTGCAACTACAAAGCCCGCCCCGTCGGGCTACCCTTCAAAATCAGACGTTATCTGCAATGTTTCCAGCCTCGATTTATGACGACAACTCCCTCGATTTGGCTGATTGGCGGTACCAGTGAAAGCCGGGAATTAGCTCAAATTCTGGCTTTAAATCACCTCCCCTGTACGATTTCAGTCACCACAGAATCAGCGCGATCGCTTTATCCGTCTGTTCCCCTGCTGCAAGTGTGGGTCGGTCAGTTAGAGGGCGATGGTCTTCAAAACTTTCTCACTTCGCACAATATCATTGCTATCCTAGACGCCTCCCACCCATACGCTGCAAATATCTCACAATTAGCTATCGAAACCGCCAATAAGTATAACTTACCTTACTTGCGTTATGAGCGAAAGTCGGTAAGCAGCTCACATACTACAAATAAGAAAGCTATTAATCATGACAAAATTTTGAGCTTACCCAGCTTTGAAACCTTAATTGAGGGAGAATATTTAGCCGGAGAGCGAGTATTACTGACCACGGGATATCGCACATTACATTTGTTTCAACCCTGGCAGTCGAGATCGCATCTATATGCGCGGGTACTTCCAGCAGTCACATCCCTAGAAGCGGCCCTCGCTGCCGGATTCACCCCCGATCGCCTCATCGGGATCCGCCCCCCGATTTCCTTAGAATTAGAACGAGCACTTTGGCAGCATTGGCAAATTACCCTAGTCATCAGCAAAGCATCAGGGACCCCAGGGGGAGAACCCATCAAACGCCAACTGGCAACAGAACTAGGGGTCAAACTCATCCTCATCGATCGCCCCCCAGTCGCCTATCCCCACCAAACCGATGACTTATCCGCTGCTGTCACCTTTTGTCGCACCCACTTGTGCGATCGTGTGGGTAATACCTCTCTACCCCCCAACTAAAGTCATCTCCTCATGTTCGTAGTAACGACTTCAGTCGTTTCCGGTCCCAAAACCCTGCGCGTTGTCCGGTGTTCGTAGTAACGACTTCAGTCGTTTCCGGTCCCAAAACTCAGCGGGTTGTCCGGTGTTCGTAGTAACGACTTCAGTCGTTTCCGGTCCCAAAACTCAGCGGGTTGTCCCCATGAACTCCGAAACTTGGGCGATCGCCCAAGTTTGGAACGACTGAAGTCGTTACTACGAACTGA
The DNA here is from genome assembly GCA_011390515.1 of Oscillatoria sp. GTDB lineage: Bacteria > Cyanobacteriota > Cyanobacteriia > Cyanobacteriales > Laspinemataceae > Laspinema. The sequence continues at coordinate 6,867 of JAABSJ010000146.1, forward strand.
AGAGAACGACTCAAGTCGTTACTACGAACGAAGAGAACGACTCAAGTCGTTACTACGAACGAAGAGAACGACTCAAGTCGTTACTACGAACATGAAGAGAATGACTGAAGTCGTTACTTCACCCAAAACTGAGGATCTTGATGCCACAACCAGAGAGAAAGTAAGGGAGAATGAGAACAGACGCGATCCTGGTCGCAGTTAATCAAGATTTGAGCAGATTATGGCTAGAGTTCTTATTGAAAACGTTTACAAAAGTTATGGCGATCGCCGGGAAAAACTGACGCCAGTCCCACCCGATGGGATATCGGGGACCGATGACCCCTCTTCCCCGGGGTTAAAACCGGCCCAGATTTTGCGGCGGATTAACCTTACCGTGGAAGATGGCGAGTTTATGGTCCTGGTGGGTCCGTCAGGATGTGGCAAAAGTACCCTGTTAAGGTTGATTGCGGGATTGGAAGAATTAACTGCTGGGAATATTTGGGTGGGCGATCGCCTCCTCAATGACCTCCCCCCCAAGGACCGCGATATCGCTATGGTTTTTCAAAATTACGCCCTCTATCCTCATCTCAAGGTTTATGACAATATTGCTTTTGGGTTGCGGCGAACTCTGGTGATGAATGATGCCACATCCGAGGGAACAAAGGTCCGAGAGGAGGGTGCCTCGGTTCCGAATTGGGCGGAAGATGCTTTAGTTTCGATGACGCGGAATCTGCCGAAATACCTGCGCTATCTTTCCCCAAAAGAACGGGAAGTGGATCAGCGAGTCCGAACCGTGGCGGGGTTACTGCAAATCGAAGCGTTACTCGATCGCCTGCCGAAACAACTTTCCGGGGGTCAAAAGCAACGGGTGGCCCTGGGACGCGCAATGGCGCGAAATCCCCAGGTGTTTTTAATGGATGAACCGTTGTCTAATTTAGATGCTAAATTGCGGGCGGAAACTCGCAGTCAAATCGTCAAGTTGCAGCGACAGTTAGAGACGACGACGATTTATGTCACCCATGATCAAACGGAAGCGATGACGATGGGCGATCGCATTGCGGTGATGAATGCCGGACAAATTCAACAGATTGCTGCCCCACTGGAACTGTATCACCGACCTGCGAATCTGTTTGTGGCTGAATTTATTGGATCCCCGCCCATGAACTTTATTCCGGTGCAGTTTAAGGCCCCGTTATCCATCACCCATGACTCATTTCGGTTTACTTTGCCGGAATATTGGGGGAGTGCGTTACAAGGGTATGATGGGCGATCGCTAATTTTAGGAATTCGTCCCGAACATCTGAGTGTGAGTCCGGCAGCGACTAAAAATATGAAGGTGAAGGTGGATTTGGTTGAGGCGTTGGGTTCGGAGACCTATATTGTGGGTACACTGCCAAACCATGACCTGCCTAAACCGATTCAGGCGCGAATTGAACCGGATTGGATGGTGCATCCGGGGGAGGAGATTTGGTTGGCGATCGCCCTAGAAAAAATTCACCTGTTTGATCGGGAAACAGGACGGGCAATTTTTGCCAGCGATCGTTAAAGGCCGATACTGGGGAGGCAATACCAAATCCGCTTGTCAAAAGTCGGTTTTCTTTCTTAGCCCGCGCAGGGCTTCACGGTGAGCAAAGCCTGCCCTGAGCCAGTCGAAGCCTGTCCTGAGCTACGCCTGCCCTGATCGCAGTCGAAGGGTCGAAGCCTGTCCTGAGCCAGTCGAAGGGGGGGTCGAACCACGGGCTTTGTCCGTATAGCCCCACCCTTTAGGGTGCGGGCTAAAGCTTCAGGCGATCGCCCCCCTGCCCCCAGCGCCCTAATTCACAACGTTGTCACTTTGGCCAATAATTGTTACAATTTTTAATGAAAGCGAACAAACCTTTATAAATCGGAGTTTCATCTCATGATAGAACCACAAACGCGCAATCGATGGAATTGGGGATTTACCCCCAGTGCAGAAAACTGGAACGGTCGTTTCGCGATGATCGGGTTTATTTCTGCAGTTGTCCTTGAACTCACCACAGGTCAAGGTGTTCTGCACTTTTTAGGCATCATGTAAGCCGGTCCAGACCACTGATCTGACCGGAAATTAAAAAATATTAGGGAGTTCCCACGGGAACCCCCTATTTTGTCATTTGTCATGGGTCATTTGTCATTTGTCATTTGTCCTTTGGATTGTTGAATACTCAGGACAACCCAACTACAAACGACCAATGACCAACAACCAATGACTAATGACCAATGACCCGATTCAGTCCTGTCCTTTACCGGATGTACTCTTTGAGAATGCTATTGCGATTGGGATGGCGCAATTTCCGTAACGCTTTCGCCTCTATTTGCCGAATCCGTTCGCGGGTCACATTAAAGATTTGACCAATTTCTTCTAACGTTTTCATCCGGCCATCATCTAACCCATACCGGAGGCGCAAAACATCCCGTTCCCGAGGACTCAGGGTATCTAGAACGCTTTCGAGGTCTTCGCGCAAGAGATTTTTCGAGACCTGATCTTCTGGGGTTTCCCCATCGGACTCAATAAAATCGCCCAATCTGGAATCTTCTTCCTTACCAATCGGGGTTTCTAAAGAAATGGGTAACTGAGCAGATTTAGCAATAAATCTCAACTTTTCGATGGTCATTTCCATGCGAGTTGCGATTTCTTCTTCTGTAGGTTTGCGCCCCATTTCTTGGGACAGAAGTTTGGTGGTTTTTTTAATCCGGGAGATCGTTTCATACAGATGAACCGGAAGACGAATGGTCCGGGATTGATCGGCGATCGCCCGGGTAATTGCCTGCCGAATCCACCAAGTCGCGTATGTGGAGAATTTATAACCCTTTTCGTGATCAAACTTTTCAGCCGCCCGGATTAAACCCAGACTTCCTTCTTGAATTAAATCTTGGAACGAGAGTCCCCGATTCATGTATTTTTTAGCGATCGACACCACGAGACGTAGGTTCGACTGCACCATTTTATCTTTCGCCCGTCTGCCGCAATGAAGTCGATGGCGAAATTGACCCACGGTCATCTTCACTGCATCTGCCCACTCCGCATCGTAGGGTTCGCGATGTAAGTGATCACAAAGGTGTTCACGAATCCGCTCTAATTCGAGCAAGTCCGCAATTTTGCGAGCGAGTTCAATTTCTTCATCTGCACGCAGCAGTCTAATCCGACCGATTTCTTGCAAATAAAGACGAATAGAGTCTTCCGTATAATGCTTCTTCTTAGGTTGTGCCCGACGACGAGTCGAGCGAGCCTTTGTCGCTTTTGGGTCATCGTCTTCTGAGGCTGCCTCTAAAAATTCATCCTCATCAATGGATATGAGAGGTTCGTCATCAGTCTCAATTAATATTTCTAAATCATGCTGAGATTGACCGACGGATTTGATATCGGTGTTCTCAATAGGTGCCAGTACGTTATTAGCCTGGGTCATGCCGCGTTCCTCATGCTCTATCACGAAACAATCAACTAACAAATTTGTGTGATTTGGGGATGTGCTAACACCCTACATCACTGAGTTTTACGAACCTTAGACCTGTCAAAAGTGGATCATTACGCAACTGCCTTGGACTCCAAATTAAGAGACGATTGGCTCAAGCGAGAGATCGCCTGTCGGTGATGATGGTCACCACCCGCCCCATGTTTTCTCTTCAGGAGATCAACGGATCCGATGGCTAGTCACGAAACGCCTCACTCAACTGCTGCTGATCAGGATAAGGGGATTGGATACATCACTTACTAAACACACCTTCAGGGCTATTTAGAAGTGGAAATCCATCAAGATTCTCTCCGGTCCCGATAAGACCTTCCCGATTGTAGCCTTTTTCACAAAAATTGCACCTTGGTTTTCATTGTCGTTTGTTTCTGGGGTTCTCATGCCCCGAAATCAGGGGTATCCCGATCTCGCTTCGGGTTGACATGATAACCTTGATCTAGGCACTTTAACAAGGTTCGTCTTGTTTTAGAAGGCATCATGACTGAATCCCTATTCTATTATTCTCGGTGAACGATTGCCATCCACTCAGACGGTTGTACTCATTGTACTCATTGTACTCATTGTACTCATCTTCATTCCCGGGATGTTTTCCCTGATGACTTCCAAATAATCTAAAAACTGTCACTGCACCCATTTTTACTTGATTTCCTTAAATTTACTCACATCCAAAGACTTGGCCGGTACTCAATCAGGCGGTCCTTCAGCATTGATGAGTGGTCAGATTCGGTCAGACCCGGTTTCTCCATCACCCCCTAGTTGATTGAAATTGTAGCAAACTGTTCAGTCATTGGCGACTATTTTGAATGAAACGAGTCACAAAATCCATCTCTCCATCAAATCTGGATGCAACCGATGACTCAGAGGCGATCTCCTCTCAAATTATCAGGACTGGGATGGAGTGTTTTGCTTAGGCTAGATCCCCTCCCTACAGCCAATTGATTGGGCATGGTTTTGGGTTTTTGCTTCACTCTTGCCACTGATGATTTTTGAGAAGAAGTTGGACCCCTCCTGTTGCGATTCGATTTGAATTGGTTTCGACAGGAAATGAGACAGGCATTTGTGGGAGTACCCTCGAATAGATCTGACACCAACCGCATCAGAGGACACTTGGTTTTCCCCCTTTGGGGAGTTGTGTTTACAGTGCCTCATGAAATGAGTTTTCAGATAGAACCCCTGCCTTGTCCCAAGGAAGGTAGGACAATTATAATCTAGCTGCCCGATTTTTTCAGACGACCAACTAAGGAACCCTCCGGAAGGTCGGTACACTTCCCTATCTCAACCGGCGTTGAAATTGCTTTGATTGCGTTTTCAACTCCAATTGTTCCAGCTTACTGACTCCCACAAGCGGTTGTTATGGGTTGTCGCTCCATAGTGCTCCGGTTCAATGACGGTACTTTACTGAGTTATTCTAATCAATCAACCAGAAAGTTGACAGGTCGAGATGAATCTTAAATTAACATTCCCCCATTTGCGAACGGATCGACATCTGTGTTTTTTTTGTCGAGATCGGGATTGCTGTTATTTTCATTCTCATTCTGACACATCTGGCTCTGTTGGCTTTGATACGCAAGGGGTTTCTTGAACTGCCACAGAATAGATCGATGACTCACTCCTTTTTTTGTGGTACTGATTACGCTGACGATCGCGATCGTCTCTTGACTTCAGTGCTGCTCCGGCTTTTCCCTGGGACATTGAGCGAGGTGAAGTCATCGATTACCCCCAGGGCAACGCCGGTTTCCAGCCCCTGTGTTAAATTTTGTGAAACTTGTCGATTCCTATCAGGTTTACCCAGGCTAGAGTGGGCTACAGGACTGCCATAGGCGATCAATTGTAACGAAATGATACCCGGCTTGCAATAACTCGGGAATTAATTCCTCGGCGATCGCCGCCACGTCCTCTCCCCCATGCCATCCATCATGCAGAACAATATGGGACCCGTTCTGAACCTGCCTCAGAATTCGGTCCACTACCACCGCTACCCCGGGTCTCCACCAGTCCTCGACCACCACACTCCACATTACTGGACGGTAGTTCCACTGATGCAAATGGCGCAAGATCCCCGGCGTAAACAACCCGTTTGGGGGTCGCACGTCTCGGATCTGGGTTTTGACCTGTTCGAGTTCCAAGTCACAGGCGTGAGCGATCGCTGCTTGGTTTTTCTCTAAACTCTCCCGCAGTTGAGTCGGACTCAGGCGCGGAAAGGACCGATGCTCATATCCATGCAACCCGATCCAATGTCCCCGTTCATACACCGCTTTGGCAACTGAGGGCGATCGCTCGACACAAACCCCCAACCAAAAAAAGCTGGCGATAATCCCATAATGGTCTAACACCTTGAGTAACTGGGGCGTGTATTCCGCATGGGGTCCATCATCAAAGGTCAAGGCGATCGCCGGTTCCGTATTCTTTCCCGACCACAGACACTTCGGAAAGCTCGGTTGGAGAATTCTATAAACCAGCGGATATAAGGGCGCAAATCTCATGAGCAATTCTTGATTATTCTTTATCAAATTTAACCTTTGAGGCGATTTTTCTCCCCGATCAGCCTAAAACAATTTCCGCTCACAAATAGCCCGCTCTCCGGCCCCGAAAACCGGACCTATAAAATTCGCTCTTCTACCCTATAATGATTAAACTTTTTTAATGATTGTGTAAAGAAACTGTCAAGATTGTTTAAAGATGATCAGTCCTCAGCCCTAACCTCCAGCACCCGAATCCAGGGGTCCCCGGCGAAAAATTTACCTTGAACCCAATCCCATCAAAAATCAGGGATTGAGTCGGGCAAAAATACCTAAACTCAACCCATCAACGAAACCCGAGATCAAGCGCTCAACCCCGTTCAAGAAATCTCTTGTAACAAATCCCCTGGGTTCAATCCCTGGGAAAGCATCCCGGGAAAATCGACTACGGTGCGATCGCTGGGTTGAGGCTCCACAGACATCCCCAACAATTGAACCGGAGCATCCATCGCCACATTTACCCCATTCACCGATGCCCGTTGACGCCGATTGCGCTGCTTTTGAGCATATTCCACCTGCTTGGTTTGGGCGATCGCATAAGCCGGAGTATCCCGAGGAATCTGTTTGAGAATCTCGATCGCCCCGGTAAAATCCTGCTTTCGCGCCCGTTGATAGGCTGACTGTAACAGTGAATTCCCCTTAATCCGCTGCTTTTCGCGATATTCTCTAATCTTCTCTTGGACCTTAGCATAAGTCGGCGTCCCCGAAGGAATCTTTTCAAGCAACTGAATCGCCTTAGCAAAATCTTTGGCGATCGCCGCTTGGTAAGCTTCGGTTAATAACTGATGCGCTTCGGCTTCGAGGCGGATCCGATAACTTTCTTCATACTCGGGAATTTTAGAAACCGCTTCCTCATAAGCCGGAGTCCCCGGGGGAATCTTCCTGAGTAATTCTAAGGCCCCCTTAAAATCTCTTTCTCCCCCCTTGGCATAAGCAGCTTCCAACCATTCCGGCGTTTGCGGTGCAACTTGCTGCGTCGCTTCCTCCACCCAGGGAGTAATTTTATCTTGCCAATAGGCAATCTCCGGAATTGGGGCGGCAGCTTGGATCACTTCGACCCACTGCTGTTCCTGATAGGCTTTTTCTACGATGGGGAATTGGCTCTGAGCTTTTTCCCAGTCTACCCGCCAACGCTCCAGGTTAGTGCGAGCTTCATTATAAGCCTCACTAAAGTTGGGAATCGACTCAGCCAGAGCGATCGCGTTGTCATACTTCCCGGCATGATATTCTAGAGTAGCCTGTGTTAAAAGTTTCGGCCCATCATCTGCGGTGGAAAAAGAGAACAGCGAGGTTAAACCACCTGTAATCACCAGGGAATTCACCGCAAACCCACCCCACATTCCCAGAAGCAGAATATTAGAACCCTTAACACTACTCCCCTTTTTCGCGGGGATTGGTTGGGGTGGGAGTGAGGATTGAGCAACGACGGAATCTGGCGTCCCATTCATTTCTATAGACGAGATAGATTCCATTTCTAAAGGTTGATTAGGAACCGTTATCGCTTCAGTCGATGGGTCCACAGGGTCCACAGGGTCCACAGGGGAGATGGGGGAGATGGGGGAGATGGGGGAGATGGGGGAGATGGGGGAGATGG
>JAABSJ010000147.1 GCA_011390515.1 Oscillatoria sp.
CTTTTGGGATTGACAGGAGGTAACGGTTCATGGCTTTTTACCCAACCAATCCGAGGTAGCTTCACCCAATAACCGGAAATTTTAATGCTTCCTTCCAGGCAAAAACTATCCTTGATGTTCCCTTCGGCTTCGCTCAGGACAGGCTTTTTCTTAAACTTGGGGAAACCTGTTCCTTTGACCTGCCTTTCCTCGCTTAAACGCTTTATTTAGGTTACGCAACGCTTGGGGAGGACTACATTTGGATATCTCATAGTACCAAGGATTCTGACTTTTGACCTCGGCTACTAATCTATGCATGCAAGTCTATGGCGCTCGGGAGTTTACCTCCTGCTTCTGATATTTCCTTACAAGTAGCGAGTCCCCAATTCCAAGCGTGTCGAGCGACCCCGGCGTGCTTGGCCATGAGTGTTCGTTGTCGGTTATTTAGGTCTATAGCAGTCCTTGCGTGCCGTTGTAGAAGACGTCTGCGGCCCCTCTCCCCTCTCCCAGAACGGGAGAGGGGAGAAGACAGATGTTACAAATCATTTAGGATTGCTATAGCTTGGTCTTAAAACTCTTCACTGACTTTTTTTAACTCCTCAATAATCTTTTTGTTCGGGTGACTTCGGCTACCATAAAGACTGGCAGAAAACAATGGAGATGGTGATACTCCGCGATTTTTGCGGCTTCGGTCATCATAAACTTACTCATAACTTTATGATAGCATAAAAAATGAGTAGGTTTAAAAAACTTGGGTTAGAAATTTAAACTCTGTCTCCTGCCCCCCAATTTTTGGACTGGTTTAATTGTATGAATTTTTATACCAAAATTAAGTTATTTTTGATGAAGATAGAAAGAAGACTCTAAAAGAGTCCAGTGTATGGTATGGAAAGATACTCTTAAACGAAATATCATCCCCCCGGGATTGCCAAGCCCCTCTTCCCCACAAGGCATCAGTCGCAGATCAGTGTTTAGGAAACATAGAATCCTGACCTTGAATACCTTTTTGTTAGAGGCTTTGAGCAGAAAAATATCCACTCCACAGGTAGGGAGAGCGCTGAGAAAACTGGAAGTTAGGGCTAACTGATTGATTGATATCCGGCTATAGCATTCCTTGCAGGATTTGTGCCTCACCCGATGTCCCCTCGGATGTTCTGGGCCGCCGACCAGAAAGGGGCCGCCGACGTCTTCCACAACGGCACGCAAGGATTGCTATATAGAAATCGGGTTGCTGTAAAACAGCGATTAATGGACGGCCAAAGGAGGGTAAACAACCCGATTTCTGAGCCGCTTCCAGTTTTTTTTGATCGCTAACTGGGATTAAGGGGTAATGGATCTGTTCTGGAGGGGAGGGTGACGGTAACCGTCGTGCCGACACCCACTTCACTGGCAATGGCAATCTCCCCGCCATGTAATTCCACACATTTCTTGGCGATCGCCAAGCCCAAACCCGTCCCCTGAATGGTCCCCACATTGCTACCCCGGTGAAAGGCATTAAAAATTTGGCTCTGTTCGTGGGGTAAAATCCCAAACCCTTGGTCTTTTACGCGAAAAATGGTTACAGGTGAATCGATATTTTTAAAGTCATTTTGGATGAACGATAATGCTCGTTCATCGGTTGTTTTATTGGGATTATAGTCAATCAAATCCAGTTCTACCTGCCCTCCTTTAGGAGAATATTTTATAGAATTAGATAGAATATTAAGTAGCATTTGCTGGACTAACCTTCCATCAATAATCACCTCAAAATTATCCCCGTAATGGGTTACCCTGATTTGATGGAGAGAGTCGTTAGGAATCCGCAATTCTGCAATCGCTTCTTGACAGAGGTTTTTAAGATTCACCGGAGCCGGATTAAACTCAATCTGGCCGGATTCTACCTCATTGATAGACAATACATCCGCAACCAACTGCGTTAGATGAGTCGCTGCTACTTGAATCCGTTCGAGATGTTTGAGCCGTTTTTGCTCATCCCATTTGTGCCAATAACATTCCAGTAATTCTGCCGAAGATAAAATCGCCGTCAGAGGTGTGCGGTACTCGTGGGAGACCATTGTCACAATCCGAGACCTCAATTCGTTGAGTTCTCGTTCTTGCACCAGTGCCTTGAGAATTTCTCGTTCGGCTTGTTTTTCTTGTAAAAGGCGCTGAACACGCCGTCGCAAGACTGCCCAATGAATGGGTTTGGTAATATAGTCTGTCGCACCCGCCTCAAATGCGCGCTCAACGGAATCTTCGTCTTCTAAGCTGGTAATCATTAACACCGGGATCCCTAACCCCCCGGCGATCGCCTTAATTTGAGTACAGCAGGTAAAACCATCCATTCCCGGCATCTTGGCATCCAGCAGCACCATATCCGGTTTGAATTGCTTGTAAAGTTCCAACCCTTCGATGCCATCGGACGCCTCTATCACTCGATACCCTTCATTGTTCATCGCCCGACGCAGCATCATCCGCGTTGTCCGGTCATCATCTACCAGCAGAATCAAAGGAGAATTGTTTTGAGAATCATTACTATTCATCTAATTTTTTAATAATAGGATTTTTAGGAAAACTGCACTCAACGCCAGACGTGAGTGTCGTGAAGAACAAAACGCTGTCAAGAACGGGATGGGGTGTCACACTCAGTCACCGAACCCAGCGTTACCCTTAGCCTGTTGCACCTGGCCTGAATCAAACTGTTGCCATTCTGGGGAATGTAGACCCTTGAAAACCTCCATAAATCCGGTTGATGGGGCTGATTAACCTCCCGCAGTTTTCTCCGGGTTCAGCTAATCGCTTACCCTTTAAGGTTGCGTGAAAATATGAGGTCTTTTGTTTTTGGTTAGAACCGAAATTTACAGTTAAGTTCATCGATCGCCATTCTCCGATTCATCAGGTCCAAAGCCAGAAAATTGACGGTCCCAGGGAGACACTGAATCCAGCAACACACTCTACCTCAGCCGACTAAAAAACGCGATAAGTTGCGTTGTATGAGCAGGAAAGGACAAAGAGTGGCAGGATATTTTATCATTCTTCAAACCCGATGACTACACTTTTTTGAGAGTGGACAAAACTATAGAAAAATACTGCCGTCCGTAAAAAGCTGAGTTGGTGGTCAGATTCAACGGTTTAATCTGGGGGATACTCCCCTGAATCTGGCATCAGACCCGAATGGTTAAAGTCGGGTCTTTAACTTCTGAATCAGGATGAGGAGTCCTGTTCATCCCATCTGGTCCCTCCAATGGTACTTCCGGTTTCCCCCTGGTTCCAGAGACAGCCACGGGGCTTTCAGGATGCTGGCCCTAATGCGGATTGGAGTCAGCCTGGGCGATCGCCATCCTCTCCCGTGAGTGGGGTTTTGAGAACACCCCACTCACGGCCCCAACCCAGGCGGAGGTCCCAAGACTTGGTTCAAGGGATAGTTGTTCGGGAAGTCTTGGCCGCAGAGCAGGCTAGGAAACAGAAGGACTCTCCTCTATTATCTCTGGAATTGGCAGGATTTGCGAAACGGATACCCCGCAAGGCATATAGCCTCTGAAGAGCGATCGCCCCATTTTCCTTGGATCGGCCAGAGGTACTGCCTTGAGGGTTAAGTTCGGAGCATCCCGTTTGGATACCTCCACCCTTTTCCCTCAAAACTGCACGGAAACCAGTGTGAAGCAATGGACGGGAGAAAATTGAGGGGGAACCCCTGTTCCACCCCTCATGTTTGACCTATTGCCGGATCCCAAGGCCGACTGCTCCCGTGACCGAATCACAGGGGACGAATTCTACTTCTTCCTCAAAATGCTACGCCCTGACCCCCTCCTTTGTTATAACCTAATCCCCCAAACGTAAATTTTAAGCTATCGTAAGGTTTGAATATCATCTTGACTGTTTTTGGTCAATGTTTTTTGGGGAGTGGTCTATTTGCCGAATTGCCGATAGAGTGCTTTATTCCCTAACTCCCCCTCTATCTATTTTATTGAGAACTCCTTGCTCTAATTGCGACTGAGCAACTCCCTCTAGTAGCAGAGCCTGGATCTGTTGTATAGTCAGCGATACCCTTCGCGATTCAAGATCCGCTAAACCAGTGGAGGTGGAGGGAGTGACAACAGCACTCTAGGTAGGGTCTAAAGGAGGACGTCCCGTTTCCTTTGAATTTGCCTCATTTGTTGCCAATCAATCATTTGGGCAATACTCTATAAAGGGATTATAGTGGATCCTTGAATTCACCCTGATTGGCTCAATCAAGTTAGACCCTCTATCTGACTCATCATGTCAGGCTGAATGATGACTCTTGACCTGTTCACACCAGCACAGTTGTAGCTATGGCCTCTGCCAAGATTCTTGTGGTTGATGACGATCCGGCGATCCGGAATTTAATCCATCGCTTTTTAAGTAAGCAAGACTATCAAATGGAGTCAGCTGAAGATGGAAAAAAAGCGCTCGAACTCTTCGAGCAATTTAATCCAGACTTGGTAATTCTGGATGTTAACTTACCCGATACTACAGGGTATCAGCTTTGCCAAGCGATGCAAAAGCGCACGGGTGTTTTCGTTTTAATGCTGACCAGTCGCACCGATGAAGCTGATAAAATCCGGGGATTTAATTTAGGTGCAGATGACTATATTACCAAACCCTTTAGTCTCGTCGAACTCGGGGCCAGAGTCGGGGCGCTGTTGAAGCGTCAACGGGTTGTCCAGGTTGCAGAACAACCCTCCGTTGATTTCGGAACGATGAGCATCGATCCCGTGCGTCGCGAGGTGAGTATCTCGGATCGTCCCATTCTCCTAACGGCCCTTGAATTTGATTTACTCTATTTTTTAGCCTCTCATCCAGGCCGAGTTTGGCGTAGAGCTGAATTGCTTCAAGAAGTTTGGGATTATGACTATGTGGGAGATCAGCGCGTGGTGGACGTGCATATCGGCCAAATCCGCCGCAAAATTGAAGGGGATGGCATCTATCCCAAGCTGATTCATACGGTGCGCGGAGTGGGATACAAGTTTGAAGCTCAAAGTGGTGATTCCGAAGATGCACCGGAGGAAATCTAGTCCAAATTTAGACGTGATCGTTGCTCATTTTCAATTGATTCTCATTCGGGACTCAATGGCGTCTGTACTAAAAACAAACGCCTTTTCCCAGGGGTCCCTATGTTGGTGTATCGGCTGTTTGAGTTGCTATAGAGGGGCCGAAGCAATCTCTCCAGCTCACACCATTTCTGTGTAACGACTTCTGGTGTGATGACTGCACCCCCACCTGTGGGGAAACAACCGCAAGCATCTATTGCATCCATTTCTGATCTGACGGGGAGCTAATTCCGATGCCTACATGGACTCTCTACAATTCTAGATCCTCCCTCCGGCAGCTACTCTTGCTCAATTTCACTGGGTTAAGATGGACCCGTTGCACTCTTGATCTCTTCGGATGATCCAGGGATCTACAAATATTTGGGAATCTGGCAGCACCCCTCTCCTCAATGGTTTGCCCGGATTCATGCAGATCCCTACCCCTGCGGCAGTCTCTTCTCCCGATCCATCCACCCAGATTCCCCAACCTTTGCCGGTTACACCGGATGCTGAAACAGGGTTTCCAGATACACTCTAGCCGCTTGGTGATAGTTCTTCGAGGCTTCCGGGGTCCGGTTATCCCCATTTTGTAACAAAAACAAAGACAGGGCCGCAGCAAACACCCGGTCTTGATCCCAGTCGGGATGAGAGTCCAAATACCCTTTAAGGGATTGATGCAGTTCTTCTGGAATTTCTGCAAGGATGCTGACGTTTGCGTTCATTCTGGAAACCTCCGTGCGCGTTCCGCGTAGCTGTTGACGTTTTACCAATCCCCACCCGCTTTGATTCAAGCTGGCGTTACTCTCATTCGGGTTGCCGCATCCCACTTTAGCTGGCTCCTTTAAGCTCAAGCCTTTCGACCAGAATGCTGGCTGCTTATTTTAAAAAGCTGCAATGACAAGAAACCCTTTGGTTTTAGGTTGGCCGTTTCATTGTGCGCTCAGAAGGGGTGGAGTTGTCAACGTTGCGAAATGTTACGATTGGCGGGCTAGGCCCCTGACAGCTACGAAAGAATCAGGTTTTCAGCCATTTATTGTTACACAACTTTACAAATTTTCCCGAGGCGATCGCCCTGAGTCATTTTTTGACCTTAATCCCCAGTTCCACCAAAACATCAGAACTCGAAGGCGATCGCCTGGGGAAAACTCTCCCTAACCTGTGGAAAACCCCAGATTACCTGTGGAAATCTTTGTGGAATCTGTGGGGAAAACCAGCCGAAAAAATAAGAATTGCAAAATTTTAGCAATTTTAGGGAAGTTAGAAATTGGTAACTGAACATTATCAATCTCCACAATATAGAGTTAGTGATTAAAAATCCAGTGATTATTAACTGTTTATTTAATCGGCCAATTTTCATTGGGAGTTCTATCTAGGCAATGTTTAGATTGAGGGACCATCCCAGGTTCTTTGTCCGCGCCCATCATCCCATTCCTGACTTCCTGCCCCTTGAACCCCCTCTCCCCTGGCATGAGGGGATTTGTCAGCGCGCCACCACTTAGGGCCAGGATTGTTAAGTTCTACTAACTGGGCTTGACTCCTAAAAATCATATCTGTAACAATTGTTACAGACAAAAATATGACATAACCCATGTAGCCACAGCCCAGATCTAGCTTTTGGATCCAGGGTGACCTTGATCATAAAAACGGAAAAAATTATGAAACTCGACCTAATTAAACAAGAATTGGAAAAACTCTATTGGCGATCGCCCGAATGGACCCCCACATCCCACCGGGAAATCTTATGGCAGGAACCCGAACCCAACACCTGGGTGCAATTAATAGAAAAACCCGGGGAATACAGTGCAGATCAAGCCTTACTCCTCTGTAAATGCGGCGATCGCCAGTGGGTAGCCTGGATCCCAGAACAGGGTGAGGTGATCTTGCATGAAGGCCAATTTTACTGACTCAGAATAGGAGAGAGCGGGTCTATGTTTGTAGTAACGACTTCAGTCGTTGCTCTCCTGTCATGGCTTCAGCCATGACACTTACTGTGAGCGGATTAAGTACCTGTTTGCGGACTGGCGCGATCGCCTCTTTAAGGAGGGCGTTACTTGGCTAACGCCAAGTAACGCGGTAACGACTGAAGTCGTTACTACAAACGTGAAGCCTATCGACCCCATCTCCCGTTACCATATCCCCGCAGCGAGTCCATAATGCACCAATAACCAACTCAACCCAGTTCCCACACCGATGCCTAATGTGGCAACCGCTACATGACGAGCGATCGCACCTATCCCCGAGTTTTTCCGTTGAATTTCTTGTTTGACGGTACTGCTTAAAACCAATCCCGTCACTGCAACTTCTGCCAATTTCCCCGCCATTCCCGTAGCAGATCCGATCGCCACAAAAGACAGACCAAAAATTAATAGCGGCAGTAACACCACCATCCGTTTAAAGCCTGCCTTAAATAACTCTAATACCCCAATGCCAATGCCACCCATTGCCATTGCTGCTACAATTAACCCTAATAATTTCCGTTCTGGATGCTCCAACCAGGCAATATCGACTAGGGTAAAAGACCATAAACCCAGTCCGACTAAACTCGGTGCAACCAACCATTTGCGTGAAAATTCAGCCACCTGCTCGATCGCCGGGTCCTGAATCTTCTCATTCAAGCCTCTACCGGATAAAACGACCAAGGGAAAGGCGATCGCCACAGCTACATAAGGAGATATAAAAATCAACGGAACCGCTAGAGTCGTTCCCAACAGAATAACCGGGAATGGCACAGCGATTTTTTGTTTCAAATTGGCAAATTTTCCGGGTTCTGAACCTACTAATTCTGAGGGTATTTCCCGAGGAGAAACTGACAAGGAAAGCGGGATGATTTGGGTTTTATTCGCCGTATTTGCGTGAAGTAAAAGATTGCGACTGTAATCTTGACTGATGACTAAATTTGTGGTATCAATTTTAATGGCAAATTCCGTTTCATTCCCCTGAAACTTTGCCGGTTTTATAGAAATCCAATCCGGCTTAGTCTTAGGATTATTCGAGTCGGGAGCAATTTCCCAGCGTCCGGCTAATACCGTATCATCCACCGGATTTTTGACCGTCAGGGTTTGGGTGAGGATTTCTCCAGCTTGGGTGCGTAATTCCAGGCGAGTTTGGCTAAATTCCGCTGCTGGTAATACCCGGCATACCGAAATGGGAGTCAGGGCCTCTAAAGCTGCTGCTGCATGAGAAAAGCGATCGCCACTATTCGGTTCCACCATTTTCTGTAACCAGTGAATAAACTCATCACTGAGATGGGGGACCAACTCGGCAAAATTGAGGCGATAGCTACTATCAATTAATCGGTTAATTTCGCTCGAATCCGTTTGAGTGAGCAAACAGATTAGGGTCACGCCTAACCCATATAAATCAGATGCTTCCGTGAGTTTGAGATTGAGTAATTGCTCCGGTGGCATGAACCCGGGTGTGCCAGAAACCACACTACTTTGCGCCACATCGCCGCCACCGATGCGGGCAAATCCGAAGTCAATGAGGTAAATAATATCGGTGCGATCGCCCATTAAAATATTTTCCGGTTTGATATCCCGGTGAATCACCCCAGGAACCCGATTTTGCAGATAAACCAGAATTTCCAAAACCGCCAGAGCAATCTGTTTGATTTTCTCCGGGTCCAGACGCCGAAAAACCGCTAAAGATTGGGCATTTTTATAGTCATGAACTAAACAAAATCCCTCCGAGGTTTCAAAAGAATCCAGATAGCGAGGAATCCCCGGGTGACTCAGACCCTGCAACACTTTAATTTCTCGTTCATGAGCTTTGTAGGCGGACCAATCTGCACCGGGTTTGGCAAACTGAAATTGTTTAATCACCACAGGTTTTTGAGTTTTCAGATGGGTTGCTAAATAGGTCGAACGACCCCCGGCATAGTTATGACCCAAACTCTGAAGCACTTGATATCCATGACTAGAACAGTCCGGGAACTGAGGCGAATTAGAACCCGAGGAGAGGGTTGGACTCGACCCATTGGGGTTCTGGGATGGGTTATCCTTGCCCTTGAGGAGAGAGAACAGACTTCCGTTTCCGGAATCTCCTGTTTCCTCCAGTCCCAAGGGGGCTTTATTTCCGGCAACCCGTTGGGAGAGTTGTTGTAACCAGGTTTTCATGACTTTTTCGGCCATCATGTTGACTTGAGCAGCGATCCCTTTCTATTCTAGGGGATGGCTTTCCCCACCTGGGTGAAAATAGGGTAAAATTCCCCAGGAGATTGGGAGGAAGGGCCCGAAGGCAAGATTTGCCATGTCAGGGGACAGTTGGCGACAGTTATTGTCGATTTCCAGTCTTTATATCAAGTTTTAGGAAAGGAATAAACCCCCATGAACATTAACGATTTTTGGAGCCTATAAACCATTCTGAATTATAAAACGGAGGATATTTTTCCGGGAGCATCTCAAGAAGGCAAAGAGACCTAACCCCCCAGCCCCCTTCCCTCTTAGGGAAGGGGGAGCAAGAGGTATAAATTCCCCGTTGAGGCCAAATTGAGATGCTCCCTATTTTTCCAAGTTATTTGAAGCGGGATAGAGGGAGTCTAAATCATTCTGAGCCTAAAACTAAGGAGTTAAGGAGTGGGAAGTAGCAGGGAGCAAGATGCACCCCCTTCTGAAAGAATTGTCAACATGATTTAGGTTAGCTCGCTATATCACTTGATTCAAACCCAAAAATAGCCCGCTTGTGCGGGCGTAGGACGGGGAATTTCCCTGGGTTTTGAAGCGGTTGGTTTAGCGTCTCATGTAATTTCTTAAGCTTCCCCGGATTTCCCGTGCATCGCTAGAGCTATCGCTGGCAACAGCGATCGCAGCTATCAGTTCTCGTCCACTTTCAATGCACATAATTTTCGCTTCTAAGTCGCGGGTGTCGCCCAGAACTAATTCATTATCCTGGACTTCCACATTATCTAACCCGGAGGATTTCATGGCTTCAACCGCTTGTCGCACACATCCATCCCGGTTTGTGGCATTCATGCGGACCCAAGTCAAGCGCAAATTTTGGGAGGCTAATGAGGGTGTAGACCAAAACAGGAGACTCAAGCCTACAGTAGTGGCGATGGTTTTTTGAAGGGGTTTCATCATAAAAGCTAAGGTTAAAGTGTCCAAGTAACTATAACGCTTTTTGGTCTTTTAAGTTCCTCCAAGGAGAGAAAAAGAGTGAAACAGTGGGTTCTAAAGAAGGTCATGATGTTCCAAGGAGAGGGTTTAGATGGGGCAAATTTAAAGTCCAACCTGGCGGAATTTAGTATGAGATTGCATCCCCAAGGGGGAATGAAAGCGTGGAAAATTAAAATTCGGATAATTGAGTGGAAATCCTATCAAACTGCCCTCATTGAAACATCTATCACGGGGCAAAGAGAGGGCTGTCTGTTAATGAATTTTTTTGACTGTTCGGTCTGAAATTTCTACCGCCTTATGATAGGCGCGATCGTAACAATCTCCGGCTTCTAAATAGCGATTTAATCTCGACCAAGCAATGCCTTCCATTTCCAGAATCTGAGGGGAACCCATACTATTGGGACACAGAGCAAGGGCTTGTTTATAGGCAAAGATTGATTCCTCATAGCGTTCAAGGGTAAAGAACAGTGCCCCTAAGCCATTCCAGGCTTGATAACGGGCGATGGGATTAGCGCTGACTTCTAGGGCCTTGCGATAAGAGGCGATCGCCTCCTCATAGCGGTGTAAGCGTTTGAGGACCTCCCCCCGTTCCTGCCATGCATAGCAGGATGTGGGTTTTTGCAGTAAAGCACATTCATAAGCGGCGATCGCTTCGAGATAGGCTTTGGCTATCCGCAAGCGATCGCCTTCCCGCTTCCAATATTCATAATTTTGTCCCCCCTCTTGATGTTCTGTTGACCAACTATCCTTTGGATTTAACAGGGCCTGATGCCTGTTCGAGTTGGTGAGATTGATCTCAGGTAACTCATGAAACGGTTGTTCTTGCATTGGAATCTCCTAACCGATCAATTCCTGGAAAGGGGTCCTTTCTATGAGTGAAGACCCACTAAGAATGTCTTCGATACCTACCGCAACGATTCAGGGTTGAGATAGAGTCGGTTTGCTAGACCTGCTGTTACTTAAAATAACTCACTTTATCCTTATGTCAGGAATTCTTAGTAAATATTTTATACTTAGCAACATTTTTGTTATATAACTTAACGTTAGTTCACCCTAATTTATGAACCTATCTTCACCAACTCCACCTGTTCCGGGTCCAACGGAATCGTGACTCAATTCTCGGTTCGTATCTAATTTTGATGACATCCAAGGGGGAGATTTCCGCTACAATCAGGAAACTGCTAGGGTTGAGCATAGCCAAACCCCAGATCCTAATCGGCCAGTTAGACCGGCCCCAACCCAGGAAAGCTGGCGAGGCGATCGCCCCTCAAAGCTGAATGGGTCTTACTTTAGCCGCCCTTTCAACCCGAGCCCACCTATAAAACAGGCGATCGCCTCCACCCCAGGGACCCAGATTGTAAAGTGATGTTGCGAATCTTTCAAAAATCTTTAAAAATCTATTAAAACAGAAACAGCATATTACTCTGAATCTTAAATCTATAGTTTTCGAGGAAACCCCTTAATGAATAACCTGAAAAAATACCGATTGGTCTGCACCCTGACCTTTGGAGATATCTACGGACAAATCATCATTTGGTTGATCGTGATTTTCCTGAGTTTAGCCTCCGCCCTCGCCTTGTGGAGTACCGCCCGTCAAATCTTCGCCCTCGCTACAGTGGGTCTAATCGTCGTCCTCTCCCTGCCTTTTCTCCTGTTTGCCTTCGTCACCACCTTACTCAATCACATCGAACTGAACCCGGTCGAAATCTCCGCAGAACCGGCGGAATCTAGTTCTAGAACTGCACCCAACTCTAATCCCGCCCAAGCAGCCAGTTAGCCCCACCGAGGGAGAAACCGACTGCTGAACCTGAAAATATTGAATGCGGCCCTGTTCATCCTCAAGCCCGAATCTGCGATCGATGGAGCAATTCTAAAAAATTCCCTACCTTTGAGGAGGGAATTTTTTTTTGAGTGGGAAGATAGATCCAGAACCAATCCAGAACCAATCCAGAACACCTTTAGATCCCATATAGCAGTCCTAAATCAGTTGTGGAAGACCCTCACCCCCAACCCCTCTCCCAGAACGGGAGAGGGGAGCTAAAAATGTTACAAATCATTTAGGACTGCTATAGATCCAACCAGAGAGAAAAGAACCATGATAGAACATGATGTCATTATCGTCGGGGGCGGACTTGCCGGTTGTCGCGCCGCAGTGGAAATTGGGCGCATCAATCCCAGCATCGATGTCGCCGTAGTCGCCAAAACCCATCCCATTCGGTCCCATTCCGTCGCCGCCCAAGGGGGAATCGCCGCCACCCTCAAAAACGTCGATTCCACCGATAGCTGGGAGGCCCACGCCTTTGATACGGTCAAAGGGTCCGACTATTTAGCCGATCAAGATGCGGTAGAACTGCTCACCAAAGAAGCCCCTGATGTGGTCATCGACCTCGAACACATGGGCGTCCTCTTCTCCCGCTTACCCGATGGGCGGATTGCTCAACGGGCCTTCGGGGGCCATTCCCATAACCGGACTTGCTACGCCGCCGATAAAACGGGCCATGCCATGTTGCACGAACTGGTGAATAATCTGCGCCGCTATGGGGTCCGAGTCTATGAAGAGTGGTACGTCATGCGGTTGATTTTGGAAGAGGGACAAGCCAAGGGATTGGTGATGTACCATATTCTCGATGGTCGCATGGAAGTTGTGCGCGCCAAGGTGGTGATGTTTGCCACTGGGGGATATGGACGGGTGTTTAATACCACCTCCAATGACTTTGCCTCTACCGGGGACGGGTTGGCGATGTCGGCAATGGCGGGGGTGCCGTTGCAAGATATGGAGTTTGTGCAGTTCCATCCCACGGGACTTTATCCGGTGGGGGTGTTGATTTCGGAGGCGGTGCGTGGGGAAGGGGCTTATTTAATTAACAGCGAGGGCGATCGCTTTATGGCAACCTACGCCCCCAGTCGCATGGAATTGGCCCCCCGTGATATTACCTCCCGGGCGATTACCCGGGAAATTCGCGCCGGACGGGGGGTCTATCCCGATGGCAGTCCCGGGGGGCCTTGTGTCTTCCTGGATTTGCGACACATGGGACAGGAAAAAATTATGAGCCGGATCCCCTTCTGTTGGGAAGAAGCGCACCGTTTGTTAGGGGTCGATGCGGTGTATGAACCGATGCCGGTGCGTCCCACAGGCCATTATTCAATGGGAGGCATTCCCGTTAATACCGAGGGACAGGTGCGAAGTGGTCCCGATGGGTTAGTGGAAGGATTCTTTGCGGCAGGGGAATGCGCCTGTGTGTCCGTACATGGTGCCAATCGCCTGGGGAGTAATTCCCTGCTGGAGTGTGTGGTGTATGGGAAAATCACTGGGGCGGCGATCGCCCGTTATGTGGAAAACCGTAAATTGCCGGAAATCGACGATCGCCCCTACCTCCAACAAGCTCAACAGGAACTGCAATCCCTGGTTGATCAGGCGGGAACCCTCCGGATTGGGGCCGTTCGTCAGGGATTCCAGGATGCCATGAGTGACCATTGCGGCGTGTTTCGCAGTGATGAACTAATGCGGGCCGGGTTAAATCAATTAGAACAGTACCAGCAGCAGTACCAGCAGATTTATTTAGACGATAAAGGCAAACTGTGGAACACGGAAATTATTGAAGCGTTAGAGTTACGCAGTTTAATGGTGGTTGGACAATTGATTTTAGCCAGTGCACTCAACCGCCAAGAAAGCCGAGGCGCTCATTTCCGAGAGGATTATCCCGATCGCGATGATGAACAGTTCCTCAAGCACACCTTGTCCTATTATTCTCCTGCCGGTGTGGATATTCGCTATCGACCCGTAACGATTACTCAGTTCCAGCCGAAAGAACGGAAGTATTAACCCTTAGCCCTGTCAAGGTGGTAAATTGCATGAGGAAAAATCGTTGTTTGTTGTAGGGGCGTATTGCATACGCCCTCTTTAACAGTCAATTGAATCCCTCATCGTTGTGAATTGTAGGGGCGCTTCTCGTTTCGCCCTAGGGCGTATGCAATACGCCCCTACAAATACACCTTGACAGGGCTAAAGTATTAAGCCCTACCTCTGAATTGGAGGTGGCAAAAAATTCAAAATCCTTGAACATTTGTAGGGTTTGACTGATCCGGTTTTAACAGGACCTTCAATAATTTAAGGGTCATCCCAAATCCGGGTATCAAAATATGATTTGTAGGGGTGCAAGCATTGCGCCCCTACTTTGTAGTTATCCCGTCAGCCGTGAATCGTTTACCGATTAATCAACCGAGAAGAAATCCTCTTGACCCATCAGAGAAACATCCACACCATTAACCGTCGCCAGT
>JAABSJ010000148.1 GCA_011390515.1 Oscillatoria sp.
TGCCTTTTTGTCAAGTACAATTTATACCAAATTAGATGAGCTTGCCCTGCCTTCTATATAATCGGTTGGTTTGAAAGGTCGGATCCGTCTGGCTCTGACTATCTACTATGGATTTAATATCGAATAATAAATTAGGGAGATGGATTTCAGTTTTTTTACGTCCTCTAGCTTGATAATTATTTACACAGGTTATTCCGGTCTCTAGCTCCCGAACACCTTGACGAATTATGTCTCTATTCCATCCCAACTCTCGGGCGGATCGGCTCTGTCCTCCGTACCCCATCTCAATAACTGTCTAGGCCATAAAGCGGCGGCGTTGTGCCCCTTTCAATTGAGAAGCTGTTTCTTTCAATATGTTTTTCAGCGGCTCTGTTAATTCCATCTGGGTTATAATCGGTCTCAATGGCTTGAATTCTTTATTTTACCAGCTTTTTGCCAGATTTATTTTTTGGGACTCCCTAATGTTCGTAGTAACGACTTCAGTCGTTATCCGGGTTGTTCGTAGTAACGACTTTAGTCGTTATCCCCAGTAAGTCAAGGAAGAACTCCCTCCAACCCCCTGAATCAAGGTAGGCTTTTGAGAAGCTGACCCGTGAGAGTTCGTCCATGACAAGGAGACTCCCGCAGTTGAGGATGGGACGGGTGATACCGATCGCCTTGAAGCACCGATCGCGATCGCATTGAGTCTTCGATAAGAATCACGGCAAAACTATCCATCATGGCTGATAATAGAGAGTATGAGGATAGGTGATGGGGAGAGTAACAGCATGAAATCAGGTATATTTGCGATCGCCGCATGGACAATCACAATCACGATGAGCGCCACAATGACAGCGCCAGCAGTAGCTGAAAACCCAGAACACCTGAAACAGTTGCTCGAAACGAACCAGTGTCAGGGATGTGACTTGAGCGGAGTTAATCTAGCGGGTCAAAACTTACGCGGGGCGAACTTAGCGGGGGCGAACCTCAGCGGGAGTAACTTAGAAGGCGCAAATCTCAATGAAGCCTATTTAGTGAATGCCAATCTGATGGATGCTTCCTTACGCCGTGCGAGTTTGATTGCTGCCAGACTGCATGGGGCGAATTTAGAGAATGTAGACTTATCCCGCGCTAACCTCACACTTGCCGGGATGGTGATTGCGAATTTAACGAATGCGAATTTGCAATCGGCGAACTTAGTCGGTGCCAACCTAGAGAGTGCCGCACTGGTGGGAGCCAATCTTCATAATACCAGGCAGTCTGTGGGGAACGAGCTTCAGTTCAGTCTTCAAGATGCCGGACCCTATCCCTTTGATATTGCGGGGGTCAACTTGCGCGATGCCAACCTCACCGATGCGAACCTGATGGGTGCGAACCTGATGGCGTCGGATCTCACGGGGGTTCAGGTGAACTATGCTCATCTACAGCAGGCACAACTAGACGGTGCCAATCTGCCCCAAGGTTTTACGGCTTCTAAATTTTAAGGGATGATCGTCGCAGAGTGCAGACTAAGCAACTGCGAAATTGTGAGACAACAGAGAATTGAGATCGCAAAGGATCTGAATTCTCTGTTTTTTATTGCGAAATTGGGACGGTGAGGGTTTTGATATAGCAGTCCTAAATCAGTTGTGGAAGACGTCGGCGGCCCCCAACCCCTCTCCCAGAACGGGAGAGGGGAGAAGACAGATGTCACAAATCAGTTAGGAATGCTATAGACTTTAAAAACCGGATTCCGGATTAAACCCGATCGCCAGTTAAGGAGGGGGTTGCGGTACTGCCATCGGGGGCGATCGCACCGCGCAAATCAGCCTCAGCGAACTCCGCATCGGTTATTTTCGCACCGAGTAAATTAGCCCCGAGGAGATTAGATCCCGTTAAATTAGCCCCGGTGAGGGTGGCATTTTCCAGATTGGCGCGAGAGAGGTCCGCCCGAGTCAGGTCCGCGCTGCTCAAATCGGAGCCACTGAGGTTGACCCCACTGAGTCGAGCCCCGGAGAGGGTGGCATCCACCAAGGAAGACTGAGGACCGATCCAATAAACCCCGGCGAGGTTCGCATCGAACTCCTCGTCAAAGCAAGTATCCGGATCACAGAGAGCAGCATGGAGGTTCGCCTCACTTAAATCCGCTCCCCGGAGGTCAGCGGAACGGAGATCGGCGCGGTAGAGATAAGCTTGAGCGAGGTTGGCATAGGTGAGCTTGGTCCAGCGCAGGTCCGCTTTATAAAGATAGGCGAGGGATAAATCCGCATTCGGGGCGATCGCATAAGCATTTCTGCCGTTGGGATCAAACCCTAGGGGAAACTGAGTTTGGCTATTATAGAGCGCCTGAGAAATATCCGTCCCTCCCATATCCGCCCATCTCAAATCCGTCCCTCTCAGGTCCGCACCTTTCAGATAAGCCCCTCTCAGGTCGGCCCCTTTGAGGTCCGCTCCTCGAAAATCGGTCCGGCGCAGATAGGCGGAACTCAGATTAATTTCCTGTAAGGTAGCATCGCGAAACACCCCTCGGCTGAGATTGGTACCGCTCAGGTGGGCCTCAGACAGATTGACCTTGGAAAAGAGTCTCTCTCCTTGAGCATATTGGTTTAGCAGTTGATGAATGTCCATGAGTGGTTTGTTTTTTGTCATTTGTCATTTGTCATTTGTCGGTTGTCATTTGTCGGTTGTCGGTTGTCGGTTGTCCTTTGTCCTGGGTGAGGGTGGGTTGAAGTTAGGGGAAAGAGTCTGGTTTTAGAAGCGTTCCCCAATCTGAAAGATGGCGCTGAGATCTCGTTGATCGCTCACGGCAAATTCGAGACGCACGGGACCAAAATCCGTGAGTAATCGCACCCCCAGACCGATGCCGAACCCATTGCCTGGTTTATTTCGCACTTCCCCGGGTTCGCCATAGACGGAATTCCCAGAACCGAGGTCGCTGGCAAAATCAGCAAATACGGTGCCGCCTAAGGCTGAGGAATAGGGGATATCTAGGTCTTCAATGAGAGGAAAGCGATATTCTACGGAGCCTTGGATATAATGTTGTCCGGTGCCGATTTCGCCGTCCTGATACCCCCGCACGGAGTCACTGCCGCCCAGATTAAAGGCTTGATAGGGTGGGACATCGCCGATGATGGTCCCGCCTTGGAGGTTAAAGACAAAGGTTTGGCTCTGAAAGGGGACGAATTGGGTAAAACTGGCACTTAAGCGGTTAAACAGGATATCGGAACTGCCAACGGGGATGGATTGTTCGGTGGCGAGTTGAAAGCGATAGCCTTGGGTGGGCCATTCGGTACTGTTTCGGCGGTCCTGGAGGACACCCAAGTTGACGGTGACGAGGGTATCGAGACCTTTTTCGCTGAAGGTGAGGGGATTGCCGAGGAGATCGCTGGTGTAGAGACGATCTGTAAAGGCGGAATTGCGAATGGCAACGCGCTGGTAACTGGCTCCTGCGGAGAGGACGACGCCGGTTGCGGTGACGGGTTGGTAGAAGGTGAGGCTCCCTCCGAGGCGATCGACCCAAGCTTCGTGGTCATGAATCAGATTGACTTCGCGATCGCCTTCGAGAAACTGGGGTTCGGGCGATCGGGTATTAAATAACCGGAGTTGGTACCCCGGATCGAAGGGTCCAGATTGTTGCCAAGGGTCGGTATAGCGGAAAATGGCCCCAATGGTGCGCTCACCGCCTTCCAGACGCAGATCGAGGGTTTGGTCATTTTCCCCTAGGTTGGTCAGAATCAAGTCAAGGGTGCCATGAATTCCTTTAATTGAGCTATAGCGAGGTAAGGGAACGATCGCAAAATCGGGTTCTTCATCCAGTTGTTCTTGAATGGTTTCCAGTTCGGGACGCTGAGGTTGAGTCGGGGGATTTTGCCGCTGTTGGGAAATTCCCTGTTCTAAACCCTCGCTTTTTAAATCTTCTGCGGAATGGGAGGACGGGGGTGGGGCATTATTTGAAGAGACCTCTCCCCAAACCCCTCCCCTAAGAGGGGAGGGGCTTTGATGTTCCCCTAGGGGGGTGGGGGTTGGGTTATCTGTTGAAGAGACCTCTCCCCAAACCCCTCCCCTAAGAGGGGAGGGGCTTTGATGTTCGCTATCCGTGGAAGAGACCTCTCCCCAAACCCCTCCCCTGAGAGGGGAGGGGCTTTGATGGTCGCCTGCTGGGGGATAGAGAGATTGAAGATTGAAAGGGGTGGTTTCTGTCCCTTGTCCCCAAGCGGGGAGGCGAGGGATGAAAAGGGCAGAAGTGGCTCCTAGCAACAAGGCTAGGGCTTCTAGGGATTTATACAAGATGATGTTCGCGGTCATGCCGTTGACTCCCACAGACTCCATGATGGTATCGGGCGGCTCGTTCTGGCGATCGAGCAACCTGACTGGATAACGCAATGATTGGGGTCGGTGGAAGAAATACCGGGCGGTTTTGCACCCCAACCGATCGCCAAATCTCCTCTATCTTAGGCATTTGTGGGACCGGCGATCGCATTGGGGGGATTGCTTGGTTTTTTATTGATGGGGGAATCCTGACAGAAGGGCGATCGGCTCTGTGAACTGAGGCCGTTTACAAATGATGGTGTCCATCGGGAAGAATAGTATTATGGAGATTCGCACCATTGAGATTGCTGTTCCAGAGATTCGCGCCGATTAAATTCGCCTCGGTTAAATTAGCGCCCCCAAAATCAGCAGCAATCAGGTTCGCACTGCTCAGGTCCGATTCTTGTAGATTTGCGCCGACAAAGCTGGTACTGACGAGATCCGCACCAGAACAATCGGTGTTTGATAGATTAGCATTCATGAAGTCGGCCTTATTCAGGCTCGCTTTCCACAAGCTGGCCCCCTGTAAATCCACACGGTTTAAATCCGCTTGCCCGAGTTGAGCCAGCATCAGATTCGCACGAATCAGTAAGGCATCACTGAGATTGGCTTTTTTCAGGAGGGTTGCAGTCAATTTAGCATCGGTTAAATTGGCTCCACTGAGATTGGCCCCATTGAGATTGGCGCGACCTAAATTAGCATCGGTCAGGTTAGCCCCTGCTAGGTTGATCTCGGGCAACTGAGCGCGATAGAGGTAACAACGGCGCAGATCTACGCCGGGGAAATCTCGTTCTCCTTCTCTGTAGCGATTGAGAAGTTCATCAGTATCCATCAGATTTGTTCAAGAGTGATAGGTCAGAAAAGATGATAAGATGAAAGCCCTGATTTCCCCTGATTTTGCCCTGAGTTGCGAGGGTTAGATCTGACCCTTTTCCCTGGATTTAGTCATGGGATCAAACCTTGACTGTAGACGTTCCCAGAATAAAGCCGCCCACAACCTGCCTTGTGCTTTAGTGCTGAAGATCGATGCCTTCGCTCACCGCGCCCGGAAATTTCCTTAAAAACCAGCAAGTGTGGACGGCCAACACCAACCAAAAATAAATATACGGCGATCGCCGTTTTAATTAACGATAACGTCTCTTGCGGCGCGCAGCACTGGCCTTGCGTTTACGCTTTTCCTGCGGGGTTTCAAAATGGCGACGGCACTTAACATCGGCGAGGATCCCCGCTCGCGAGACTTGCCGTTTAAAGCGACGTAAGGCAGATTCAATGCCTTCGCTTTCTCCTACTAAGACTTGGGTCATTCTTACTCCTTTTACTAGAGGTCCATTGGCTGTGAGATAGCCTCAAGTCAGAACTTTTCAGTTCTTATTTTACTTGAGGCCAGCAAAAATGGCGGCCTATCTGTATTATGCCCTAACAGGGTTGACGATAGCCCGCACGCCAGGGTGAGTATCTAATATCAAAGTGTGCAGAGGAGGAGATGTCCTAGCGAAATGATGCTAGATGATTTTCACCATTCCTCTATCATGCTATTGATTAGGTTGGGGAGAATTATCTGTAACCGCCACCGCCTCCGCCGCCGTAACCACCACGTCCACCACGTCCACCACCGCCGCCGCCGCCGCCGCGTTTGTTATCATCGCGGGGTTTTGCTTTATTTACCTTGAGATCTCGACCCATCCACTCAGCACCATCAAGGGCTTCAATGGCAGCGGTTTCTTCTGCATCGGTGTCCATTTCAACAAAACCAAAGCCTCGGGGACGCCCCGTTTCCCGGTCCGTGGGAAGGTTAACTCGTTTCACCGTACCATATTCAGCGAAAACGCTGTTTAGGTCTTGTTCGGTGACATCGTAGGATAGATTGCCTACATAAATCGACATGGAAAGCCTCCAAAAGTTTAAGGGGATTCAGTTTCATCAGAAGTACCTGCCGACGAAGCCGATTCGGATTAATCCGGAGGCAATTCTGGAGCAAATAGCAAAACTCATTACTGAATCAAATTTTTCTTCACTACTTTAACATACTGCCCCCGGGTCGGTGAGTGTTTTTGTTTAGGGAAATTATTGGGGGGTCATTGGTCATTGGTCATTGGTCATTGGTCATTTGTCCTTGGTCATTGGTCCTTGGTTGATGCGGGGATGGGGGGATGAGGGGATGCGGGAAATGAGGGACTAGCTCTAATGTGTTGCTAATTAGTAGAGATTTGGTCAGGAAACCTAGGGTTCTGGCCTCTACTCTACCGAGATTCTAAGCAGTCGCGGAGGCGATCGGCTAGATGTTGCACCTGGGGCTTTCTCAGCATGGTGAGGTGGTTCCCGGGAATCCGAATCAGTTCTATGGGTTCCTCGGTGAGTTGGCCCCAGCCCAAGGTTGGATCCTGACCAGTGGCGATCGCCCGATCGCTGGAGGTAATCAAAGTCATGCGATCGTGATAAATCGAGGGTTGATAGTCCAAAACCGCTTGACTATTCGCTTGAAAGATGGGTAAGAGGGGGCGGAGGGCGACTTCCCGTAAGATCCTGCGATCGGATGTGGAATGCAAAGATTGCGCCAGGGAGGTTTTGGCGAGATAACGGTGTAAAAAATTGAATAGAGGATGAACTCGTTGAGGGAGGCGATCGCCCCTGGGGTGAAATCCCGCTTTCTCCCGCTGTTTCCCTTGGGTCATCAAATAAACATAATCCCGCAAAAACGGCCAAATCGAACTTGCTGCCGTAGTGAACAAAAATTTACCTCCCTGCCACAGAGAGGGTTGATTCGTAGAAACTGGCGCAAGGGTATCCAACACCGCCAATAACCCAACGGCATGACCCGCTTTTTTTAATTGTTGGGCCATTTCAAACGCCACTAACCCGCCAAACGACCAACCCCCTAAGAAATAAGGACCTTCGGGTTGTATAGTCCGCATCGCTTTAATATAATAAGCGGCCATCTCTTCTAGGCGAGTTAACGGGGGAAATTTGCCTTCAATGCCTTGGGGTTGTAATGCATAAAAGGGTTGATTTTTTCCCAAATGTACGGCTAATTCATAATAAGGAAAGACAACCCCGAAAATGGGGTGAATGCAGAAAAAGGGGGGATTTGTGCCTTGGGTTTGAATGGGGACTAAGGGAGAACAAGGCAGGTTGTCGAGTTCAGAAAACAGACAATCGGCTAATCCTTGTAAAGTGGGATTGAGGAAGAGTTTAGAAACGGGTAATTGTTGCTGGAATTGCTGGTTAATTTGAGTCAGGAGTCGGACGGCGAGAAGGGAATCGCCCCCTACGTCGAAAAAGTTATCATTCATACTGACGCGATCGCACTTGAGTAGGGTAGCCCAAATTTGAGCTAAGGCAGCTTCACTGGGGTTGCCCGGGGGGATAAATTGCCCAGGGGTGCGGGTTTCCGGGGAGGGGAGTTGGGTGGGGTCAAGTTTACCGCGATCGTTCAGTGGCAAGGAGTCTAGCACAATCAACTCCTGGGGAATCATGTATCCCGGTAACGTTTTTCCCAGAAAACTTTGCAGTTCACTCCGGTTAATGGGTTGATTCCCATTCGGCACAATATAAGCAACCAGTTGACCCCTATCTGTGGCAATGACTCGGGCTTGTTTTATGTTAGAATATTGGGTGATTGTTGCCTCAATTTCCCCTAACTCTATCCGATAACCGCGAATTTTTACTTGATGGTCTATGCGGCCTATAAATACCAAATTGCCATCGGGTTGATAGCGGCCTAAGTCCCCAGCTTTGTACAGTCTGACTGTTTTTCTTGGGGTTAAAGCATGATTAATAAACCGTTCGGAGTTTAATTGCTGCCGGTTGAGATACCCTCGCGCCAATCCCTCCCCGGCAATATAAATTTCTCCAGGAATTCCAATGGGAACTAGCTGCAAATTGGCATCCAAGAGATAGACTTGCATATTAGGAATAGGGCGACCGATGGGGGGATTTTGAGTGGGGTCGGTAATTTCGGCAAAGGTGGCCCAAACCGTGGATTCAGTTGGACCATAAGCATTGAAAAAGTGGCAAGCATTAACCCATCGTTTAGCTAATGCTAGGGAACAGGATTCTCCGGCAGAAATCAAGGTATGGAGGGCGGGTAATTTCCCCGGAGGTAAGGTTGCCAAAACTGCCGGAGGGAGACAGACATGAGTAATGGCAAAGTTGTTTAAAAATGCCATTAAAGCGCTTCCGCCATAGCGGGATTCTTCGTCCGCTAAATAGAGGGTTGCGCCGGTACTGAATGCTAGAATAATTTCAAAGATTGAGGCATCAAAACTCAGGGATGCAAATTGCAAAATCCGGCTATTTTGATTCAGTTTAAAGATTTGATGTTGGGCAATGATTAAGTTAGAGAGTCCTCGGTGTTCGATTAAGACGCCTTTGGGTTTTCCGGTGGATCCGGAGGTGTAGAGCACATAAGCGAGATGATTGGGAGTAATGGGATAAGTGAGGGATTCCGGACTTTGTTGGGCGATCGCCTCTTGATGTTGTTCTAAATCCAGGATGGAGACTTGGGGGGGAGTCTGGGAGGGGACAAAGGGCGATCGGGTCAACAGGAGAGAGACATCGGCATCGGATAGGATAAACTGGAGTCGTTCGGGGGGATAGGTGGGGTCACAATAGAGATAGACGCCGCCTGCTTTGAGAATGCCCAGGATACAGGCGATCGCATCGATGGAGGGAGGTAAACACAAACCCACTAACTCCTCCGGTTTAACCCCCAATTGTTGTAAATACCGGGCAATTTGATTGGATTGGTGGTGTAAGTCTTGATAAGTGAGAGATTTTTTACCGGAGACGAGGGCGATATGATGGGGCGATCGCTGAACAATTTCCTCAAATAAGTGCAGAAAGGAGGGATGCTGTAGTTGGGGTTGAGGAAGGGATGGATAGGCAGGAGAATTAAAATCAAACAGCAGGCAGTCTCGTTCCCCTGGCGTTAAAATCGGCAAATCTGAAATCTGCTGATTCGGGTCAGTGACAATTTCCAATAACAGTGTTTTAAAATGTCCCATCCAGCGGGTGATTGTGCTAGAGTCAAATAAATCTGTACTATAAATCACTTGACCTTTAATTTGGTCAGATTCTTCCCATAAATCAACCTCTAAATCCAGTTTAGCCCGGGCAATGTCCCACTCTAACAGACTCAAGGTCAGTCCGGGCAATTCCAGGGCATTCGCGGGCGTATTTTGCAAGCTAAAACTGACTTGAAACAGAGGGTTTTGGCTCAAATCGCGCTGAGGATGCAGTTCCTCCACCAGCTTTTCAAAGGGTAAATCCTGATGGGTGTAGGCCGCGAATGCCACGGATTTGACTTGAGTTAATAACTCCAAAAAGGTGGGATTTTCGGATAAATTTGTTCTAAGGACTAAACTATTGACAAAAAAGCCGATTAACCCTTCAATTTCCTGACGATCGCGGTTGGCAATGGGAGAACCGACTACAATATCGGTTTGTCCGGTGTAGCGATACAGTAGTGTTTTAAATGCCGCCAGCAGGGTCATAAACAGGGTGGTTTCCGTTTGCTGACTCAATCGTTTAATCGAGGCGGTTAAGGGGGGAGAGAGGGCGAATTGTTGTTGTCCCCCGCGATAACTGGGAATCGGGGGTCGAGGGCGATCGCTAGGTAGATTCAGGGGAGAGAGATGCTGTAATTGTTGTTTCCAATAGCTTAACTGGGTTTCCAAAAACTCTCCCTGCAACCATTGCTGCTGCCATTCGGTAAAATCAGCATATTGCAGCGGCAAATCCGGCAGGGGGGAGGGTTGCTGATTGGCAAAGGCAGTATATAATGTCCGCAGTTCCCCCAGTAAGATGCCAATGGACCATCCATCGGCAACAATATGATGAAAATTCAGCAACAGAATCGAGTCCGTTTCACTGCGTTGTAACAGGGAAATCCGCAATAAAGGGCCGATGGTTAAATTAAACGGTTCTTCTGCCGCTAAAGTTGCCAAGCGTTGTGCTTCTGAGTCCCGTTGCGATGGGGGGAGATGTTGCAAGGCGATCGCCTTCACAGAGAGAGTCAATTCTGGCGCAATCACTTGCACAACTTGTCCCTCTAAAAGGGTAAAAGTAGTGCGTAAGGTTTCATGACGGCGAACAATTTCATTAAAACTTTCTTCTAAAGCGGATAAGTTGAGATTCCCCGTCAGTTGAATCGCTGCGGATACATTGTAAAACGGATTATCCGGCGCTAATTGGTTCAGAAACCATAACCGTTGTTGGGCAAAGGATGCGGGAAAGACAAAAACCTCGGTTTCTTGAGTCATGTTAGTAAAAAATTCTCCAAATTTATCAGATATCATTGTTTTAAATATAAACGGTTTTAATTTTTAAGGATATTCAAAAAATATTTAACCAGCAGCGGGTGACGGCACAATAAGGCTCCTAGAGACAGTTTACAAACTTGTCAAGAGCACTACGGTAATTCTGCAAGGGTTCTGAATCCAATTCAATGCGCTGATGAAAAAGGTTTTGCGGTCCAGGTTTCAGCTTGTGTACGGGAGTACCCGTGGTAGTCGCAACCACACAGGCGTTATGATAATCTGGAATGAGCATAAATGTATTGCTGGGTTGTTCTTTAGGGTTGGCAAAAATATGACGATGTTTTTTATGCAGTTCATCCATCATCTGCTGAATTGTTTGATTGACTGCTTCAAAAGCTTTACTCGGTTTATCCCCAAAAGTAACGCGGTTGCTGACAAATGTATGTAATTTGGGTACAGATACCCCTTCTTCTTTGGCCCGTTTTCCAAAGCTAATCCGGGCGTAGGGTTCATTTTGGGGGTCTGTTATCCCATAGAGGAGTGCAATCACATTTTCTATGGCACTGCGCGAACTATCATCAGCGGTAAAGGGGACGACTACCCCCTCGGCTGCTACCAGTCCAATCTGAGTATAGATAGCAAAACTCGGGTTACAATCGATGACAAAAAGCGTGTCGCGATCGCCACTCTGTTTCCTTAGCGCTACGGTCAAATCATCAACCCAATTGAGCACCTGTTTCCAGGCATCAACAGGAATCGATAATTCAGAGGTTTGTCGAATCGCCTCGGAAATAATTTCTAAAAGATTATCACCACAAATCAGCTTTAAATTTTCGGGGATATGAGAATTAAATTCTTTGGGTGTACATAAATACGGGGATACATCCTCAATCATCCGAAAGGGCGAGTTCAGACGGGCTTCTAAGTAGCCTGCTATCGTCGCCCGTGGATTTTTTTTACTTAAAGAATGAATCGCTTTCGGACTACTCTGATATCCACCCAATAAAATTTCCGATACCTTAGCTTGCGGACAGAGGTCAATCACATAGACATCGGTATCGGGGTGGGAATGAGCGTATTCAGAAGCCGCCACAAAGCTCAAAAAGCTCTTGCCGACGCCACCTTTGTTGTTCCAGAACGCATACGAACTCATAGGAGGTTGTTTGAAATGAATGCGCCGATTCTATCATATTTTTTGGGGAGGTTGTGGATTGAGAGAGGATAACTTCATCCGCCGCCTTTCCCGAGAGACTGGAACTAATGCTGGTGCATTAGGGGTGGAATTCTGCTGTTGTAACTCCTGAATTATAGGGGCTAATTGGGCAATTGTGGGCGCTTCAAAGACAGTGCGTAAAGGCAACTCGAACCCAAATTTATCCCGAACACGAGAGGCGAGTTGGGTTGCTAGTAATGAATGTCCCCCTAATTCAAAAAAGTTATCGTAAATTCCCACTCGTTTGATGCCTAACACTTCCGCCCAAATTTGGACGAGACGTTCTTCGATGACAGTACGCGGTGGGGCATAATTTCCCGCTAATTCTGGGGAGATGGCGGTGGCAGTGGGTAAGGCGTGGCGATCTATTTTGCCATTCGGAGTCAGGGGAAGAAACTCTAGGACAACAAAGGCCGAGGGTATCATATAATCCGGCAATTTCTCGTTGAGATAGGCGCGCAATTCCGGCATAAATTGACGCGATGCTTTTCCTTGTAAGGGATTGTTAGCATAAGCAAAGTCTGACGCAGGTTCGGAACTTGTTTCTAGGACGAAATCTGTAATATTTTCACGCACAAACACCACATTATAGCACCCTTCGCCTCTGGAATCGGACCAGCGAATATGAACGCGATAGGGTAGTTCTAATCCATACCAGTCTTCTGGGTTGATGCCTGCATTGTGGAGGCGTTCCACGGCTTTTTTTAATTGGCCCGCTGTTTTAAAAGGGCTGGAATTAAACAGCCATTCCGTTGCTTGCACAGCAGCTATGACTCGGCTATTAGGAACCCTAAAAATTCCGCAGATGTCGGGGTTAGTTTCGATTAAATACTGACGCAGTTTCTCCACTGTCCAATCATCGCTAGTTTCTCCCTGATTTAGCCAGGTAATCGGATGATTTTTCTCGGATTGGGACTGGACATCGGTTCCGGCTAGATGGAGAATGGCGTTATAGCGAAACTGGGTTAATTCATTTCGCGATTGACCGCGCATCAGTTGAATTTCTACGGTTTCAATCTGAGGTAGGCGCGATTTTAAGCTAGTAAAGAAGGCTGGATCTAAGGCTAATTCGACCTCTTGGAAGAGTTGCATTTCCACCCGTTGCTGTAACTGTTGGCGGGTGACACAGGGTTGGGCGCGAGTCAGTTCTACATCGGTATAAAAGGCTTTGAGGAGGGGTAGACTCCGCAAGTCACCGAGGAAGATGCGTCCCCCCGGTTTGGTGACGGTGACTGCCCCGGAAATGGCCTGGATGAGGTAGTCTAAACTGGGGAAATATTGGACGATGGAGTTGAGAATGACTGTATCAAAACTCTGGGGGGGAATGCCATCAAAATCTGTCGCTAGTTTTTCTAGCAAGGTCACCTGTTCTAAGTCGTATTTGCCCAAATGTTTGCGGATAAAGTTGAGGGAGGGGGGTGAAAAGTCGGTCCCGCAATAGTCGGTACAGTGAGGGGCAATTCTGAAGAGTAAGAGGCCGGTTCCACAGCCAATTTCTAGGACTTGATTGGGGTTTAAGGCTAAAATTTGCGATGCTTGATGGTCTACCCATTCCCGCATTTCTGCCGATGGGATGGGTTCGTTGGTATAGCTGCTATTCCATCCGACAATATTAAAATTGGGTTCCATACCCACGGCGGGCATTTTATAGGTTTCATTGTAGAGAGTTTGCCATTGCTGGACTTGTTCTTCTTGCAAGGAGACGGGGCTAATTTCTGCCAGTTCTACCCTTTTCAAATTGAGGGCCAGATAAGCGGTTAATTGGGTTTCGCCTCGGTCACTTTCCGAGACGGTGACGAGGGTTTGATTGACTGCGGGATGTTGGGCTAAAATGACCTCGATTTCGCCTAATTCGATGCGGAATCCGCGAATTTTCACTTGTTGGTCCAGACGCCCTAAAAACTCCAAACTGCCATCGGGTTGATAGCGGACTAAATCGCCGGTTTTGTACAGGAAATTGCCCGCTTCTGGTTGGAGGGGGTTGCGGATAAATGCTTCGGCAGTGAGTTCGGGATGATGGCGATATCCTCTTGCCAATCCGTCGCCGCCAATATATAATTCTCCAGGAATGCCGATCGCAACCGGGTGGAAGTGCTTGTCTAGCACATAGAGTTGAGTATTGGCGATCGCCTTGCCAATTCCCGGCGCAATCTCCCTGCCATTTCCCACGGGAACCCTGCCGGAAGTGGTGACAACGGTATTCTCCGTGGGCCCGTAATTATTCACCACCTGAAACGGATGGGAGGGTAACGGATGTTGATGCAATGTTTCTCCCCCGGTGAGTAACAGGCGCAATGGGGTCTGTTTCGGCCACTTTAATTGTAAGACTTTTTCCGCTAAGGGGGTGGGTAAAAAGCTGATGGTGATGGCATTTTCCACCAACCAATCCCGCAATTTTTCCGGCGATCGCCGGGTTTCGTTATCCACGATATAAATACAAGCGCCTGCGGTTAAATAGGGCCAAATTTCCCACCCACAGGCATCAAAGGCAACTCCGGCAACCTGGGTACTGCGATCGCTGGCAGACACGGCAAACGCTTCTTGATGCCA
>JAABSJ010000149.1 GCA_011390515.1 Oscillatoria sp.
AAATGACAAATGACAAATGACAAATGACCAACTCTGCCTTCTGTTCAGCGCCTACTCTTGGACCCGGTGAGTTCTTAACCAGTCCTCTAACTCCCCAATCCCTTGAAAATCCAACAGCATTTCCCCTAAAGACTCTAATTGAGGGATAGACAAGGCACGAATTCCCGAAACTTGCTCAGGACTCAGCACCCCAAAACGGCGAGAAAGTAGACGTAAAATCAGATTCACCTCCCCCTCTTGCTGTCCTTCTTGACGACCTTCTTGGCGACCAATGTCCAGAACTTCGCGATAGAAACGAGTTTGAGTTACATTGGCTTCTCTGAGATTCAACATATTGTGTAGCTCCTCGATACTCAAATTAGGGAACTTATTCACCAGTATAGCTTCGACCAAATCCAAGTATTTTTGAAATTCCATCGGCGTTTGAGCGCGACTTAAAATGGATTGGGCAACCTGACTGGCTTTCGACTTGGGTACGACAATTAACTGAAGCAGCGACAAATTGGGACTTAGATTGTCTACAGATCGCAAATCTTCCAGATATAACCGGGTGACCACTCCCGATAACAAGCATTGATAGGGAGCAG
The DNA here is from genome assembly GCA_011390515.1 of Oscillatoria sp. Lineage (GTDB taxonomy): Bacteria > Cyanobacteriota > Cyanobacteriia > Cyanobacteriales > Laspinemataceae > Laspinema. Next base: position 588 of record JAABSJ010000149.1, read on the forward strand.
TTGCGCCTAAATCAATTTTTCGGCTTTTTAGGATTAACAAGCCTTGCCAGGGTCGAATCACTTGATATTGCAGCAAATAAACAAAAATTCCCGCAAAATAGCGCCCATAAAATGTGGAATCTGTTTCCATCTGGGCTTCTAAAAACACCAGAGGTAAGCTGATATCGTTGGAGACCGGAGTCAGCAATCCATCCAGTCGGACTTCTTTTTCTTTAACCACCGGCGCACTATAGTCAAATTCACAGTCTGGCGGGATGTTCGGCAAGAGTTCTGAAAGGAGACTAGGCTGATTTAAGAAAATCCGATAAAAGAGTTTATCTGTTTTCATAACTTCCAGGGTGACGAGAATTATCAACCCAGCAACCAACGCTGAACCGGGTTTTATACTCTCCTAAATATAAATCATTTTAGGTTAGTGTTGACCCGATTTTTGTTAACTTTTCTTACAGCGTATCCAGTTATTTAACTATCAGTGTCCGATAAGCGTACAAGAAATTGATTGACATCTGATTCAAGTTGAGGAAACAGATTCAGAGATTTATCGAGATTCGTTTTTAAAGGTTCATATTCAAGGGTTGCACCGTAAGCATGACGAAAGAAATGACGAAATCCTCGTAGACTATTGAGAATCGAGTAGCTCTCAAGAGACAGAAGTGCCGGACGGATTTCTGGAATATCCATTTTCATCCGTTGAAGCAAGAGACTATGCCATTGATTGGATTCATTGATGTTGTTCTCAAAGTATGTAGCCACAATTTTCATCAATTCTTCTGTAGCACTATACAGATTATGAATTTGATAAGCAATACTTTCTAGGATAATTTCATCATCGGTCTGTAATCGCTTGGCCCGAATGACTAATTTTTCATGAACTCCTTCAATTAATGCCATTTGAGCTTGGATGTCAACGGTCAAAACAACTAAGGTTTGGCTATCCATACAATTCCTTGTTCTCGAATACGATGGGCAAAATGGCATTGATTCAGAGGAACGATATCTACATCTCTGGCTAAGGCTTCGGAAATAAAGCCGATGACGGAGAAGAAATCTTCGGCATTAATCTGTTCAACGGCAATATCGATGTCCGATTGGGCCTGAAATTTATCAGGCCGGGTTACAGAGCCAAAAATATAGGCTTTTTTAATGCCATATTTTAACCCAAATTCATCTAACCACTGAAGAGTTTGCTGGAGTAAAATTTGGCGTTCTTGTTCTAGTCGCAAGCGTTTTTCTTTTAACGCTTTATCTAAATAAGAGGTGTTAAAACTCATGGTTGTTTGTTGTTTACTGTTGAGCATGATTGCCCCACCCAAATATAAATCATCCAACGGTTCAACTGAAAGGAAGGTATCTGTAGGGGCGCAATGCTTGCGCCCCTACATTGACGGGGCTACTCCGTTGATCCATCACTACGAACGAACGTTTTGGAGATTTTATTTTTTGGAGTTCCCTTATGGATTCGGTTCTATACCGATCGCCCGTAACTGTTCTGCTAACTCCTGCGCTCGTTGTTCGGCTCGTTCAGCCCGTTGGCGCTCAGTTTCAGCCCGTTGGCGCTCAGTTTCAGCCCGTTGGCTCTGAGTTTCGGCCAATTCATCTTTAGAAGGCAGTAATTCTCCGTCTAAAGTGGCCCAGCGTAGCCAAACGGTCTCTACATCCCGGTACTGTCCGGACCACCGCACGAGGGCCAATCCGAGTTTGTGGCTGAGTAACCGTCCTTGTTCGTCTGCTGCCAGGGGTTGATAGACTCCTTTTTCTAAGACAAACCCGGCCCAATCTTCGGGATTGTAGGGGTCGTACCAAAAATACTCAGTGACCCGCATCTGATTTTGGTAAATCTGCTTTTTCTCGGTTTTGTCCTGTTTGGCGGTACTGGTTGATAAAAGCTCAATAACCACATCGGGCCCTTTTCCTTCTTCCCAAAGGACCCAGCTTTTACGTTCGCCGCGAGGGACGTCTAGGACGGCGAAAACATCGGGACCTTTGAAATCGCGATCGCGCACTTGGGCCAGACTATAGTAAACAAACATATTGCCCCCCACAAAGGCATCCCGGTCTTTCAGCCAAGTCCACAGGGGGTCAACCAATAAATCCATTTGCAGTTTATGCCGCAGGGTTTCCATAGGTACACCGTCATCACAGGGCAGTTCATCTTGGGTGGGTGGAAGGGGAATCTCCGTCGGTTCTGTCAATGCAAGTTGAGAAGCAGACATGATACCTCACCGATCGCGACTACAGTTTTAATTCCTATGATAATTGGTCCATTCATATCCCCCGGGAAATATCGCCATAAAAATGTAGGGGCGATTCGCGAATCGCCCCTACATTGAGATATTGAGATAATGCCTAAATCCTCACCTATTTCTGAAACTGATTTCCAGGGATAACCCTTACGGATACAGCAAAATCTTATAAGTTTCAGGGGTGGGTTGAACTGCTCTTTCTACCGCAGCAGCTAATTCCTGGAGTGGATATTTGTCACTCACCAATTTATCCACATCAATCCTTTTATTAAAAACAATATCTGTCGCTAACCCTTGAACTCGATAGCTGGAACTGTAGCTTCCCATCAAGTCAATTTCACGGCGATATAAAATATTGGGATTAATTGGAATTTCCACCTCATCGGGAAATTCGGCAAAAAATAGAATTTTCCCCCCTTTGCGGGTACAGTCCAGGGCTTGAAAAAAGGCTTTTTCACTGGGAACTGCCAAGATACTCGTATCCACTCCCATTCCCCCGGTTCGTTCTTTTACCTGACTGGCTAAGTCTGGGTGACGAGCATCAAACGCTGCTTCTGCCCCTAATTCCAAGGCTTTCTCTAGGCGAGAGGGGAGCAAATCCGTGGCGATCGCCCTCGCACCAAAATAGTTCACCAGCATCACAAACATCAGTCCGATGGGACCCGCACCTGTAATTAACACGGTCTGTCCTGGCTCCACTCGGGCCTTTTTCACCGCTTTTAAGCAGCAGTTTGTCGGTTCCACAAAACTCGCTTGCTCAAAGGTGACGGAATCTGGGATGGGAATCAGGCCCCCATTTCTGACAATATGTCCAGGGACCTTCACATATTCGGCAAATCCACCGCCACTAGGGGCAAATCCCGCAGTGGTGGTGATATTTTTATAAACCTCACACATGGAAAAGTTTTCATTCAGGCAATACGTGCAGTGCATACAGGGGATATGGTGCATCACCACCACGCGCTGTCCCAATTGCCATCCGGTTACCGCCTCTCCCACCGCAGAAATAACCCCCGCCGTTTCATGTCCAAAAATTCGTGGGGGTTCATAGAGTGGATACCGAATTTTTTTAATATCCGATTGACATAGCCCCACAACCCGGACTTGTACCAAAACCTCATCAGAAGCGAGTTCTGGCAAGGGGATGTCTTCATAACTGAGCTGATTGACGCCTCTAAAAACCTGTGCTTTCATCGTTGGTGATTGTTAAAAAACTCTAACTTACCCTACCAGACTCCTTTCACGGGATAAGCATCAAAGATAGCATCAATACTGAGAAGTGGGTGCTGTTCTCCGATCGCCACAGGTTATAGCGGTTCCCGGACTTATGCGGTACAAACATTTAAAGGAGTGCGAGCATCTTGCTCGCTATTCTCGATAGCGAGCAAGATGCTCGCACTCCCAAAACGTACCTCATAACTGTGGGAACTGCTATATTCCCATCTCTAGTTCCCGAATGCCTTGACGAATTATGTCTCTATTCCATCCCAATTATCGGGCGCGTCGGCTCTGTTAATTCCATCTGCGTTATCATAAGTGTCAAGCGTCTGACTTCTTGATTTTACCAGATTTTTGCCCGGTTTATTTGTTGGATCTCCCTTAATCGGAGCCAAAGCGATTAGTTGATATAAACAAACCGGGTTTCTTTTGGCCTTTCTTTATATTAAGACCTCAAAAACTGTCATTAGGATATCAAAAATTGTGATTCCTGCGGATGCGGGAATCCCTCGGCATTTTTTATTGGCTCAGTATGATCGCCGCGATAAATATTGTTGATAGACCGGATTCAGATTAAATTTTTTATCTTCTCCCTGTTCTATCAGATCCATTAAAAAGCGTCTTTTCAAGGATTGAATTGCCTCCAATACATCTGAAGTTGCAATCATTGACTGTTTTGATACTGTTTTCAGAATTTGCGGTAAAGTCACTGGCAGATTCTCATCCTTTAGCTGAATCATAATTGCCTGTTCTGTCTGGGTTAATCGCTGCCATTCTCGCTCTAGCTGCGAGCGCAAAGTATCGGCTAAAATTAAGCCTTCACATTGGAGAAATTCAGAGACTTTACCGGCAAATAACTCTTGAATCATCATCGCAGTCAGAGCCAACCAAAGAGGATTGCCTTGGTAGGTATTGATTAACTTTTCCCAGTCTGTTTCATCGGATAATTGATATTCCTGAAATATGGCTCTAGCGGCGATACCTATACCCCCTAATAATAAGGAGCGAACTGAGCGATCGCCTTTGTTAAACTGGGTAAAATCCAGGAGTTGTTCAGCACTGATTAAGAGGAAACAACTGGAGTGTTCTAGTTCGGAAATTTTTTAAAAAATAGCGGATAATTTTCCAGGGAGGGTTGATATTCTCCGGCCAGTTTTCCTGGGCTAAACAGCATTTGCACGTCATCCAGGATAATCAAGCATCGATGCTGGCGGAGATATTTGAGGAGTTGGGAAAGTTTGCCTTCAAACTGTTGGGGAATTGCTTGAGGTTCGCTGAAGTTTTCTAGGAGATTAATCAGGGTGGTTTCTAGGGTCGGAGAAAAGCAGAGGGTTTGATAGATAATATAGTCAAAATTGGTCTTTATTTGGTCAATTAGCCGGAGAGATAGCGCGGTTTTACCCATGCCCCTGATGCCCATAAGTTGCACAATTCGGCAGCGGTCTTGTACGATCCAATGTTCTAGGGTGTTCAGTTCGGTGATGCGGGAAGCGAAGCTATCGCCGCTAGGGGAATCGTAGCCAGTAAGAATAGCCGGTGCATCATCTAAGTTGATCTGCGGTTCAGTTCGGGTGTCTGGGGAGGGTTGTGGCGGTGTAGGCGATCGGGCTGTTGTCACCCCTGAATGATAGCGATCGCTGCAAATATTCAGATTATTACTATTAACAATATAATTATTGTGATGATTACTATTGGAAAAAAACCCTCTTTGTACCAGGGTTCTAAAATTAGATTGATTAACCGATTCTCCTAAAACATCGGACAGCCGTTTCCATAACTTCCAAGCGGCTTTTCTGACATGATCGTTACTAAAATTATATTTTTCAGCAATTTGGGGATATTTTTGACCTTGGGAAGTAGCTTCTAATATAGATATTTGAAGAGAATCAAGCCATTTTCCTGTTTGGGCAAATATGCGATCATCGATCCATTTTATCGATTCAGAAATCTCCATAGGTTTAGCTTTAGTCATATTTGGGTCAAACACAGCAGGGAGTATCTCTACAGAGATATTTCAAAATCGGGATGCTCCCGGGAGGGATGCTGCCAACACAGTACCAATTTACCACACTTTTCCACACTTGGGGAACTAAATACCACTTTTTTCCATTAATTCCCATTAAACCCACAACCCCATCACAGAAAAACTTCCCATTAAATCCCATTGCCGATCGCCCCAATCTTTGATTTTCTAGAGTTAGATCTGAGCAAATCGGCTAAAAAATCAAGCTATCCATCAACAAATGTACTATAATCGCACTTATTGATTGATCGGGCCGGTAAAATTCAATCGAGGCGAAGTGATGAAAAAATTCTCCAAAGTTGCAACCTTACTAAATCCAGTAGCGATCAGTGCAGCACTGATGGCGATCGCTCCTTCGGGGTTGGCTCAAGATTTTCCAATTACCAGCATATTTAGCATGGGTGTTGGTAGCGAATATCATGGTGGTTCCGCTGAGTTAATTGTCCCGGATAGAGATACAACCACCCCCGCTTATGGGAATAATAGCCGATTACGTCGGTATGAACTCCATATTGCCAAAATGTTTGAGGTGACGATTTGGGAATGTAGAGGTTCTCGTCAAGGGTTTATATTTTGGCAATACAAAGCAGGAAATGGTTCGATAGATATGGGAGTATTTGAGATTACTTGCGCGTTAGCTGACGATATTCGTCAAGCTTACGGTTTGGGGAGAGCAGAACCCACTACAATTACAAGATTCGGCCCTCGCTTAACAGGTAGAGTCACGAACACCGTAAGCGTTCCCATTTTAAAAATTGAAGGAAATAAAATAGACAATTGGCTTGATTTTGTAGAAGGCTTTCGAGCCGTTCGTTAATTTCTTGATGTATTTCGGGGTATATTAATATTGGGAAAGCATGAAAATTTTTGAAGTTAACTTCAAAAAACATCTGCTATATAGTGGCTTTCATAAACCAAAGAGGGGAAATAGTCATGAAAAAAATACTGGTGACTACTTTAGTAGGTTTTATATTACCAATAGCTGGTATTGCTAAAGCAGAAGTTCCGAATTTATGCCAATCCGAGTATAGTTCTCGACCCGTAGCCAGCTATCAAACCAGCGATTTTATTGTCAATATATGCGAAGATGATAAAGGGTTATTTTATGTTGGTTTCTCACGGGAAGATAGAGAATTCCGCACTGTTCTAGATGCCAGTCGGATCCAAAATCAGGGAGTGACGGGTTACGCTGCTAATAACGGAAACTATAATTATTATATTCTTTCTCTGCCTAACGGAGAAATTAGGTTAAACATTAGAGAGCTTACGGCTGGTGGCATCAATTCGATGATTCTAAATCAGGAAGTTTTAGAATTTCGTTACTACTAAGCTATCAAAGTAACTCATTCAACCTGCCGCAGTTAAGCGCCAACTAGAGCAGAGGTCTATTTTCGGGTCAACCCCCACGAGAGAATCTGCTTCTCTTTCTCAAATTAGAATAAATTGAAACAATAAAGCGAATACACTATGTACTTTGTTCCCCCTCCTCCACCTCTTGCAATTGTCCAGCAAGTAAATTTTCTCGCCACCACCGAAAATGCCTCTACAATCCTGCCAGGAGAGCGGGGTATCTACGAGGAACTGGCGCGTCAAGCAGCGTCCGCCTTCAATGATGTTGTCGTAGCGGGTTACTGGGGTGATGTGCTGGATTGGACGTTATCTGGGCGTAAGGCTGTAATTTTTAAGGAAGAGGATGTTGCCACATTAGAGGCTAGACATCGCCAAGATAATATAGCAACCCCCAGTTGGCCTGCCCGTAATAGAGATACGTTTTTCGCTAGTTACGAAGAAGTCTTAGCCTGCGCCTTACTCTTAGGGCAAGGAGGGCTTCGAGGAGCAATTGTTGTTTGCGTGAATACAGATTCTGCTGGACAACCTCTCGACCCACGAATCTTCAACAAGGATTATCGTCTCGAAATAATCCTTGATATCTTTAACTTTAACATGAGATAACAAATCACAGCAATCATCCAACACACGCTCAGATGAAACTCCCGATCTGGGTTCCGAGGTAAAATCTCCCTAGTTGCAAGAACTGTCACCTGTCCACCACAGGAAGGTGTGGGTATCCAGCAGCAATTTCATGATTACTCACTCCAATATTCAGGGGGAATGGGGTCGTTGAAATCTTCACTCATCCAAACTTTACCGCGATGTAACCCAGGGACGCGAGGTTGAGGGGGTTGAGGTTGGATGTATTTTTGAGCTAGAAATTCAATGTAATCTAAGACTTGTTGCTGCTGTTGGGGGGGTAGCTGTTGCAGTTGGGCGATCGCCGATTCAATTAAACTCTCGGTGGTTGAACTGGACATTTTGACCTCCGGAAAGGTTGTGAGGGACATAACAAGGCCCTACCAGACTCGATTCACGGGATAAGCATCGAAGATGGCATCAATACTTAGAAGTGGGTGCTGTTCTACGGTGGCTTGAGCGATTAAAATCCTATCAAAAGGGTCTTTGTGGGGAATCGGTAAATTCTCCAGTGCCCAAACGTGGGTGACTTGGATAGGGAGAAGTTGCAGATTATTCGTTTGTTGTTGGGTTTCGATTAACTCCCGCAAGGGCAACTCTAGGTTTAATTTCCCCAGTTGCAATTTGATTTGCATTTCCCAAACGCTGGCAACACTGAGAATCAAGTTGTTGCTGGGGTCGGCCAATAAGCTGCTAACCCGTTGTGACAGCCTTTCCGGCGTTAAAGACCACCAAATAAAGGTATGGGTATCCAGCAGCAGATTCATGATTGCTCACTCCAATATTCAGGGGGAATGGGGTCGTTAAAATCATCGCTAATCCACCCCATCCCGCGATGTAACCCAGGGATGCGAGGTTGCGGAGTTTGAGGTTCGCTGTATTTTTGAGCCAGAAATTCAATGTAATCTAAGACTTGTTGCTGCTGTTGAGGGGGTAGCTTTTCCAGTTGGGCGATCGCCGATTCAATTAAACTCTCGGTGGTTGAACTGGACATTTTGACCTCCGGAAAGGTTGTGGGGTGGGCAGTTGGGATGAATTTAGCCTAACACGGGGGTTGAGATTCCCGCAGGGGCGATCGCCTTGACTCTCCCCTACAGAAAAGTCAAGTTATAATCCCGTTGTCAAAGATCTAATCATACGATGACAGCCCGGGCCCTTGGGCTATAGCCCAAGGGCCCGGGCTTCGCTAAGGGAACTCCAAAAAATAAAATCTCCAAAACGTTCGTTCGTATTGACTGCTCAACGGAGTAGTCCCGTCAATGTAGGGGCGCAATGCTTGCGCCCCAGGGGCGCAAGCATTTACTCCGACACATACCTTTCTTTCAGTTGAACGGTTGGATGATTTATATTTTGGAATCCCCTAACCTCCGTCTAGCCCCACCCTTAAGGGTGCGGGTTTTTGCCGATTTAACTTTTACTCTCTATTTCTATCTCTATGAATGAACTCCAAGCGGATGTGTTAGTTGTCGGTGGCAGTACGGGAGGGACCGCTGCGGCTATTCAAGCAGCGCGGCGCGGTGCTAACACGGTGTTAGTCAGTGAATTTCCCTGGTTGGGAGGAATGCTCACCAGTGCAGGGGTTTCGGCCCCTGATGGGAATGAGTTGGCGGCGTTTCAAACAGGTCTATGGGGTGCCCTCCTGCAATCTCTGCAATGTCAGCAAGAGGGCGGATTGGATCATGGATGGGTGAGTTTTTTTACCTTTAACCCACGCACTGCGGCCCAAATTTTTGCAGATTGGGTGAAAGAACTGCCGAATCTGCACTGGATTTCTGGGCAAGTTCCTGTGGAAGTGTTGCGCGACGGAGATGCGATCGCAGGGGTTCGTTTTCAAGATTTGATTGTCAACGCAAAAATTACCCTGGATGGGACGGAACTCGGCGATTTACTAGCGTTAGCAGACATTCCCTATCGTTGGGGTTGGGAATTTCAAGACGAGTTCCATGAACCCAGCGCCCCTGTTGCCTCTAATCTATTAACAGAACGATATCCTGTACAAGCGCCTACCTGGGTGGTGGTGATGCAGGATTATGGCGAAGGGGCGAGAGCTCCGGAAATTCCTGCACCTCCTGTTGAGGATTGCAGTCGTTTTTTGGGGGCTTGGGATAACTATGGCCCTGAGTCTTTTCTCAATTACGGCAGGTTGCCTGGAAATCGCTTTATGATTAATTGGCCAATTCAGGGCAATGATTATGGGGAAGGGGTGGGGCGACTGGTGGAAACGGACGCATCACGTTTAGCGTTTCTCCAAGAGGCGCGATCGCATTCCCAAAGTTTTGCCCGTTTTATTCAATCTGAATTGGGGCCTCGCTATGGTTTAGCAGAAGATATTTTTCCTGTCTTTATAAAAGGAGTCGAAGGAAACAGCAATTTTTCTAAAACCTCTGTTTTAGGGGGTGGCGCATACGCTTTGCATCCTTATTATCGAGAAAGCAGGCGGTTGGTGGGGGTGAAAACGATTACAGAACGAGATATTTTGCCTGGGGTGGGGGGGCGCGTGGCTCCTTTATCGGTGGATGAGTCAGGAGTCTGCGATGCGATCGCCTTGGGGAATTATGCCAATGATCATCATTACCCCGATTTAGAACATCTAGCCCCTGCTTTCAAACTGGCCCCCAAATCCATTCCCTGGGGTGGGCGTTGGACGGGGACACCTTTTACGATTCCTTATGGTTCTTTGGTGCCTGTGGAAACCGATGGACTGTTAGTTTGTGAAAAAAATATTTCGGTATCTCATATTGCCAATGGGGCGACTCGTTTACAACCTCTGGTGATGGGAATTGGACAAGCGGCAGGAATGGCAGCGGCCCTCTGTGTGGAAAAACATTGTCAACCGAGGGATTTGCCTGTGCGGATGTTGCAAGAGGCGTTACTTCAGGATGCGATCGCCCCAGCCGCTTTGGTCCCTCTGTTTAATCTGACTCCTGAACATGGCGACTGGTTGGATTGTCAGACATTTTATTTAGAAAATCCAGAGGAGTATCCCCTCAGTGGCGATCGGCCAAACCCGGGAGAATTTTCTAAAACTCACCAGACATCGGCAACCGATATCCCCTCATCCATTCCAAATCACGCCATTAACCATTGCCAACAATTTATCGGGGTGTTTCAGAAGAAGGGATTGCAGGACTATGCGATCGTCCTGACGCATCCGGTAGAAATGGCGGGTCAAAGTTGGAGTCTGGTCACCTGGCGTGCAGAAATAGACTGTCAATTAAAAGAATGCCATGATGAGCAAGTCTTAACAATTTGGGGCCGTCAGAATTCCTCGGGAAATTGGATCATCGTGGAAGAACTAACGCCTTAAATTTTGATTGTCTTGCTCAAGCATTGGGGATAAGATTGAACCCGATTTTTGGAGAAGATGAGGAAGACGGATAGAACACCAACCGCTTGGATGCGATCGCTCAACCCTTGGAGCAAGATTTTTATAGGCAGAAATCTTTGTTGCCATGATTATTCCGGGCAGGATATAATTTTAGGCAGTTAATCAATCCAGAAGCGATCGCCTACCAATCTGGACAGTGGAGTTTGAGGGCTAGAAAAGAGGTCTTTTCCGAAAGCACATAAGCTGGCAGGAGTGGAAAGATCCCCTGGTCTTGACAACGAGGCCCGTGGTGTGGGAGATTATCGCGGTTTCTGTCGCACCCTTTGTCAGCCATTGGATTGATCCGTGACTCCATTGCTCAAGAGCGCTAGTTTCTGGGGGCGATCGCGAGTTAACAGTCCGGTGATGCGTTTACCCCAGGGATTGGGGTAAGCTACTGTTATGCATAGACAGCCCAATCCTTCACCCGAAGGAGTCGGAGGTTGCGAGTCTGGCTGCAGTCCAGTCAGCCCTAACCGGCAAAAACAATTGTCCGGTGAGTTGCAACCATCATGGACAACAATAAACGGAGAAGGGTGCAACTACCTTGACCTATCCGTAATTGAGGAATGTGATGAGCAACGACTTAGATCTGATCAAAAGCCTTAGCCCCAGCGCAATGGATCAGATCATGATATATCTGGCCTTCAGTGCCATGAGAACCAGTGGGCACCGGCACGGAGCATTTCTGGATGCAGCGGCAACAGCAGCCAAATGTGCCATTTACATGACCTATTTGGAGCAGGATGAGAACCTGCGCATGACAGGTCATCTGCACCATATTGAGCCGAAGCGCGTTAAAGCCATTGTTGAGGAAGTTAAAGAAGCCTTAACAAAAGGCAAGCTCTTAAAAATGCTGGGTTCTCAGGAGCCTCGCTATCTGATCCAGTTTCCGTATGTGTGGCTGGAACAGTATCCGTGGAGACCTGGACGGCCTCGCATTCCAGGCAACAATCTGACGAGTGAAGAAAAACGTCAACTTGAACGCCAGCTTCCCAACAATATTCCCGATGCTCAACTGATCAACTCCTTCCAGTTTATGGAATTGATTGAGTTTCTGCACGCGCGATCGCAGGAGGATTTTTCCGCAGACAGACGGATGCCTCTTTCTGAAGCCTTAGCAGAACATATCAAACGCAGGTTGGTTTACTCGGGAACGGTAACCCGGATTAATTCCCCTTGGGGAATGCCCTTCTACGCCCTGACTCGGGCCTCTTATTCTCCCGTAGATGACCAAGAGCGCACCTACGTCATGGTAGAGGATACCGCGCGATACTTCCGCTTGATGAAGGATTGGGCGGAACGGCAACCGAAAACGATGCGGCTGTTGGAGGAATTGGATATCCCCTCCCATCGCATGGACCAAGCGATGGAAGAGTTGGATGAAGTCATCCGCCAATGGGCCGATCGCTATCACGAGGAGGGGGGTGAACCCATGTTGCTCCAGATGGTATTCGGTCCTCAAGAAGAGTCCTAGAATGGCATCGGGCATCCCCTCATTCAATCCTTACTGAATGGGGAAGGAATGCCCTCTGCTGCCAGCGTCAATCAGTGTGTTTCCCATCAATTTAGTCTAAAGTCTATAAATCTCCTCTAACGCCCCTTTATAGGGGCGAAATATTGGGGAGTTACTGATAAAAATTGAGCATTTAACCGCAAATAAAACAATTCCCAAACCCTGTTTTTTTAAGAGTTGATACGGAATCCGGTTCGGATATGTCTATAAAAACCCGCACCCTGAAGGGTGGGGCTACACGGACGAAGCCCGCCTGCGCGGGCTAAAGAGAAAATCGACTTGAGACAACCGGATTTGGTATGAGAAGGGATGGAAAGCTAACGTAAACCGCTTAAAGCCAGTTTCAAAGGTAAAGATTTGAGCGTTGGAATTGATACCAAATCTGGTTATAAAAAGTAATTTTTACTCTTGAGCCCGCGCAGGCGGGCTTTGTCCGTATAGCCCCACCCTTCAGGGTGCGGGTTTTCACAAACTCAACCTTTGCCAGTCCCAATTCGCCTCGAACTCCCCTGTTGCCGCTCTAAAATTTCTTTCCCAACTAAACTAATCAATCCCAGACAGGCTAATAGTGCCGCTGCCGAAAATGCCGACTGGGTTTGATACTGCTTATAAGCTTCCTCCACAAATAACGGTAAGGTTTGGGTTTTGCCAATTAAGTTGCCAGAGACGACAGCAACCGCCCCAAACTCGCCCATTGCTCGGGCATTGGTTAAAATAACTCCATACATCAGTCCCCAGCGGATATTTGGCAAAGTAATCCGCCAGAAGATTTGCCAATCGTTTGCTCCCAGGGTTTTTGCTGCTTCTTCCTGTTCCGGTCCGGTTTCTTCTAAGACAGGAATCACGGAACGAGCAACAAAGGGGAGGGTTACAAATAAACTGGCAATGATGATTCCCGGTAAGGCAAAAATAATCTGAATATTCGCCGATTGAATCACGGGACCAAACCAGCCATTTCTGCCATAAAGTAGAACAATCATCAATCCAGCGACAACGGGGGAGATGGAAAATGGCAAGTCAATGATGCTAACAATAAACGCTCGACCGGGAATTTTATGACGGGCGATCGCCCATGCCGCGCAGAGTCCAAACAGGGTATTAATCGGGAGCACAATCGCCGCAACAATAACGGTTAGTTGAATCGCGGATAAAAAGTGCGGGTCCCGAAAGTTGGTGAAAAAGGGGCCGAAGCCGGTTCTAAAGGCTTGATAAAAGACATTCAGGGCCGGAATGAACAGGACCAATGCTAAGTAGGCGATCGCCACTCCAATGGCAATCCGCTGCACCCATTGGTCTTGCTGCTTT
>JAABSJ010000150.1 GCA_011390515.1 Oscillatoria sp.
GGGTCATTGAAGTATTTCCTGAAAAAATAACAACATCTAAAAAAGGAAGAATCAAGAGAGGCTGAATCCCGGTTTAAACTTTGGGAGCAATTTGCTTGGGATTGGGAGCAAATAGCAATTTAGAATGGGATGCACCGGCTTTATGGATTTGATGGTTGAGGGTGAGGGTTAAGGTGGCGATCGCCGCCAACTGACCCAATAAACTGACAAATATAGCCATTGCAGAGGCTTCCGCGAGGGCCAACCAGGGTGAACCGAAGACGAACAACATCCATAACGTGGTGTTGACCGAAACAGTTTGGGAGAATAAGCCGAATACCAGGGGCGGTAAAATCAGGGCAGCCATCACCATTCCCATTGAAAGGAGTCCGGGTTTGGGGAATTTAATAAAGGACAAAGACTGGGCGATCGCACCATAAATCCAGATTAAATTTAACGTCATCAGGAGCGCTACCCCGGCGGTTAACGGGGTAGGAAAACTGACCTGACAGAGTAAAATCCAAGGCATCCAAATAGCGGCGACAATTCCCAAATTGATGGCGATCGCCACGACAGACGGACTTTTTTCGCCCCCAATCCAATCCAGCCATTTAGAGTAAGAACGTTTACCCCCTTGCCCCCGATCTTCATGAGCATACCGCGCCCAATCCAAGAGGGTTTGTCGTTGGGGAGAAATCGCCGGAATAATCAGCAAAAATAGGCCCAAGGTTAAGATAGATATCCCAAACATCATCGGCATCAAAGTCTCTTCGATCTGAGCTTGATTCATCACGGGATAGAAAAACCCCAGGATCCAAACTTGAAGACTGGCTACTACCCCATAACTTTGAGCCTTACTTAATAACGTACCCAGGGGATTCTTGAACTGCCGATTCAGTCCTTGCCAAATCCAGTAACTTCCCACGAGTAAGCTGATCAATAGCCAGGAAAATCCCAGGGGATAATTTTTTCCGAGATCTTCCCAGAAAAACCACTCAAATCCCAACCATTTAAACTGGCTGTCATCCCAGCTAAAGTAGTACAAAACAAACGACACAAAACTGTAACCCAACCAACCGGCCAAAACACTACTGACGATGGGTTGATATTGACCTTTGGCCACAAATAAGGTATTGAGAAGGGATGCCATATAGAGAAAAGTCCCCAAGGCAGCGATTACCGAATAAAAACCGAAGACCCAGGCGAAGGGAACACCGGCAGCGATCGCACCCATCAAATGTAAGGGAATCGCGAACCCAACTCCCAGGTACAACAGAACCGGAACCCCGAGCAATTTACCGAGCAAAATATTTTGACTGGTTCGCGGACTCAACCGCAGGAAATTGAGAGTTCCTCGGCGTTGTTCTTTGACCAAATTGCTACTTAATAAATAGACACCTCCGGCGAATAACAAGAAAGGCAAAATAAAGCTGAGACTATGACAAACAAACTCCCACTGAATGACCATTTCATACTGTTGACAGTATCCACCAGTATCTTCGGACCAGGCGATACAATTTTCCTTAGACAAGACTCCCACCATAATGCATTGAATAATCGCGGATATAAATGAAACACTTACAACCGAACGGCGATTCAAGCGACCTTTTAATTCTCGAAACAACTGGGGATTCGATTCCCCCAACTTGTCTAATAATTGTGTCAACATTCCAGACCTTCTTTGATGATTTTTAACACTTCAACATCAATACCTAACTTTGAGCAATAAAATTGCAGGCATCTTAAACCCTAGCAATCGGTTAGTTTTAAGATGCCTGTTTATGCCCTAACTTCAGGAAAATCGTTTCCAAATCTTCCTGAGTGCAGTGGAATTCGTGCAAAGGAATCTTCGCCTCCACCAGCGATCGCAATAAATTGGCACTCTCTTCCGGAGTCCCGGCAAAATGCACCCGCAACGTTTTACCATCGGGATTGACCTCCCATCCCTCAACTTGCGGAAACAGTTTCAGTTCTCCTTCCAATGCCTCTAACTTACCCAAAGTCGAGATTAAAATTTGCTGGCGACTCAAGCGCTGGTAAAGTTCTTTTAAAGGCGCACTTTCCACCAAATACCCCAGTTCCATAATTCCCACCGATGTACACAATTCCGCCAGGTCACTCAACACATGAGATGAAATCAAAATTGTCATCCCCGCTTCCCGCAGGGTCTTGATAATTTCCCGAAACTGCATTCGGGCGATGGGATCTAAACCCGAAACTGGCTCATCGAGTAACAGTAAAATCGGTTCATGGACAATCGTTCGCGCCAGAGAAAGCCGCTGTTTCATCCCTCGGGACAAGGTGGCGATCGAACTGTTCCGCTTATTCTCTAATTGAACTAATTCCAATACTTCATAAAGACGCTGACTGCGCCGGGGTTCCCGCAGATAATAGAGTCGAGCAAAATAGTCCAGATAGTCCCAAACCGTTAAATCATCATACAGGGGAAAATCATCGGGCAAATACCCCAGGCGACGTTTTAAAGTGGGGTTATGACTATCCCGCAGGAGGCGTTCCCCATTGATATAAATTTCCCCAATTGTGGGTTCTTCTGCCGTCGCCAGCATTCGGATTAAGGTTGTTTTCCCGGCTCCATTGGGTCCGATCAGTCCATAAACTTCCCCGGGACCGACTTGTAAATGAACATCATTAACGGCGATATGTCGGTCAAATTGCTTAGTGAGTCCACGAGTATCGATTGCCAGTTCTGTTGCCATAGGTGCTGGACCTTGAGAGCGTTGAATGGTGACTTATCTGCTAGGCTAACCTCTCCCTAGGGCGATCGTCAGTAGTGTTTCAGAAATTGCTACAGAGGGACCTGATTGCTCTGGAAGGATCCGGGTAAAAATATCTGCTGTCGGTAGCACTCTAGATTGATAGATAGCCTTGGGTAAGCTTATTCGCGGACATTTTTGGGAGTGCGAGCATCTTGCTCGCTCTTGATACGCTCTTGATAATAGCGAGCAAGATGCTCGCACTCCTTAAATAGCATCTGTACCCCAGGAGTCCGTGAACCGCTATAGTGGAGTTTCTTAACCAAAATGGGTGTAACTTTACACGAGATTGGGTGGTAATGGCACTGGCAACTGTGGATTCTCTCCTCTCCTCCTTTGGACGCTTTGGCGTCGAACTGGGCCTCGATCGCATCACAAAACTTTTAAATGACTTAGGCAATCCCCACAACAGGGTTCCCTTGATTCATGTCGCGGGAACCAATGGGAAAGGGTCTGTCTGTGCCTATCTTTCTACCATTCTGATGGAAGCGGGGTATCGAGTCGGGCGCTATACCTCGCCGCATTTGGTGGATTGGACCGAACGAATTTGTGTGAATGACAGCCCCATTTCTGAACAAGGGTTGCAGCAGGTTCTCGTCCAAGTCACTGAGGCGATCAACCCCTCTGCGCCTTCTCCGACCCAGTTTGAAGTGATTACTGCCGCAGCTTGGCTATATTTTGCCCAACAACAGCTTGATGTGGTGGTGATGGAAGTGGGACTCGGTGGCCGCTTGGATGCTACCAATGTTTGCGATCGCCCTCTGGTGACGGTGATTACCTCCATTAGTTGGGAACATTGGCAACGCCTGGGCCCTACCGTGGCCGATATTGCCCGGGAAAAAGCAGGAATTCTTAAACCGGGATGTCCCGCAGTGGTGGGACCCTTACCCCCGGAAGCAAAAACCGTGGTCGATCGCCGGATTGCGGAACTCAACTGTCCCGCGCAATTTCCGGAACCCGCCACTCCTGTCGCCATGCAACCAGGATGGGTCCAGACTCAAGAACTCTCCTATCCCCTCCCCCTCCCCGGTGAAGCGCAATTGATTAATTCTGCCCTAGCCGTCGCCACGGTGCAAACCCTCCGACAACAGGGGTGGCAAATTTCCGACGAGGCGATCGCCCAGGGAATGGCCAAAACCCAATGGCCGGGACGCCTCCAGTGGGTGATGCGAGACCATCGCCCTCTCCTGATTGATGGTGCTCACAATGCTGCTGCTGCCCAAATCCTCGGGGATTATGTCGCCAGTCTCAAGTCCCCTGAGACCCCCCCCAACCTTCCAGAAGGGGCCTCGCGACCGAGGGTCACCTGGGTGATGGGAATGCTGTCCACCAAAGATCATGCCGGTATCTTCAGTGCCTTGCTGCAACCCGGAGATCATTTATACTTAGTTCCCGTCCCGGACCATGACTCGGCGAAACCGGAAGAGTTAGCCACTCTTGCCCGAAATATCTGTCCTGAGTTAGAGGACATTCGTTGTTATTCTGACCTATTTTCGGCATTAAAAGAAGCCTTGCAACTAGAGAGTAATCTAACCGTTTTATGTGGGTCTCTTTATTTGCTGGGATATTTTTTAGCTGATACCGTAACTCAAAAAGGATGAATTGGGAGGGATAATAAAATAGATTCCCCAGGTTAAAACTGGGGAGACCCATTGGGAGCATCTCAATTGTGAAAAGAGACCTAACCCCCCGGCCCCCTTCCCACCCCTCCCCGGCCCTCCCCTAAGAGGAGAGGGAGGTATAAGGAATGAATGTCTTTGCACCGAAGGGGGAGAAAGACGTAAATTCCACCCGTATAGCAATAAAAAAATTGGATTATTCTCCCTCTCCTCTTAGGAGAGGGCCGGGGAGAGGTCAGACTGGTTTTTCGGCAAAATTAAGATGATCCCGACCCATTTAGATGATGACCGGAATCTAATTCAATCAACCGTGGGGGAGTCTTTCTTATGGTGTTTCAGCACAAAACTCTCAAACTTTTAATTTTAGCTGGGTTGGTGATGGGGGGTATTCATGGCATTACACTCCTTCAGAGTCGGCTGTTGATTCCAGGGGCGATCGCGCAAACGACAGAAGAGGGACAACAGGAGGCGGACCGACTGTTTGAGTTAGGCATGGAGCAATATCAGCGTCATCAATTGGGCAATGCCTTAGAACCCTGGAGACGCGCCCTGGAAATCTATCAGGCGATCGGGGACAAAAATGGGGAAAGCCGCATCTTGATGGGTTTGGGAAATATTTACAATAGTTTGGGACAATACCCTCGGGCGGAGCAATTTTATCAGCAATTCTTACAGATTGGGCGGAACCTTGGCGATCGCCACCTGGAAGGCCAAGGACTCATCGCCCTGGGAAAAGTAGAACAGAACCGGGGACAATATAACCGTTCTGAACAATTGTATCAGGAATCGTTAGTCATTTTTACAGAAATTGGTGACAAAAGTGGGATTGCAAATGCCTTAATTGGTTTAGGAAACATTTATCATCGCCGCTGGGTACAATATGACCGGGCGGAAGAACTTTATCAACAGGCTTTAACCCGGGCCCGAGAAAGTGGCGATCGCACCACGGAAGCACAGAGTCTCCATAGCATTGGCTCACTCTACAACAGCCAGGAAAACTACGAACGCGCCGCCGAATTCTATGAGCAAGCCGCAATCATTCGTTGGGAATTAAACGATAGAGAAGGATTGGGGACCACCCTCCATCACTTAGGATTAGCTTACTATCGGTTGGAACAGTATGACCGGGCAGAAGAATATTTATTCGCCACCATTGAAGTCCGAGAAGAATTATATCCCAGCTTAACCGATGACCAAAAATTATCATTATTTGAGCAACAATTATACACTTACGACCGGCTACAAAAAGCCCTGATTGCTCAAGATAAAACTGATAAAGCCTTGGAAATTTCCGAACGGGGTCGAGCCAGAGCCTTTGTCGAACTCCTCGCTCAAAAAAATACTGAACCGTTAGAAGAAAACCGGCTGTTAGTCCCGCCTCCGACCCTGGAAGAAATTCGCCAAATTGCGGCTTCCCAAAATGCGACTATCGTCCAATATTCGAGAATTCGGGGAGATTTTTCTCGTAGAAGTCCCACATTTTTAGAGAATTTAGAACTCTATATTTGGGTAATTAAGCCAACGGGTGAAATCACCTTTCATCGCACTGACCTCCAAGATTTATGGCAAGAGCAAGACACTTTATTAGCTAAAATTGTGGCGAATGCCCGATGTTTTGACAACTGGGTTTGTCGCCAGAATATTACAACGGCTCAACGGAGTGATGTTTCAGAAGTTTATAGTCAACCTATTTCGGAATTTAATCAACAAGCGGCCCGGGGCCAAACGGTTGCTCATTCCCAACGCGGAAATGAGCAAGAGTTGCATCAACTCTATCAATTATTAATCGAACCCATTGCAGATTTATTACCCTCAGACCCCAATGAACGGGTGATTTTTATTCCGCAAGATTCATTATTTTTAGTCCCCTTTCCCGCCTTGCTCGATGCCAATGGCAAATACCTGATTGAAAAGCATACAATTCTCACCGCTGCTTCAATTCAGGTTTTAGATTTAACCCGCAGACAGAGACAGAGGCTTCCCCAAACTCAGTCCGATATCTTGATTGTCGGTAATCCCACCATGCCGATGATGGGAGACAGACGGCTTTCGCCTCTATTGGGTGCAGAAACAGAAGCGCAGGCGATCGCCCAACTGCTGAATACAACGCCCTTGATTGGGTCAGAGGCCACGAAAGCAAGGGTGATGGAGAAGATGCCAACCTCTCGAATTATACATCTAGCGACTCACGGCAGTTTCGACCCTGAGCGCGGGATCGGCAGTTGGCTGGCCCTGGCCCCTTCCGGGACCGATGATGGATTTTTGACCGCAGAGGAAATCTTGGACCTCCAACTGAATGCCGAGTTAGTGGTGCTTTCCGCCTGTGATACGGGACGGGGGAAAATCACCGGGGATGGGGTCATCGGGCTATCTCGCTCGTTTATTTCGGCTGGGGTGCCCAGTATCTTGGTTTCCTTATGGAAAGTGGATGATACAGTGACCGCTTACCTGATGGGCGAGTTCTACCAAAACTGGCAAAGGGGCAGCAACAAAGCTCAGGCACTCCGTCAAGCTATGCTGACGACGATGCAGCAGTATCCGGGGGTAGAAAATTGGGCCGCCTTCACCCTGATTGGAGAAGCAGAGTAATACCAAATCCGGTTGTTAAAAGTCGGTTTTCGCTTTTAGCCCGCGCCCGCTGGCTTCGTCCGTATAGCCCCAGGCTTCAGCCTGCGGGTTTTTACAGACCTTTGATAACCGGATTCCGTATAAGGCGATCGCCCTCTATCCCAGGACTTACGCAGATTTTGAAAATACCCCCTAAATGTAGAGGCGATTCGCGAATCGCCTCTACATTTAGGGCTTAACTTTGTCAAGGTAATCCGGCACTCCGGGTCTAATTGCGGGCTTCCCACTGCTGGGCCGCATTGGTGACGGCTTGATCCACGGACTGTTGACCCAACATGGCCCCTTGCAAATTGTCGTAAATAATCCGTTGCAGTTGCTGGATATCTTCCATTGCCGGGATCAGGGCCTCTGCACTCTTCAGATCCCCGGCACTAATCAGGCGGGCGCGATCGATCTCGGAGGCATCAGCGGGTAATGTCTGGAAATGACTATCCTGGAGGGATTGCAGGGTAGAAGGCAAGACATTGGCATCCTTGGCAAAGGTCAACTGATTCTGATCATTGGTGACATATAGGGCAAACTTAACCGCTGCTTCTGGGACATCCGTATCCCGAGGCACGACCAAATTCATGACTGCTGCGGTTTTCTTCCCAGTTTCGCCGGTGATTTGGGGGGCTGCCGCAGAGACTTCGGCAATACTTGGAGCATTGTCGGCGATCGTCTTGAAAAATTGGGGTCCGGAACCGAGGATGGCGATTTCTCCCGCTTGATACAGTTGGACCGCTTGGCGATGTCCTTGGGTGAGGACTTCCCGAGGTAAGAGACCCTTTTCATAGAGGTCTACCCAATATTGAAACGCAGCGCGCCCTTCTGGGGTGTTAAAGGCGGCTTTGCCTTGCTCATCCACCAGTTGCATTCCCATCTGGACCATCGATTCGAGGACCTCGGAAGAATCCCCGGGAACGAATGTCACGAAAAGGGCATATTTGCCGGTTCGTTCGCGAATTTGTTGGGCCACCTGTGCTAATTCAGCATAAGTGCTGGGGGGTTGGTCAATGCCCGCTTCGTTGAAGAGTTGGGTGTTATAAATAGAAATTCGTGTGGTCAAATACCAAGGAATACCAAAGCTTGTGCCATTTAAGGTACTCGCTTTCCAGATATTGGGAAGATACTGCTGGCGAATTTCAGCCGGGATTTGATCATCCAGAGTCAGCCACGCATTGCGACTGGCAAGAAGGGTGGCAAAATTAGGATTCAGGTTGACCACATCCGGGGCAGTTTTGGCCGAAACTGCGGCTAAAATCTTGCTTTCCATCGCGGACCAAGGCACGTCAACCCAACGCACTTTGATGTCAGGATTTTCCGATTCAAATGTGGCGATTAAGGTGTTGAAATAGTCCGTAAACTGCGGCTGGAGTTGCATTGTCCAAAATTCAACTTCCGCAGTCCCCGAGGCGGATTGTCCCGAATTGGAGCTAGTACCGGGAGTGCAGGCGATCGCCCAACTCAGTAACAACCCCGACAAGACAAACAGTCCAAAGCGTTTCCAACGGTTGATTCTTACTCTCATAACCTAATTAACATTATGACCCATAGGGTCGGGTGAGATAACGAGCATCAAGGGAATTTGACCCAGGCAAAGCGTGCTGATCGTAACGTAAATTGGGTAGATTATGAATACTCTATACCCCTCTATACCCCTGGGGGACTGTTTTGCGAGACTCTCAGTTAGGGAACGCCTGGGGCGGTTTGGTGTCTGGGCGGCCAGGGTAAGATTAGGGAGAAGCACTGCCTGCTGTCTACACTGGTTTTGATGACTTTCAAATCACCACCTTTCATTCAATATGGGACAAAACCGTGGTTAATTTCTTTAAAAAATTCCTGTCTAAAGGATCCAATGGAATTGGACTGGAAATTGCTCCAGAACGACTCAATATCGTGCAACTGCGTCAACAGGGGGCCTCCTATCAACTAGAAACATACGCCACGGCGGAAGTCCCCGAAGGCGTTGTGCAAGAAGGGTTGATTGCGGACCCCCCGGAGATGGCGCAACTGATCCAAGAAACCCTCGCCGAACACAATTTAACGACTATCAAGCGGGTCGCTACGGCAGTCCCGGCGCGGGAAGGGGTGATTCGGATTATTCCAGTTCCTAAAGAACTGAATGATTTGGAATTGCGGGAGTACATGAACCAAGAGGCGGGTCTCTATTTGCCGTTTCCCCGAGAAGAGGCGGATGTGGACTTCCAAAAATTAGGGGAGTTCATGGATGAAGATGGCATCGAAAAAGTCCAGGTGCTGCTGGTGGCGACTCGCAAGGAAGTGACGGATACTTATATTAGTACCTTTCAAGAAGCTGGTTTAGGGATAGAAATTCTGGAGATTTCTAGTTTTGCCCTGTTACGGACAATTCGAGAACAACTGCTCCAGTTACCGCCAGAAGAGGCGGTGGTGCTGACGGATATTCAGTTTGATAGTACCGAAATTGCGATCGTGGTGGATGGGATTCCGCAGTTTTCCCGAACCATCCCGATTGGGACCTATCAGGTACAAACGGCCCTATCCCAAGCGATGAATTTACCGCCTTCTCGCAATACGGATATGTTGCAGGGGATGACGATTCCGGCTAACCCAACAGAAAGTACGGGGTCGGGTACAATGGGGGGAGGAAGTAGCCCGGGAACGCAGGCTATTATTAAAGTGTTTTCTGAGTTAGGGGACGAACTACGGCGCTCAATTGATTTTTATATGAATCAGAGCGAAGGATTGGAGGTCGGACAGCTTCTGCTGGCAGGACCGGGCGCATCGATTGGAGGGTTAGATGACTTTTTCAATCAGCGATTAAGTTTATTAAGCATAGTAGTGGATCCAGTGGAGAATTTAGCCCTGGAAGTAGACGAAGAAAAAATGCCCCTAATGCAGCGCCCAGGATTGGGAGTTGTGCTGGGGTTAGCCATGCGGGAGGCCAAGTAAAATGTATAGTCTAGAAATTAATTTTCTCAACGATCGCGCTGATTATAAGCCCCCAGTTGTGAAAAAAGCGCCCGGTGCAACTTCCAGGCAACAAACGACGATGTTGATTGGGGGACTTGCCGCAGGCGTTTCGGCGATCGCCGTGGTGATGGGGGGCTGGTTTGTGGTGAATAACCAAAATACCGAACTGCGGGGACAGTTGGCTAATCTGGAGAGTCAATCGGGGAGTTTGGGAGCACAAGTTCAAGAAGTTGAAGCTATCAATGCTGAAATTCAGCAGTTGAATACCCAAATTACATTTTTTGCCAATATTTTCAATACTTCAGTCAAGCCGATGTCAGCGCTGTTACAAGAACTGCGCGATCGCCTACCGCCCGGGGTGCAAGTGGCTAATCTCAACCATACCATCGAACAAGCGCCCCCAGAAGAAATTCAAGCCTCCTCCCCTTGGACAAAAGTCAAGCAAAACATTCAGATTCAGGGATATGCCAAAACCTTTGATGATGTTAATGATTTTGTGCTGACCCTGAAGCGATCGCCCTTTTTTAATGACAGTCAAACCCAGTTAATCGATGCCACCCTGGTAGACAATCCGGTGCAGGTAGAATGCGACCCCAGTTTCCAAGGTCAACAAGTTACCTGTCCCCCGACAGATTTTCAACTGCCAAAAGTAGTCGAATATAACATTAATGCCACGGTGAGCAACGTTCTAGCTTCAGAAATTCTCGCTGATCTCCAGCGAACTCGGGCTGAAGGACTGACCACTCGCATCAATTTACTCGAACAACAGGGGGTAATTCAACGATGACCGTCAGCGAACAGTTTATGGCAATGGAGGCGGCCCGTGCTGAAGAGGCTCCACCGCCAGGAAGTTATAAAATTGGGAGCTTTGTTCTCACCCCGCAAATTCAAGGGATTTTAATTGCTGTCCTGGGGTTGGGGCTCGCCGGATTTGCAGCCTTTAAGATGCTATTACCGGCAACGGAAGAGCAGACAAGCTTAAAGGCGCAAATCGCGGCCAAAGAAGCCGAAATCGCTACTCAACAATCAAAAATTAGCCAAATGGATGAGGCTAAAGCGAATTTAGCTACAACTCAGGAGCAAAAGGAAAATGTCTTAGCTTTATTTGCTCAAGGGGCGACCCTAGAAACCTTGCTGTTGGATATTAACCAAATTGTCCGGCAAAGTGGGGGAAATTTAGAATCCTTTAAGCCCTTAGAATCCAATCCGAATGATTGGATTTTCAAGGACGGGACTGCCCAAGGTGGAGGATCTGCTCCTCCTGCCGATCCTGCCGCAGCCCCCGCTACGCCTTCCTTAACCCTGTCCCAAGCGGTGGAAGGGAAGACAATGGAGTTGGAAATGGCCGGGAGCTATCAGCAAACCCTAGACACCTTGCGACGGCTGGAACGCTTGCAACAAATGGTTGTATTCGGTGAATTTAGCAGTGAATTGGGTGAAGGTAGTCAGAGGATTTTTGTCGATCCTGATGGTAGAATTACCGAACAGGCACCAGCCAATCTCGCAACCAATTTTAATTTGATAGCGGTGATGCCGTTACCCCCAGAGCAGCTCGAAAATTTAGCAGCGCCACCGCCCCCACCAGCGGCGGCGGAAGGAGAACAACCACCGGCTGAATAAGGCTGAAAATAGCGATCGCAGTTGCAGGAGTTTCAGAACAGAAAGGTCACGGCATCGGAAACCAGGGGAGGGCGATCGCAACCCATTTCGGTACTTTTCGGTACTGCCGTGTCCCTTTACAAAAATTTAAAGCAAAAATCCGGATAGGGGAGTATTAATCAATAAAACCTATCCGTTTTTTGACAGTTAGGGATTGAAGCGCTATATAAGACTTTAATCGCAGTTTAATTCAGAGTGGACTTTTTTTAAGGGAGGAGGGAACGGTGAAACAGCCTCATGCACTCGGGTGCTTATTCGGAGCTAGTGCGATCGTGGTCATGGCCAGCGCCCCAGCAATGGCAGTCACGCAAATCACAGGAGTGAACGTCAATACCAGCGGTGGCGGAGTCCAAGTGATTTTGGATACCCAGGGGGGCGATCGGCCCCAAGTCTTTACCGTCAACCGAGGTACAGACGTTATTGCAGATATTATCAATACTCAACTCAGCTTACCCGGGGGTCAGAGCTTCCGGCAAAACAACCCCGCCCCCGGGATTGCCTCCATCGTCGTCACCCCCCTGGATGCCAACAGCGTCCGGGTGATCGTCAGTGGCAGCAGCAGCGCCCCAGAGGTAGCCATCAATCAAGCTGACGCTGCTGGAATCAATCTCGGTTTCAATACAGGAGGAGTAGCTGCAGTTCCCAATCTCAGCCCTTCCACCCCCCCGCCACCCCCGGGCATGACGCCCCCCCCAGGCCTCCCATCGAGTCCAGACGTACTCGTGCCCAATCCGCAAATCACCATTGAGGGTGGCCCTGCTCCCATTGCCCGACCCAACCAGCCATCGGTCCCTCCATTTCAGCCGCGAGCCGTCGCCCCCCCAGTGGGTGATATCGCGGTTTCTACCACTGATAGTTCTGTCACAGTCATTAATTTAGGGACAACGGAGCGGATCCCTCGATTAGTGTTGCGTGATGCCCCAGTACGGGATGTTTTAGCCCTATTGGCCCGAACAGCCGGACTGAACCTGGCATACGCCCCGCCACCACCCCCAGACCCAAATCGTCTGAGTCAACTTCAGCAAGAGGAAATCACAACAATTTCCTTGGATATTGAAGATGAGACGGTTCAAGATATCTTCAACTATATCCTCAGACTGACTCGATTAGAAGCTAATCTTGAAGGGCGCACCGTTTTTGTGGGGAGCCGACTTCCGGATGTCGCTCGCAACATCATCACCCGCACTTTGCGCCTGAATCAAGCCAGTGCTGCTGAGGCGGCTGCTTTTCTGAGCGCTCAAGGAGCCGAGACCCAACGAGTGGTCACGAGAACCCGGATCACCATTGAGGGAGAAGGAATCGACCGTCAAAGAATTGAAGAAACAACGACAGAAATTACACCCCTAGGTGCTCAAGTCGGTACGGGTCCGCTATTACTGAGGGGATTGTCAGTGCTGAGTGACGAACGCCTCAATGCTGTTACTATAGTTGGCGAGCCAAGCAAAGTAGAAATTGCTACTCAATTTCTGGCTAAGTTGGATGCTCGCCAACGTCAAGTTGCAGTTAATGTCAAGATTATTGATGTCAACTTAGCTAATGTAGATAACTTTAGCACTAGCTTTTCTTTCGGCATTAATGATAGTTTCTTTGTCAATGATGCAGGAGCGGCAGCAGTTAACTTTGGTGGGGTGAATCCCCCGAGCCGTAATGCCATGACCGCAAGTCCTTTGGTTCCTCCTGTTATTGCTAATCCCGCTGCGGCAGATGTCCAGTTTGATCGCAACCAACTCATTCAAGTTCCCCTCACGGGTCCACGAGGCTCAGAGGCACTCTTTCTGCGTCCAATTCCTGGAATTAGTAGCGATCCTCTGAGGGTAAACGTTTCAGAGTACGAGGTGTTTGAAGTCGATCCCACAACGGGGGTTATTACAGCGGGTGAGGCTACTTTTAGTCTGCCCACCTTATTCCAATATCCTCAACGATTTCTGAGCTTACTCCAAGCCCAAATTCAAAGTCGGAATGCCAAAATTCTCACCGATCCAACTTTAGTTGTGCAAGAAGGTGAATCCGCTCAAGTCAACTTGACTCAGGATGTTCTTCAAAGTGTTACCGTTACTACTCAAGACACTGTGGCCGGACCCCGAGACATTAGAACTCCTACGTTGGCCGCTGTTGGGTTAACACTTGCCATCTCAATTGACAATATTGATGACAATGGATTTATCACAATGCAGTTAAATCCTGAAGTCAGTTCACCCGTGGGTCAAGAATCTACAGGTGCAGCGGGAGGATTTGTAACCCTTGTACAGCGCCGCAGCCTAAATTCTGGACGGTTGCGTCTGCGTGATGGACAGACTTTAATTGTGTCTGGCATCATTCAGGACCAAGACCGCACTACGGTAAGCAAAATACCCATTTTAGGTGACTTACCTCTGATTGGGTCTTTGTTCAGAAGCACGACTCGGCAAAATGAACGAGCAGAGGTGATTGTCCTGGTGACTCCTCAGATTCTGGATGATTCGGAAAATGCGGGCTTCGGTTATGGGTATGCCCCGGGACAAGAGGCCCAGCAAATGCTGAATCGAAATCGGTAATTTTCTATCCTTGAGGTCACCCCCCACCCAGATTCTATTCCTTTAGATTTATTTTTTGGGGTGACTTGCCGGACTAAAATCGAGAATTAATAA
>JAABSJ010000151.1 GCA_011390515.1 Oscillatoria sp.
AGGCGACAACTCACCTTACCCGCCTGGTTAGCACTGATTTGTATCATTGCCTTTAGTGTATTACTGTGGGCGGGGGCGGTCATTTTCAAAAATGCCCCACCCGTTCCCGACATCGTGCGATCGCCCAATCAAGAAATCCTCGTCACCCAAGCCAACATCCAATCCGGACAGGAAATCTACCTCTCTCGCGGAGGACAGGATATCGGCAGCATCTGGGGACATGGTAGCTACCTCGCCCCGGACTGGACCGCCGACGTCTTACATCGTTGGGGATTAGCCACCGCAGGCATATTATACAACAACAATCCCAGCTTTTCTCAAAAGGATTTACAAGCATTACCCGCCCCCGAACGCGCCAGTTTGCAAGCACAAGTCAGTGAACAATTTAAAACCAATCGGTATAGTCCCGAAACCCAAGAACTCCTCCTAACTGACGCTCAAAGTCAAGGACTTCAAGAGGTTTTTAAAGACTATCATGAACTGTTAGCCAAAGGGTCTGCTATTCACTCCATTCCCTCCGGTTGGTTCAAGGATGATAGCCAAATTCACGATGTCACCGCCTTTTTTGCCTGGACATCTTGGGCAGCATCCGCCAATCGGCCCAATGCACCCTTTTCCTATACGGCAAATTGGCCGCATGATGATTTAATTGGCAACCAACCCCCGGCCCAATTTCTAATCTGGTCCATCGTTTCCGTCATCATTTTAATTGCCGGAATGGGGATTTTTCTCTTCATCTATTTAAAAGAAGAAGACGACGAAGTATTACCCGTTCCCGCCCGTCCCGCCGTGCGCATTCCCACCCCCAGCCAGAAGGTCACTTCGCTATTTTTTGGCGTGGCAATGGCGCTCTTTCTCGTGCAAATTCTCATGGGAATGTTCACCGCCCATTATGCCGTAGAAGGGGAAGGATTTTATGGCATTCCTCTCAACCAGTACCTGCCCTATGCAGCAACTCGAACCTGGCATTTGCAACTGGCAATTTTCTGGATTGCCACCTGTTGGTTAGCCGCCGGACTCTATTTTGCACCGCGATTTAGTGGCTATGAACCGAAAGGACAAGCCCTCGGCAATAGCATCTTATTAGGGGCATTAACCGTCGTCGTTGTCGGTTCCCTGATTGGGTCTTGGGCTGCGGTGCAAGGTCTGTTCAGCATCAAAAATAGCTTTTTGTGGGGACATCAAGGCTATGAATATATCGAACTAGGCCGAATCTGGCAAATCCTGCTGATTGTCGCGATGATATTCTGGCTGTGGTTACTGTATCGCGGATTTAAACCTGCCTTAAAAAAGGAAAAAAGCCCAACCGGATTGAGTCACTTTTTCCTGTATAGCGCCATCACCATTCCCCTGTTTTATTCCGTGGGATTGATGTACACCAATCACACGCCCTTGAGTATTGCTGAGTATTGGCGCTGGTGGGTGATTCATCTGTGGGTAGAAGGATTTTTCGAGGTATTTGCCACCGTAGTGATTGCCTATTTATGTAGTGAATTAGGCTTTTTGCGGCGGTCATCGGCCCTGCGCGCTACCTATTTAACCACCCTGCTATATTTAGGCAGCGGTGTGATTGGAACCCTACATCACCTCTACTTTTCCGGAACTCCTTCCTTTATTGCGGCGATCGGGTCCGTCTTTTCTGCCTTAGAAGTCGTTCCCTTAACCCTGATTGGCTTTGAAATTTTAAAAACCTTAAAATTGTCCAAAGAAGCCGAAGGATTTTATCGCTGGCCCTTGCGATTTTTCATCGCCACTTGTATCTGGAACCTAATCGGTGCAGGGGTGTTTGGATTCTTGATTAATCCACCGATTGTGTTGTATTATTCCCAAGGACTCAATACCACCCCGATTCATGCTCACGCCGCCTTATTTGGGGTCTACGGTTGCTTGGCGATCGCCCTCATGCTGTTTGCCTTGCGCGAGTTCGTCCCGGATGACGCTTGGGACGATCGCTGGATTAAATTCGCATTTTGGGCCATTAATATCGGATTAGTCATGATGCTAATCTTTGGCTTAATTCCCAACGGATTCTATCAACTTGCCCAATCCGTAGAATATGGCACCTGGTACGCCCGAAGTGCCGAAGTCATCGGTTCCCCCTGGATGCGCTGGACCGTCTGGTTAAGGATACCCGGGGATATTGTGTTCGCCTTGGGCACCGTCTCCATGTTTATCTTTACCATGAAGGCAATTTTTGCCATCTTCCAGTTCCCGGTTAAAACCTATCCCCATAAAGAATTTCAACCGATTGAGAAATAATCTTTAGAGGGGGAACCACAGATTACACGGATTAACACAGATAAAATCTCCTCTGTGAAAATCTGTGAAATCTGTGGTTTTTAACAGATATAAGAGAACGACTGAAGTCGTTACTACGAACTTATGGCAATTATTGAGGATTTGTGGTTTGTAATTGTTGGCGCAATTGGTCGGGGTTGGCTAAGAGGTCCGCTTGGGTCATCGCTTTTTGTTCTCCGGTTGCTAACCATTTGAGTTGGACGGTTTGATTCTGGGCTTCTTCATCCCCTAAAATCAAACAAGCAGTGGCACCGGACCGATCGCCTCGTTTGAACTGTTTCCCAAAGGCACTGCCGCTTAAATCCACCTCGGCGCTAAATCCGGCATGACGCAGTTTTTGAGCTAACACTAAGGCATTCTCTTCCGCCTGTTCCCCCCGGGAAACGACATAAAAATCTAAGGGACTCTGGGGAAGAGTATCCAATTGTTGCAGTAGAATAATTAACCGTTCTAAGCCGATCGCCCAACCCACAGCAGGAGTATCCGGTCCCCCCAATTGGCTGACCAAATTATCATACCGTCCACCGCCACAAACCGTTGCTTGTGCCCCTAAATCATCAGAAATGATTTCAAAAGCCGTGTGACTATAATAATCTAATCCCCTCACCAACCGATGATTCAATTGATAGGGAATTCCTAACTGGGTTAACAAATTTTGGACGCGCTCAAAGTGCCGTTTTGAGTCGTCGCAGAGATAGTCTCCCAGTTTCGGTGCATCTTGGACAATTTCTCCGGTGCGTTTGTCTTTACTGTCTAAAATTCGCAGGGGATTGCGGGTGAGTCGGTCCTGGGAATCCGGGTCTAATTCGGCTTGATAGGGGGTAAGATAGGCAATTAAAGCCTCTCGATAGCGTTGTCTATCTTCGCTATTACCGACGGAATTGAGGTCCAGGTGCAGGTTTTTCAGTCCCAAAGTTTGCAGGATATCTGTGGCGATCGCGATCGCCTCCACATCGGCACGGGGGTCCGCAGTACCGAGGACCTCCACCCCGACTTGATGAAATTGGCGCTGCCGTCCCGCCTGGGGTCGTTCATAGCGGAACATCGGTCCGGTGTACCACAAGCGCTGCACCCCCCCGGAAGCGTGCAGTTTCTGCTCAATATAGGCGCGGACCACTCCTGCTGTGCCTTCGGGACGTAGAGTCATGGAGTAGGGTTTTTTTCCCCGACTCTGGAAACTGTACATTTCCTTGCCAACCACATCCGTCGCTTCCCCAATTCCCCGTTCAAATAGGGATGTCAGTTCAAAGATTGGCGTCCGAATTTCTCGATAGCTGGCTTTGCCGAGGATTTCTCGGACAACGGCTTCTACTTTTTGCCAATAGCCTACCTCTGCTGGCAGGATGTCTCGGGTTCCTCGTAATGCTTGAATTGCGCCCATTGCTTCGTTTTCGATTGCTGCTATTTCCCAGATAAAATCAGCCAAAATTGGCGATTTTATGACCCAAAATATCCTAGGATTTCCGACGATGGCGATCGCGGTAATATCCTAGGATTTGTTCCACCCGTTGAGGTGCGATCGCTTCCGCATCCGGTCCATACTGGATGGATAGTCCCGCGATTTGGCTGTCCAGATAATTAAACACTGCGGCAGTTTGGGGAATCAATTCCACCTCTACCCCTTGAACCTGCCGCAGATGCGCTGCCAATTCTCGATACACCGTTAATGGCAATCCTGGGATTTCATATTGCACCGAATTGTCTTCGGTTCCCTGAGTTTTTAACTCTTCCATGTTTAATGACTGCTTACCCTAGGTCCTCAATCTCTGGAGTGTCTTCAATATGTTCATGAACAGGTTCGGGTTCCGGTTCTTCGTCGGTTAATTGCGGTAAGGTACAGCAATTAACATCATCGATGCAAACCTTACCCGATTGTAAGGCCCATCTGACTAATGCCACACGGTTCGCGGTTTTGGTTTTGTTCAGAATATTGCTGATATGGTTATCCACCGTCCTCTTGCTAATTTCTAGCGATTCTGCTATATCCTGATTGGTCAAACCAGATGCTACCAGTTCAATCACCTGTAGCTCTCGCTCCGAAAGGGTTACATGGGTCTGAGAGTCCCCGCCACTCATAAGCATTTCCTATCTCTGTATATCTACCTATATTGTACTGATTCTATCGGAAATCTGTCTCAAATCTCATGGATTTTACGCTTATTTTGTCTTTTAGTCATCAGTGAGGGGGAGATGGGGGGGATAGGGGGGGATAGTCATTTGTCATTTGTCCTTTGTCCTTGGTTGATGGGGGACATGGGGGGATGGGGGAGATGGGGAGGATGGGGGAGATGTTCAACGTCCCGACTTCAGTCGTTCTCTTCGTTCGTAGTAACGGCTTCAGTCGTTCTCTTCGTTCAACGTCCCGACTTCAGTCGTTCTCTTCGTTCAACGTCCCGACTTCAGTCGTTCTCTTCGTTCAACGTCCCGACTTCAGTCGTTTCCCCCTCCATCCTCCCCATCCTCCCCATCTCCCCCATCCTCCCCACCCTCCCCCATCCTCCCCCATCCCTCAACTATGGGAAACTATCCACACCAGGGAATTCTCAACCTAAGAATCACCCCAAAAATTGTCCTAAAATCACCTAAACCATGACTGCAAAAATCAAAAAAATCATCCAGCATCAATTCTATCAATTCATCTCCCAAAAATTGCCGCAATTCCTAGCTATTTTAGGAATAGTGACCGCTGTATTGTTTTGGGGAATCGGAAGCGCGATCGCCTCGGATGGTCCCGATCCCTTAACCGTCCCTTCCTCCACATCAGAGGCAACTCCCAACCGCCCAACCCTTGATACCAACACGATCCCCTCGGCAAAGGTATCTCAGTTTGTCGGGGCTTATTTACAAGTCTTGCGTCAAATTGAGGGCCGACAACAAGAATTACTCTCGGCACCGACATCCCTAGAGTCGCAACGGATTGAACGGGAAATTGAAAGCGCCTCTATCGCGGCGATCGCCCAAGCGGGATTGACGAAACAAGAGTATTTACAAATGCTCTCTCTGGCTAATATCGACCCGGAATTTGGCGAACGGATTGCTGCCGCAATTCAAGAGGCTAAAAACCAAGAATAAACCCCAACCCACTCGGGTTTCCCCCCATTCTCTCCGGTTAATTTTCTTTGCGGGTCATCAATCCCTGACTTGAGAGAGATGCTCAATTTCTTGTAGGCTGTAAATTGAAGCATATATTGCAATCTAGGAGTAAAGTGATGACTCATCCACGAGTTTTGTGTTTAGGGGAAATTCTATTTGATTGTTTGGCCGATCGCCCGGGTCAAGCTTATGAGGAGGTTGAGTCTTGGACTCCTTATCCGGGCGGTGCACCGGCAAATGTGGCCTCTGGCTTGGTAAAATTGGGGACTCCAGCCGGATTTATTGGCTGTGTGGGACAAGATGACACCGGGGAGGAATTGGTGACTCTACTCCAGCATCTTGGCGTGGATTGTACTGGGGTGCAGCGTCATGAGACAGCCCCCACCCGCAAGGTGTATGTGGTCCGTTCTGAAGATGGCGATCGCAGTTTTGCCGGGTTTGGGGAAATCGATACCACGGAATTTGCCGATACTCGCCTCCAAGCGGATCAGTTACCCCATGAATTGTTTTTTCAGGCAGATTTTCTAGTCGTCGGCAGTTTAGAACTGGCCTTTCCCGATTCCAGAAAAGCCGTTTTTCGCGCTTTAGATATGGCGGAACAATATGATGTAAAAATTGCCATTGATGTCAATCGCCGCGATATGTTTTGGTCTGACCCGAGCGAATCTAAAGCGTTGATTGAAGACTTAATTAAACGGGTTGATTTTTTAAAAATAACCGATGAAGAAGCGGAGTGGTTATTTGATACCACTGATGCCGGTGCGATTAAGTATCGTCTGGGCAATGTGGAAGGGGTTTTAGTAACGGCTGGGGACAAAGGCTGTACCTATTGTCTCGGGGAAAATGAAGGAATTATGCGGGCTTTTTCCGTGGATGTGGTGGATACCACTGGGGCCGGAGATGGCTTCGTGGCTGGATTTATTCATCAGGTTTGTATGCATGGGGTTAAATATTTAGAAAACCCAGAGCAAGCTAAAGAAGTCATCCGATATGCAACGGCAGTGGGAGCTTTGACGACGACCCGACCCGGTGCGATCGCCGCTCAACCCCTGCCGATGGAAGTAACGGCCTTTCTGGCGACTCATTAAATCAAGTCCGGCAGCCTCCAGGCTGTTTTTTCAGGACAAAGCCCGCATCTGCGGGCTAATTTAAAATCGGATAATCAGAGGGGATATTGTTTAAAGATGGCTATAGAAATTGAACGGAAATTTTTAGATAAAAGCATTAAAACTGGTAGGGTGGGCATTGCCCACCAAATCTAGGTGGGCAATGCCCACCCTACAATTGCTACAATTGCTCAACTTGTTTTTAAAGACCTATTTCAACCGCATTCCGTATCAGAGGGGAGATTGTTTAAAGATGGCTATAGAAATTGAACGGAAATTTTTAGTCAAAAATCAAGCATGGCGATCGCTGGCTGTGGGGACTCCCTATCGACAAGGTTATATTGCCAACAGTCCGGGTCGCACGGTGCGGGTGCGCCAGGTGGGGAATCAAGGCTATCTCACCATTAAAGGCCCATCCCAGGGCAATTCTCGCCCCGAGTTTGAGTATCCAATTCCCCTAGAAGATGCTGAATTTATGTTAGAGCATCTCTGTACTCCCCCTTTAATTGAAAAACACCGCTATAAAATAAAATGGGGAGAGTTACTCTGGGAAGTGGATGAATTTTGGGGAGAGAATCAAGGCTTAATTGTTGCCGAAGTTGAACTCACGGATGAACATCAAGTGGTAGAATTGCCGGAGTGGATTGGGCAAGAAGTCTCTGATGACCCGCGCTACTTTAATGTCAATTTGTCTACTTATCCCTATTCTCAGTGGAGTGAAGGCAACTCGATGTGAACCCAATAAGACAGGAATGCGATCACCAAGGTGTCAGGAAACCGACCGATCCATCGGGCTCTTGCGGGCGATCGGCCTAAAATGTCTGGAAAATAGCTTAAAACTGTGTCACTTCCTTGTAAACTAGGGAGTTAATCAGATGGCTTTTTCAGGGACAAAACATGGACGTTAAAGAACTCATTGATCGCTATGCCGCAGGAGACCGAACTTTTTCCGAAATTGACCTCAGCAACGCTGACTTACAACAAGTTGACCTGAGTCAGTGCAACTTGAATGGAGCCAATTTAAGTGGATGCGATCTGCGCGGTGCAAATCTCAGGCAAGTCTCTTTAGCTGAAGCGAATTTGAGTTGGGCCAATTTAGAAGGTGCTCATCTGTTGGAAGCGTCTCTCAATGGGGCGAATTTAGAAGGGGCGAATTTGAATAAGGCCCTCCTCGATGGGGCCAATCTTTTTGGGGCTAATTTTACTCGGGCCGATTTACGCGGTGCGGATTTGAAAATGGCGGATTTAACGGAAGCAGACCTCAGTTTTGCGAACCTCGAAGGGGCGAAATTATGGGGGGCATATTTAACCGGGACCAAGGTCAAATATGCGATCGGGCTGCAAACGGAGAATCCCCCGGTTGATGAGTCCAAATAGGGCGATCGCATCGGCAAATCCTCCCTACTGCGATCGCCCCCATTTCACCCTAGAAACGCCCCATTTTCGCGTCTTTCCAGGGCATTTTCCGGGACCGAACCCTTGTTAATCTGCTTAATAAGGCGGTTCCGGATACTCAAACTCATCCTCATAAGCATAAGCATTGCTATCTAAGGTACTGGTGGGAGTTGCCGTTTCCACCTTCGGTTCCGCTAGTTTGGGAATATCTTGACCAAAGTCCTTATATTCCTCAAAAGTCTCACAAATTAAAGCCGATTCTTCCGAATTCGAGGGAATCATATAATCCGCTAAATTGCTGGCGGTTGGATGTTCATAATCACTGGTATCAGCCACCCATGCTGTATTATTACCGATTCCTTTTTCTACCGCCTCAAAGGTCGGGCAGAAAATCCCATGAGCATGAAACAGGGTGCTTTTCGGAGTATAGGGTTGTCTGCGAAAATCTGCATAAGCCTGTTCCAACTCCGCCGTAAATCCGGTGACTTTTCCGGCTTGTCCATAGCGATAGGCCATGCCAAAACCTGCTCCAGCCGAGCCACTCAAGGTTAAACGCAGAGGAGTTTTATGGAGTAATTTTTGGTCTTGTCCCACCAAAAAAATCAGATAGCGGGTGAAGGTTTTATATTTGAGGCGCTCCGCTTTAAACGCATCATAAAAATCCATCAACCGCCCGACAATATCCCCACTCACCCGGTCTTTTAGACAAATGGGACCCTGGCGGATAATCAGCAATCGCGGTGTCGTCGTCATCAGCAGGGTTTCAATATCCCCGGTACTAAACTCATGTTCCACCGGCTGCCAATTTTCATCCGGTGTAAACCCCGATGCCTTGGCTTGATCCAGTTTAACGGCTAATCCATAAGGCTTGAGTCCATCCAGATGTAATCTGGGGTTAATCATCTGACACCAAGGCAATAATTTAGATGGGGGTGCCTTAAATTTTTCATCCTCGAAATCAAAAGTCGCAGAAGGGTTCATGGTGCTTGTCATATTAATTGCTTCTAATTCAGTTTACCGGGTCTCGTGATTGTGAAAAGGTTAGGGTCTATCTTAGGGTCAACTCGCTATAGTAGTCCTAAATCATTTGTGGAAGACGTCGGCGGCCCAGAACATCCGAGGGGAGAAGAAAATGTTACAAATCATTTAGGATTGCTATATAGTAGAATACCCCATGAGTCAATTGGGTTTCTTGAGCCGGATCTCACCGATCCGTGGAGCAGATCTAGCATTCATCGATTGCACCCTTGAACTCGATACTCTAAAAAATTTAAGATTGTCGCGATCGCCAACGTTCATGATCAACCCCTTAAGCACCTGGACCTGTAGCCACACGCTCACCGCTCATTCTGCCGCCATCCTCGACCTGGCTTTTAGTCCCGATGGACATACCCTAGCCAGTGCCTCTCTCGATACCACCATCGTCCTCTGGAATCCCCACACCGGGGATGAAGGTCAGACCCTCCTCGGTCATACGGACTTTGTGAACGCGATCGCCTTCCGCAGTGATGGCAAAGTGCTCGTCAGTGGGTCCCTTGACCAAACCCTGCGAATCTGGTCAGTTCGGACTGGGGAGGTCACCCGAATTCTCTCAGGTCATCATAAACCCATCGAATCCGTCGCCATTTCCCCCGATGGTGAAACCATAGCCAGTGGCAGTTGGGACCGCACGATTAAACTCTGGGATGCCAACACGGGTCAGGCTTTGCAAACCCTCAGGGGTCATGAAAAACCCACGGTTACTGTGGCATTTAGTCCCGATGGCAGGGCTTTAGTCAGTGGGAGTTGGGACCGCACGATTAAACTCTGGAATGTGGCGATCGGGGAAAGTTATCGCACCATTCAGGCTCATTCTAATCCCATTGAATGTGTCAAATTCAGCCCCGATGGAAAACTATTAGCCAGCAGTAGTCTCGATTCAACGGTGAAACTTTGGCATACCCAAACTGGGGAATTAATTCATACCTTAACCGGACATACTGACGGAATTCGTTCCGTGGCTTTTAGTCCCGATGGTCGCTATTTAGGCAGTGCCAGCAGTGATAAAACCATCAAGATTTGGGCGGTAGAAACCGGGGAAGAATTGGCAACCCTGCGGGACCATTCTAGTTATGTATTTGCGATCGCCTTCAGCCCTGATGGACGGACTCTAGCCACGGGCGGCGATGATAAAACCATTAAACTCTGGCGTCTTCACCCCCCCTCCTCGCAACCCTAACCCTCCGTTCATCTAGGCGTTATTCCCGCTCGTACTCCCGCTTAATTTGCTGTTCTCCTTCCGCCTCCAAATATTCATAATTGGGATAGTCGGTAATCGGGGCCTGGGTTTGAGCCTCGATTCCCTCTTGGGTCAATAGGCTTTTCAAGCCTCCCACAACTCCGGCTACTAATGCATTATAATTCCCCACGGACTGACTGAGAGTTTGGGTGTTGCGACTGTCCCAATATCCACCCTCATCACAAACCGATTTTAAAATCCCCAGGTCTTGGGCAATATCTAACATTTGAATGACCAATCCGTGACATTTCATAAAGTTTTCCAGTCCTCCATATTCCGGATTGCTGGCATACTGGGTTTTGCAGAAATTCGACCAAGACCAATGGTGTAAGTTCGTGGGAATCGTGCGGATCTCTACTTTCGTATCATCTATTTTCCCCGTTCTTTTTTCCTCAATTTTTATTTTGAAATCTTCCCA
Organism: Oscillatoria sp.; assembly: GCA_011390515.1. Classification (GTDB taxonomy): domain Bacteria; phylum Cyanobacteriota; class Cyanobacteriia; order Cyanobacteriales; family Laspinemataceae; genus Laspinema. The sequence continues at coordinate 10,589 of JAABSJ010000151.1, forward strand.
ACCCCAGGTTTTTATCTCATTCTGGTCTGCACCGGGTTCAGGTTTTCTGCGTTTGATTTGCGTCGTTTCCGGAAACAGAGCGAGTCCAAAATTAGCCGATTCGCATCCCTCTCCCGGCAATACGCTAAAGGCAATCAACTGCACGGGATCTACAAAAAAGTAGGAGTTTTCGTATTCTATCCCCCGGACTGCCACTAATTGTAAAAACCGATGGAGCTCGTCCATTTGATTGCGCTGTTCTCGGCAGGGTTCCCAGGCTAATTCTACGACTTCACTCACTTTCTCAAAGGGTAAGTTCATCGCCGCTTGGTGCAAGGCGTGGATTTTTTCCCGGGCCAGTTCAATGGAGTTTGAGCCTAAATCAAAACCATAACTGATAGTTAGCCCCATAATGCTAAGTCCTGATTGATAAAAAGGTCAAGGGTCCTCAATCTGATTTGTTAATTGTAGGCGATCGCCCTCTATTTTGCCCAATCCTGGACGAGTCTATAAAAACCCACACCCTCAAGGGTGGGGCACTTGCGGACAAAGCCTGCCTAAGCGCTGGCGCGCAGGCTACGCCAAACGCAGGCTGAATAGATGTCTATAAAAACCCACACCCTCAAGGGTGGGGCACTTGCGGACAAAGCCTGCCTAAGCGCTGGCGCGCAGGCTACGCCAAACGCAGGCTGAATAGTCTATAAAAACCCACACCCTCAAGGGTGGGGCACTTGCGGACGAAGCCTGCCTACGCAGGCTGAATAGATGTCTATAAAAACCCACACCCTCAAGGGTGGGGCACTTGCGGACAAAGCCTGCCTACGCAGGCTGAATAGTAAAGGTAATTGTACCCCTTCTCCCACAGCGCAATTGTCAGGGTATGTTAAATTTACCTCTTGCAAAATTCTCTAAAGCCCCCCTTCTTAAGGGGGGTTGGGGGGATCAATCCGTTATTTTGCAAGAGGTCTAATTTACCCTGACAAGACGGCGATAGAGATTGTCGAGTCTATATTCCCCAATCTTTCCTAGATTTATCGAATCGCTTTGAGATGGCGATTCACCTCATCGATATCAAATACCTCGGGGTCAAAATCTTCGTCCACCCATTCTCGGGTTTCTGCATAGTCTGGATCTTCTGGATTTTTGAGGATTTCCAACACCTCGGCATAGCCGCGAATGCCGCCACATTCTTCTGGAGGACAAGCGCGATCGCCTGCCACACACCGGGGATAATGCACCCCAGGAGTCGGTTCCAGAATTTTTTCGACGGTAATGTGATGCAACCAACTATCATCTAAATTATATTCATAGAGAAAGCTGGCATTTTCTTCCGGCACTAATTCATCTAATCTCGCCCTGCGCTCGGTTTTCATTTCTAAACCATATTCCGGGTGAGATTGACCGTAACAAGTTCCATCAATGGTGAATTGATGCAGATGGGTATTTCCCCATCCCATCACCACTTGTAAAATCCGCTGGAGTTTATACAGGGTAATGTGACTGCGAACCTGAATTTCGCGCCAAATCGGAGGTTCACTTTCTTTGATGGTGACTTTTAACTGATAAATTGACTCATGCTCGTTGGGTTTTGTCTGGTTCATGACGATACAACCGGGTTAACTTTTAGTTAGGCATCGTTTGCGTGCTGTTAACCGATATTCATAAAGAGCCGTCGCTCTAAAACGTTAAAATAGCAACAAACACTTGTCCTCTAATATATTATCATGGTCATCCAATTCAAATTCATCTAAATTGTTAAGTTTTAAGAAATCCACGGACTGCCCAAACGGATTGCGCCAAAACCCGCACCCTGAAGGGTGGGGCTATACGAACAAAGCCTGCCTTCGCAGGCTAAAGAGTACAATAGTTCTTTAATACCAAATTTGAACGACGATATGCTGTACTCTTAGCCTGCGTTTGGCGTAGCCTGCGCGCCAGCGCTTAGGCAGGCTTCGTCTGTGTAGCCCCACCCTTCAGGGTGCGGGTTGTAACGACGATATGCTGTATCTGCGATCGCCTCCTAAAATCCTCATGGAAACCCAACCCCCAACCCCCAACCGTCCCCATCTCGCCGTCACCCTGGGAGACCCTGCCGGAATCGGTCCGGAAGTCATCCTTAAAGCCCTTGCAGACCCCGCAATTGCCCAAAATTGTCAAATCACCCTCGTGGGCAGTCGGAAACTGCTGCAACAGTGTTATCAACAACTCAAACCACAGACAGCGATCGCCGATCCTGAAGGGTTTCCTATCCTAGATATTGACCTCAACCAAGAGGCGATCGCCCTCGGGACCGGCAATGCTGCATCCGGTGGCGCGAGTTTTGCCTATATGAAAGCGGCGATCGCCCGAACTCTTGCCGGAGACTACCAGGCGATCGTCACCGGACCCATCGCCAAAACCTGCTGGAAAGCTGCCGGACATCCCTATCCCGGACAAACCGAACTCCTCGCCGAAAGCGCCCAAATCAAACGCTTCGGAATGCTATTCGTCGCCAAATCCCCCCACAGCCACTGGACGCTGCGCACCCTCCTCGCCACCACCCACATCCCCCTCCGCCAAGTCCCCGACGCCCTCACCCCGGAACTTCTCACCTGGAAACTAGACCTCTTAATCGAATGCCTGCGCCAGGATTTCGGCATCGAAACCCCTCGCATCGCCATCTCCGGACTCAACCCCCACAGTGGAGAAAATGGACAACTTGGAACAGAAGAAAAAGACTGGTTAATTCCCTGGATTAAACAACAACAAAACATCCATCCTCAAGCCACAATCGATGGACCAATTCCCCCAGATACCCTCTGGGTCAAACCCGCACAAGCCTGGTTTGGAACCGCTACAAATGCCCATGATGCCTATCTCGCCCTCTACCACGACCAAGGCTTAATTCCCGTCAAATTAATGGCCTTCGATAAAGCCGTCAACACCACCATCGGCTTACCCTTCATCCGCACCTCCCCGGACCACGGCACCGCCTTCGATATCGCAGGAAAAGGCATTGCCGATTGTGCTAGTATGAAATCTGCTTTATGGTTAGCCGCTGAGTTAGGAAGTCAGAGAATGAGTGGGGGTGAAGGATAAATTAATTGTAAAGAAAGCGAGCAAGATGCTCGCACTCCTTTAAGTCTCTGTAAGCTATGAGTCCGGGAACCACTATAGATAGTAAAAGTTATGGCAGAAATCCGGTTTTGGGGTTCTTTACCAAGGTGGAGAAACCGGGTTTCTTTCAACAATCTCGGTGATGTAGCAAAAGTTATGCACCAAACCCGGTTTCTGGGTTCTTTACCAAGGGTTGAGAAACCGGGTTTCTTTCGACAATCTCGATAAAGTAGCAAAAGTTATGGCAGAAACCCGGTTTCTGGGCTCTTTGCCAAGGGTGGAGAAACCGGGTTTCTTTCGACAATCTCGGGGAAGTAGCAAAAGTTATGCACCAAACCCGGTTTCTGGGCTCTTTACCAAGGGTTAAGAAACCGGGTTTCTTCATCAAATCTCGATAAAGTAGCAAAAGTTATGGCAGAAACCCGGTTTCTGGGTTCTTTACCAAGGGTTAAGAAACCGGGTTTCTTTCGACAATCTCGATAAAGTAGCAAAAGTTATGGCAGAAACCCGGTTTCTGGGTGGGTTGCCAAGG